>JBIISK010000018.1:0-37306 GCA_044341045.1 Sediminibacterium sp. | reverse complement strand
AATGGTGCGTCACGGAAAATATTTTACAGTATACCAACAGCTTTCTAGTGCGAGTGTGAGTGTAGGTCGTGAGGTAAAAGCAGGTTCTACCTTAGGCCGTTCTGGTAAAAGTATAGATGGTGAAGGCAGTATTATATTTACCATCAACAACGAGCGTGGTGTGCCGCTTAATCCAGATCAGTGGCTACGTCCGCGCAGATAATTGCTTTTTTCCAACCCGTTTTTAATGCATCTGTGGCTTCAGTTGATAATGCCGGTTCAAATACTTTTTGTATTTGCCACTGCGCAGCAATATCATCTATTGAGTTCCAGTAATCCACCGCAAGTCCTGCTAAGTAAGCTGCACCCAGTGCTGTTGTTTCTGTAATGGTGGGTCTAATAACTTTGGTATGCAAAATATCTGATTGAAATTGCATGAGCATATTATTAGCAGTAGCGCCACCATCAACACGTAATTCTTTTATTGTAATGCCCGAATCTTTTTGCATAGCATCTAAAACGTCCATGGTCTGATACGCAATGCTATCAAGGGCTGCGCGTGCTATATGACCTCTGTTGGTACCACGTGTAATACCTACAATAGTACCTCTTGCGTGTTGGTTCCAATAAGGGGCTCCAAGTCCTGCAAATGCGGGTACTACATACACACCATCTGTTCCATTAATAGTAGCTGCTAATATTTCAATTTCTGAAGCGGTTCTAATAATTTGTAATCCGTCCCTTAACCACTGCACCACAGCGCCTGCAATAAACACAGATCCTTCTAATGCATACTCCGTAACGCCATTAATTTGCCAAGCAATAGTGGTAAGCAGATGATGATGCGATGTTACTGCTTTGGTGCCCGTATTCATAAGCATAAAACAACCCGTGCCGTAGGTATTTTTTACCATGCCCGGTTGTGTACACTGCTGACCAAAAAGTGCCGCTTGTTGATCACCAGCAATCCCTGCAATAGGTATGCTATGCGCCGCTAACATATTTTGAGTGTGTCCGTAAATTTCTGAACTACTTTTTACCTCCGGTAATATGTTTTTTGGAATGTCTAATAGCTGTAATAATTCTTCATCCCAACTAAGTGTATGAATATTAAATAGGAGTGTGCGCGATGCGTTAGAAACGTCTGTGGCGTGCACTTTGCCGCCTGTTAATTTCCAGAGCAACCAACTATCAATGGTACCAAAACACAAAAGTCCAGCTGCTGCTTTTTCGCGAGCACCAGCAACATTATCTAGTATCCATTTTAATTTAGTGCCAGAAAAATAAGCATCTATTACAAGTCCAGTTTTTGCTTGAATACTTGCTGCGTGCCCCAGTATTTTTAAGGTGTCGCAATAATTTGCAGTGCGCCTATCCTGCCACACAATGGCATTGTAAATAGGTTGCCCTGTTTGTTTATCCCACACCACGGTTGTTTCACGCTGGTTGGTAATACCAATCGCCGCAATTTGCGAAGCGTCAAGCCCTGCTTGCATAATAGCCTCCGATGCAACACCAATTTGTGTGCTCCAAATTTCGTTGGCATCATGTTCTACAAGTCCGGCCTCCGGAAATATTTGTGTAAATTCTTTTTGAGCTGTAGCTAAAATTTCGCCGGCCTTATTAAAAATAATAGCCCTGCTAGAAGTAGTGCCTTGGTCTAAGGCTAAAATATATTTGTTCATAAAAACCGTTAATGAAATTTGCGAAAAATTAAGCGAGCCACATAAAAACGTATGCCGCGGCAACTGCTCCAATGATAGGTCCTACAACAGGCACCCATGCATAACCCCAATCACTGCCGCCTTTATTTTTAATGGGTAAAATGGCGTGTACAATGCGCGGGCCTAAATCTCTAGCAGGGTTAATGGCATAACCCGTTGGGCCACCCATACCAAGTCCAATACCAAGCACTAGTAATGATACCGGAAGTGCATCCATAGCGCCATTGCTCTGGGCTGGTGCAGTAATGTAAAAAACGCCCAGCATAAAGGTGAGCGTAGCAATGGCTTCTGAAATTATATTTTTAACCGGGTGTTTGATACAGGCCGAAGTGCAAAACACGCCCAGTTTGGTAGCTGCATCTGAAGTTTCATTAAACTGCTGTAAATGCGCCAACCAGGCTAAAACAGCCCCAAGCATGGCACCCAATAGTTGCGCAAGCAAATAGGAGGGCACTAGGCTCCAATCAAATTTGCCGGCTACTGCTAAGCCAATGGTTACCGCCGGGTTTAAATGCGCCCCGCTGGCGGCACTGCTGGCATAAACACCTACAAAAACCGCTGCAAACCAACCAAATGTAACGGCCAAATAGCCTGATCCGTTACCCTTGGTTTTGGGTAAAGCAACGTTGGCAACCACGCCTGTACCAATGGTTAAAATGAGGGCTGTACCTAGTACTTCGGCTAAAAATGGGGACATACACTTGAATTTTTGACAAATTACAAATTTTAGTCAATTTTTCCTTTTTTTCTCAACCCCTAATCCTTACCTTTGCGGCCAAATCTGAAACCCTGGTTTTAGGCTTAAAAACATATTTCAAAACCCTTTTTATACTTCAATAGTATGGCTACAAACGGTAAGATTAAACAGATCATTGGTGCGGTAGTTGACGTGCATTTTCCGGACAAAACATTACCAGAAATTTACAACGCACTTGAAATCACCAGAGAAGGTGGTGAAAAGTTAGTACTCGAAGTGCAACAGCACCTTGGTGAAGACAGCGTACGTACCATTGCGATGGACGGAACCGATGGTCTTGTAAGAGGTATGGAAGTTGTAGATACAGGTAAAGCCATTGCAATGCCAGTGGGTGAAGGCATCAACGGTCGTTTATTTAACGTAACTGGTGATGCAATCGATGGTCTTCCTCAATTAAGTAAAGAGGGTGGACGTCCTATTCACAACAAGCCGCCATTATTTGAAAACCTAAGTACTGCAACTGAAGTATTATTTACAGGTATCAAAGTAATTGACCTTATTGAGCCATATGCAAAAGGTGGTAAAATTGGGTTGTTTGGTGGTGCGGGTGTAGGTAAAACAGTATTGATTCAAGAGTTAATCAACAATATCGCAAAAGGACACGGTGGTTTATCCGTGTTTGCGGGTGTGGGTGAAAGAACACGTGAAGGAAATGACTTATTACGTGAAATGATTGAAGCAGATATCATGAAATATGGTGATGCTTTTAAACATAGCATGGAAGAAGGCGGATGGGATTTATCTAAAGTAGACATGAATGCGTTAAAAGATTCAAAAGCTACTTTCGTATTTGGTCAAATGAACGAACCTCCAGGTGCACGTGCGCGTGTGGCCCTTTCAGGTTTAACGGTTGCCGAATATTTCCGTGATGGAGATGGTACAGGAAAAGGTAAGGACATCTTATTTTTCGTAGATAACATTTTCCGTTTTACGCAAGCAGGTTCTGAGGTATCGGCACTATTAGGTCGTATGCCATCTGCGGTGGGTTATCAGCCAACCCTTGCTACCGAAATGGGACTTATGCAAGAGCGTATTACTTCAACTAAAAATGGTTCTATTACTTCGGTTCAAGCGGTTTACGTACCTGCCGATGACTTAACGGATCCAGCGCCAGCAACAACATTTGCGCACTTAGATGCTACTACGGTATTGTCTCGTAAGATCGCCGATTTAGGTATTTATCCTGCGGTAGATCCTCTAGATTCTACATCTCGTATCTTAACGGCAGCAGTAGTTGGTGAAGCACACTACGATTGTGCGAACCGCGTAAAATTAATCTTACAACGTTACAAAGAACTTCAAGATATCATTGCGATTTTAGGTATGGATGAATTATCTGAAGAAGATAAAATGACCGTGCAACGTGCACGTAAAGTACAACGTTTCTTATCGCAGCCTTTCCACGTTGCAGAACAATTTACAGGTTTAAAAGGTGTGTTTGTAAGCATCGAAGATACTATCCGCGCATTCAATTCAATTATGGATGGAGATGTAGATGAGTATCCAGAAGCAGCCTTTAACTTAGTGGGTACTTTAGAAGATGCCATTGAAAAAGGTAAAAAATTAATGGCAGCTGCAAACGCGTAAGCATCTTTAAAAAAAGGATATGCAATTAGAAATATTAACACCTGAAAAAAAATTATATAGCGGCGAAGTGTATGGTGTTCAATTACCAGGTGTTTCTGGTTTATTTGAAATACTTGATAAGCACGCGCCACTTGTAAGTGCGCTTGGAACAGGTAATGTTAAAGTATTAAAAGACAAATCAGCTACCGAAAACTATTCCATCAAAAGTGGATTTGTAGAAGTAGCAAACAATAAAGTAACGGTCCTTGTTGAAGGTGCTGCTGCGGTATAAATAGTTTTTGTTTAACATAAATGTATGGTAAAGCACTCCACAACTGGGGTGCTTTATTTTTTTTGCCCGATATTTGTATTCTCATGAAACGCAGTTTTCGTATCATCATTGTTTTAATTGGACTTTCTATTGGAGGTCTCTTTTTGTTGCAAGCATCTTGGCTGAGCAACTTATTAGAGATTACCGAAGTACAGCTCGTAAACAAAGTGAACGAAGCAGGTATTAGTGTGGTGAATGATATTAAAACAAGGGTGTACAATGGTCAACCCGTATCCCTTCCTAAAAAAGGCGGCCTTGGTTTTGGTCCCGAATTACACCTTCATTTTATTAAACCGGTAAGTGTAGATGATTATTTTACCAAAGTGCAAATCAGTGATAAAATAAGTGCAGCATTTAAAGCAGCAGACCTTCAAAAATTGAATTTTGAATTTGCCATTACCAGTACCCGTGATGAATATGAAATGGTGTCTTCTAATTTTAGAACCGAATACTGGGATACCATTAATAATAAAATTGCGTACATCGCCATCATTCCAGAATCGGGTTCTGATTTTGAAGGCTTTAGTGCTTTTGAAAAATTAATTATTGTGATTCCTGATTACAGGAGTCAAGTGTGGGCTTCTCTAAAATGGGTTTTGCTAGGCGCCATAACATTTATGATTGTGATTTTAGCCGCGTTTTTTGTTACGATACGTTCACTGCTTGTTCAGAAAAAATTGTCTGAAATTAAAAGTGATTTTATCAATAACATGACCCACGAATTTAAAACGCCTATTGCTACTATTTCACTTGCAGTAGATGCGCTCCGTAATGAAAAGGTACAGGCCAACCCCGAAAAGATGGCTTACTTTAGTGGTATTATCAAGGATGAAAATGTTAGGATGAATAAGCATGTAGAAACCATACTACAAGCGGCTCACATGGATAAAGAAGAACTTGAATTAAACCTGGTTCCACTTCATTTGCATGATCTTATTAAGGGTGCTATGGACAATCATCAACTGCAACTCAAAGATAAAAATGGCCAGGTTATTTTACAATTTAATGCAGAGAACGATGTTATTGAAGCTGATGAAATTCACTTTTCAAATTTGATTTCAAACCTCATCGATAACGCCATTAAATACGCAGCAGCAGCACCTATTATTACCATTACAACATCGGTTAAAGGGGGTTCTATTTTTGTTGCTTGTGCAGATAATGGAATTGGTATGACCGAAGAAACACAGAAACGAATTTTTGAAAAATTTTATAGAGCACACACTGGTAATTTGCACAATGTAAAAGGCTTTGGCCTTGGCATGAGTTATGTAAAAACTGTTATTGATGCCCACAAAGGCAGCATAAGCGTTGCAAGCAAATTAGGAGAAGGCAGTGTGTTTACCGTACAGATGGATCTAGCCAAATAAGGCAACCATCACCATAACTTAAAAATCTAAAATTATTTTGCAGGGCGTAATCGTACATCGTTTTCCAGTTGCCATTGGTAATAGCGGCTACTAGCAATAACAGCGTAGATTGAGGCTGATGAAAATTGGTAATAAGTCCATCAATTATTTTAAAGTGGTAACCGGGCGCAATAATTATTTGTGTTTTGGTTATGAGGCGGCTTAAACTATTTTGCTCCATCCAGCTACATAGTGCACTAAGAGCTGAAGCCGATGATGGGAGCTCGTTTTGGGGCATAAGCTCGTAAGGGTCCCACTGCACCACACTAATATTTTCTATGGAGGGGTTTGCGGTGTTATTTGTGGAGTTGCTATTTGCGTTATTGGCGTTGTTTGCTGCAATTATTTTTGCGCCCATCCAGTAAAGGCTCTCTAAAGTTCTTAATGATGTAGTGCCAACTGCTATGATTGTTTTTGCGCTCGCGATTTGATTCGCATTTTCATCGCGTTGTTTAAAATTATCACGCAACATCTCAATAAAACTTTTTTGCACATCAATAAACTCTGCGTGCATTTCATGTTCTTCCATGCGCGCAGCTTTAACGGGTTTAAAAGTACCTGCGCCAACATGTAGTGTTACAAATTCTTTGGCAATATTTTTTGCAGCGAGTTTAGTAAACAGTGCTGGCGTAAAATGTAAACCAGCGGTAGGTGCTGCTACAGAGCCTTCTGCAGCTGCGTATACGGTTTGGTAACGCTCTTTATCATTGGCTTCTACAGCTCTATTAAAATAAGGAGGGAGAGGGATATTTCCTGCTGCTTCTAATACTTCTGCAAAACTTTGCGCTTCGTTATCCCATTCAAATTGAATCAAATAACTATCTGCAAGTGTAGTGTGTTTTGTTGCAGTAAGTGTATGGTTGTTGCCGTATTTTATTTTTAGTGAACCTTCTTTCCATTTTTTCGCACCACCAATTAAACAACCCCACAACACTTGTTTTTTTGCAAGCATCGCAGTAGTAATATCTTTGTAAATACTTGCAGGTTCTAAGCAAAATATTTCAATTGTAGATCCGTTTTCTTTTTCAAAAAATAATCGCGCTGCAACTACTTTGGTATCGTTATGTACAAGTAATGTGTTACTCGGCAACACTTCGTCTAGTCTAGAATACGTTGTTTCAGTGATTTGCGCCGCACCCGCGCCTACATTATCTGCGCCCGCGCATACACCATGCGCCCCCGCACCATCCGCACCCGCGCCATCCGCCCTCGCGCCATCCGCCCCCGCGCCATACACTAAAAGCTTACTTGCATCCCGCTGTTCCAGCGGATAGCTCGCTATTTTACTAGCTGGCAAATCGTAGTTAAAATCTAATATAGAGAGGTCTTTTGGGTGCATTTGGGTGCAAATTTGCATCATTTTAAGCTACTATCCACACAAAATGGGGGTTATCCACAGTTATTAACATCAATTTACACTTAAAATACACCATAAAACCCTACAAGCCAATCATAGCAAACCCTTTGCCCCTGTATAATTCTGTGGATTAATTGTGCGTTTTTGCTTTTGGGTTGAAAGTGGGAAAAAGTGTTATTTTGTGTCAACAAGTGGTAATCATAAACCAAAGTTATTAACCAATGAACGGATTTCACGGAGAATATGAAGCAACGGTCGACGCAAAGGGTCGCTTCCTTATTCCGGGTGGGCTAAAAAAACAGCTACCGGAAGGGGAGGGTCGCTTTATTTTAAGCCGTGGCTTTGAAAAATCTCTCACGTTATATCCGATTGCAAGTTGGGAAAAGATTGTGGCCAAGATTAGCCAGTTAAATGATTTCGACCCTAAAGTACGTCAGTTTCGCAGACAGTTTTTGGGTGGTGCAACAGAAATAGAGCTAGACAATGCTGGCCGTATGTTGCTTCCTCCATCACTTCGCGAATTTGCCGGGCTTGCTAAAGACATTGTTTTAGCAGCTGCACTTGACCGTTTTGAGATCTGGGATGCTAGTAAGTACAAACAGCTCTTTGAGGATTTCTCTCCAGAGGCCTTTAGTGAATTGGCCCATGAAGTGATGACCAGTAACGACAAAAAAGATTAAGGATTTATGGAAAAGGGACATACCAATCAAGGTTACCATATTCCTGTCCTTTTTCATGAAACCTTACATGGCTTAAATATTAAGCCAGATGGAATTTATGTCGACTGCACTTTTGGGGGTGGAGGTCATAGCGCAGGTATTTTATCTCAACTTAATGAAAAAGGTAAATTATTTGCATTTGATCAGGACACCGATGCAAAACGCAACGTTATGGATGACGCGCGCGTTGTTTTCATTCCAGAAAACTTTAGTAACCTCCAACGCTTTTTGCGTTTACACAAAGTAACAGGTGTTGATGGCATTTTAGCCGATTTAGGCGTAAGTAGTCATCAATTTGATAAAGGTGATCGTGGATTTTCTATTCGCTTTTCTGGTCCGCTAGATATGCGCATGGATCAACGACAAGCTTTATCTGCAGAGGACGTTGTTCGAAATTATACCGCTACTCAATTACATAAAATATTTGAGCAGTACGGTGAAGTGACCAATTCAAAAACACTCGCAGCACATATTGTATCTGCACGTGCGCATGTATCGGTTACCACTATCGAACAATTTAAATCGCTGATTGCTCCAGTAGTAAAGGGAAATCCCAATAAGTATTTGGCTCAAGTTTTCCAGGCCTTGAGAATGGAAGTGAACAACGAAATGGGGGTTTTAGAATCAATGCTCAGTCAGGTCCCTGACGTGCTCAACCCCGGTGGCCGTGTGGCTATCATCACTTTTCACTCTATCGAAGACAGGATGGTAAAAAACTTTTTCCGTCAAGGGAGTTTTGTAGAAACACCTAGTCACCCTTTTTTGCCTGATAACAAAGAGGATGTGTTTACGGTGATAACAAAAAAGCCAATTACTGCAACAGAAGAAGAGTTAAAAAACAACACAAGAAGTAGAAGTGCCAAATTAAGAATCGCAGAAAAAATTTAAAAGAAAGCCGTGAGCGAACAACCAATCAATAATGCTAGCAGTAACAAAAATCCACTGAAAGGATTATTGAATTATCAGTGGATCGCGAGCAATATTCCCTTCTTTTTATTTCTTTCCTTATTGGCCGTGATCTATATCGCAAATGGTCATATGGCCGATCGCGCTATTAGAAGCATAAATACAACTACCAAACAATTAAAAGAGTTACAATTCGAATATAAGACCATCAAAGGTGAAGTGATGTTTAAAAGTGAAGAGAACCAAGTGATAAAAGCCACCGAACCTTTAGGTTTAAAAGTCGCCAAAGAATTACCACAAAGATTACAAGTAGAAAAAACACAAACCACCACAAAATAATAGGAGCGCAAGATGGATATCAAAAAAGACATATTATGGAGAGTTTATTTAAGCTTCATTTTTGTTGTGCTTGTTGCTGCAGCCATTATTGGTAAAGGTTTTTATATTCAACAAGTGCAGGGCAAGTACTGGAGAAGTATGAGTGATAGCCTTCACCAACGTATTGCTGATATTGATTCGGAGCGTGGTACCATTTACTCAGAAGATGGTCAGATGTTAAGTACCAGCGTTCCTCAATTTGATATTTACATGGATTTTAGAGTAGAGCCACTCCATGTTAACAATGGATATTTATTTAGAGAACATATCGACTCGTTAAGTTACTATATGGCAGACTTGTTTAAAGATCAATCTGCAGATGATTACAAGTCAATGTTTGCGCAGGCTTACAAAAACAATGAAGGCTACTTTTTATTAAAAAAGAAAATTTCATTTAGAGAGTATCAAAAAATTCAAGCTTTCCCTTTATTTAAATTAGGCCGTTATAAAAGTGGAATGATTGCAGTTGAAAAATCAATTCGTTTAAATCCTTACAAATCTTTAGCATACCGTACCATTGGACTTGCGCGTGATAACAACAAAGTAGGACTAGAATACAGTTACGACAGCGTTTTACGTGGCATTAATGGCAAACAATTGGTGCGGACTATTGCGGGCGGTGTAGGTGTTCCATTAGACGCTGATACTTACGAAATTGAACCAGAAAATGGAAAAGATGTTGTAAGTACCATCGATGTATTTATTCAGGAAGTTGCAGAAAATGCACTTCAAAAAATGATGATCAAAAATGAAGCAGATCACGGAACTGCTATTGTATTAGAAGTAAAAACTGGTAAAGTAAAAGCCATTGCTAATTTAGGTCGCGGACAAGACGGTAACTATTACGAAAATTATAATTACGCAATTTCTCCCTCGGAGCCAGGCTCTACGTTTAAGTTAGCAACCATGCTTGCTTTATTAGAGGACAAAAAAGTTGGCCTTAACAATATGGTAAATATTACCGGGGGAAGTTGGAGAGTATTTGGCCAAACCGTTTATGATAGTGAAGACCATGGTTATACTGATGTTACTGTTCAGCATTCATTTGAAGTAAGTTCAAATGTTGCCATGGCAAAACTTGCGGTCCAACATTACGGCAATAACCCAATGCAATATATCAACCATCTTAAAAAAATGGGAATGGATAATCCAACCGGTATTGATTTATCGGGAGAAGGTCGTCCGCTGATTTACAAGCCAGGTCATAAGTTATGGGGGCCAACATCACTTCCATGGATGGCTTTTGGATACAACTTGCTTGTAAGTCCACTACAAACGGCTAACCTGTATAATGCAGTAGCCAATAATGGTAAAATGATGAAGCCTTATTTGGTATCAGCTATTAAAGAAGAAGGCGTGTTGCTAAGAGAAATTCAACCAAAAGTTGTGACTGAAAAAATTTGCAGCGATCAAACATTAGCGGATTTAAAAACTTGTTTAGAAGGTGTTTGTTTACATGGTACGGCTACCACATTATTTAAAGGATCTCCCTATAAAGTAGCAGGTAAAACTGGAACAGCACTTATTGCTAATGGTAATAAAGGCTATGCCGATAAAATTTATCAGTCTTCATTTGCTGGATATTTTCCTGCCGATAATCCACAGTACACCTGTATTGTAGTGATAAAAAACAAACCTCATGCAGCTGTATTTTATGGTGCTGCTGTTGCAGGTCCAGTGTTTAAAGAAATTGCAGACCGCTTGTATAGCGCTTCTGTAAAGCAGGCGCCTATTGCTAAAGTAGCAGCAAAGCCTGATAGCAATGTGTATATATACAAAGGCTATAAGCAAGACGTTGCGCATATTGCAAAAAAATTAAGATTACCATTTGTAGATTCTAGTTTGTTTGTAGACGAGTGGGCAACTATTTCACATGCACCTGCTGCTGGCTTATTAAAGAGTAGTAAAGTAGATGCAAAGTCTATGCCATCACTGGTGGGGCTTGGTTACAAAGACATGATTTATATCTGTGAATCGAGAGGTTTAAAAGTATATGCACAGGGTCGCGGAAAAGTAGCAGCGCAGTCTATAGTAGCAGGAGAGCCAATCGTAAAAGGTCAACAAATCCAAATCACACTCAACTAATAAACGCCATGCATATTTTACAAGACATTTTATATAAAGTACACTTACTAGAAGTAGTTGGTGCCACTGATATAGCGGTGTCTAGTATTGCAATTGATTCGCGCAAAGTAATAAAGGGTACTGCCTTTGTTGCCATTAAAGGCGTGGCGCAAGATGGCCATGATTATATTTCAAAAGCTATTGAACTAGGTGCTAAAGTTATTGTGTGTGAAAATATGCCTGCTTTACAAGTAGATGGCGTTACGTATATTAAAGTAGCGAATACATCTGAAGCGGTTGCATATATGGCGCATCAATATTATGATGCACCGTCTACAAAAATTAAATTAGTAGGTGTAACAGGCACTAATGGTAAAACTACAATTGCTACTTTATTATTTAAATTATTTTCTGAATTAGGATATACATGTGGATTAGTATCTACTGTACAAAATCAAATTGGAGATCAAATTATTCCGGCAACTCATACAACGCCCGATGCTGTTAGTTTAAACGAACTGCTAAATACTATGGTGGATGCGGGTTGTAGCCATGTGTTTATGGAGTGCAGCAGCCATGCAGTGCATCAGCACCGTATTACAGGCCTTGTATTTACGGGCGCATTATTTAGTAATATCACACACGATCATTTAGATTATCATAAAACATTTGAAGCCTATATCGCTGCTAAAAAAGGATTCTTTGACGCGCTACCAGCTTCTGCATTTGCAATCACAAATTCTGATGATAAGCGGGGTGAAGTGATGCTTCAGAACACAAAAGCTAAAAAACTTTCTTACGGGTTAAAATCTAGCGCCGATTATAAGGGTAAAATTTTAGAAAATGCACTCACTGGACTTGTGATGCTTGTAAATGAAATTGAAGTTCATTTTAGATTAATAGGAGAGTTTAACGCTTATAATTTATTAGCGGTTTATGGTGCAGCTATAAACCTAGGTATCGAAAGTAATACTGCGCTTACCACACTCTCTATGCTAGCGGGTGCAGAAGGCAGGTTTGACTACATTATTAGTAATAAGCAAGTAATTGGCATTATTGATTATGCGCATACACCAGATGCACTTGAAAATGTATTAGCTACAATTAAAAAATTACGCAAAGGATACGAGCAGGTGATTACTGTGGTGGGCTGTGGTGGTGATAGAGATAAAACCAAGCGTCCAATTATGGCACAAACCGCTTGTGATTTAAGTGACAAGGTTATTTTAACTTCTGACAATCCGCGCACCGAAAATCCAGCGCAGATCATTGCGGATATGGAAGCTGGATTAAACACAGCCGCAAAAAGAAAATACATTTCAATACTAGATAGGAAAGAAGCGATTAAAGCAGCGGTTGAATTTGCAAAGCCAGAAGATATTGTGTTGGTAGCTGGCAAAGGACACGAAAAATACCAAGACATCAATGGTGTAAAACACCCTTTTGATGACAAAGCCATTTTATTAGCATTCTTTAACCACAAAGATTAATAGACCCCCTATGTTATACCAATTATTTACATGGCTCAATCAAGAATTTAACCTACCAGGCGCTGGTATGTTTCAATTTTTGACTTTCAGAATAGCCATGGCAGTTTTATTGTCTTTGATTATTGCAACTGTATTTGGTAAAAAATTAATTGAGTTCTTACAAAAAAAGCAAATTGGTGAAACGGTTAGAGAGCTTGGTTTACAAGGCGAGCAGCAAAAAAAGGGAACACCAACCATGGGTGGCATCATTATTTTATTAAGCATATTAATTCCTACTTTATTATTTGCCAACCTCGATAAAGTATATATCCGTTTAATGATTTTATGTACGGTATGGCTTGGTATCATTGGTTTTTTAGATGATTATTTTAAAATCAAATCACGTAGGGATGCACAAAAAAATGGCGAAGCCTACAAGAAAAAAGACAGTGATGGCTTAGCTGGTATTACTAAAATTATTGGACAAGTAGGTTTAGGTATTATTATTGGCGTATCACTTTATTTTAGCAACGCAGTTACCGTCGAAAGAGAAATTGTACCTGCTTCTACTGTAAGCACAGGTGTTGTGTCTCTACAAAAAGGAGAGCGCCTAGCTAAAGATTCAAATATTATTGTGCGTAAAATTAATGGGGTAGAGCGCCGTTATGTAAAAGTAAAAACACCCATCACTTCTATTCCATTTGTAAAAAACCATGAGTTTAATTATAGCAAGCTAATTAGTTGGATAGGTCCGGGCGCCGAAAAATACACTTGGATCATTTACATTTTTGTAGTTACGTTTATTATTACAGCAGTATCCAATGGTGCAAATATTACGGATGGCCTAGACGGGCTGGCTGCAGGTGTAAGTGCCATTATTGGTATGGCACTTGGGGTATTTATATATGTGAGTGGTAACTATGTACTAGCTGATTATTTGAACGTTATGTACATTCCTAATTTAGGAGAGCTCTCCATTTTTGTGGGCGCTTTTGTGGGCGCTTGTATTGGATTTTTATGGTACAATGCCTATCCAGCGCAGGTATTTATGGGTGACACCGGAAGCCTTGCACTAGGGGGCATCATTGCATCACTAGCCATTATTGTTAGAAAAGAATTACTCATTCCTATTTTTTGTGGTGTGTTTTTAATTGAATTATTAAGTGTAATGATTCAGGTAAGTTATTTCAAATACACCAAGAAAAAATTTGGAGAAGGGAAGCGTGTGTTTTTAATGAGCCCACTTCACCACCACTATCAGAAAAAAGGATTTCACGAAAGTAAGATTGCTGTGCGTTTTTGGATCATAACTATTTTATGTGTGGTATTAGCCATTCTTACTTTAAAAATGAGATAAGTATGAGGCATTTTCTAGTGGTTTTGGGGAGTGGAGAGAGTGGTGTAGGTGCAGCAATGCTAGGAAAGCAAAAAGGGTACGATGTATTTGTTTCTGACGCAGGAAACATTGCAGCGCGTTACAAAAAAGAGCTCATTGACAACGGTATCGAATTTGAAGAAGGACAACATACTGCTGCGCGCATACTAACAGCCACAGAAGTGATGAAGAGTCCTGGTATTCCCGAAAAAAATGAAATGGTAAAACAAATCAGGGCAAACGGGATACCAGTGATATCTGAAATTGAACTGGCTTTTAGATTTAAAGGGGATAGTAAAATTGTTGCCATAACTGGTAGCAATGGTAAAAGTACCACCACCGCACTCATGTATCATATCTGCAAAACTGCAGGACTAGATTGTGCGATGGTAGGAAATATTGGATACTCTTTTGCAAAACAAATTGCAGAAGCACCCAAAGCCCTTTATGTAGCAGAGATTAGTTCTTTCCAATTAGACGATATCAAAACGTTTAGACCCGATGTTAGTGTTTTATTAAACATTACAGAGGATCATCTAGACAGGTATAATTATCAATTTGAAAATTATATCAAAAGCAAATTTAAAATTATTGAAAACCAAACCAATCAAGACTTTTTCATCTACTGTGCAGATGACGATATTATTACTAACCATTTATCCTTACTAACCTTTCACCCTAACCCATTACCATTCTCTATGAAACAAGAAATTAAAAAAGGCGGCTACATCAAAGGCGATCAAATGATGCTTAGAATTCAAGAAGAGCGCGTAAGCATGAGTATTTATGATTTTGCATTAAAGGGTAAACACAATCAATACAACACCATGGCAGCAGGCATTGCAGCAACAACCCTTGGCATACGCAAGGAAAAAATTAGAGAAGCGGTGAGTAATTTTCATAGCCTCGAACACCGTATGGAATTTGTAGCCATGGTACGTGGTGTGGAGTTTATAAACGACAGTAAAGCAACCAATGTTAATAGCACTTGGTATGCACTTGAAAGTTTAACAAACCCTACCATACTTATTTTGGGTGGTGTAGATAAAGGAAACGATTACGCTTTAATTGAAGAGTTGGTAACTGAAAAAGTAAAAGCAATTGTGTGTATGGGTACCGACAATAAAAAAATTATAGATGCATTTAAGGGTAAGGTGGCAGTAATTGAAGAAGCAAATAGCGCTTCTGCTGCGGTACTTACTGCATTTAAATTGGCTGTAAAAGGGGATAGCGTGTTATTAAGTCCTGCATGTGCAAGTTTTGATTTATTCAAAAATTATGAAGATCGTGGCACACAATTTAAAGATGCTGTAAAAGCATTGTAATCATTTTAGCATAACGCCCTGCAAACTATCACATGTCGAATCAAAATACAGATACTTTATTTTCTCAAATCCCCACTGTTGAAGGGGTAAAAACACAACTTGTTACAAAAACCAGGGGTGATAAATATATCTGGGGTATTGTAGTGCTATTATCGCTCATTTCTATTCTTGTCGTATATAGTGCAACAGGTTCACTTGCCTATAAAATGTATAAGGGTAATACCAGTGTGTATTTATTCAAGCAAATTTCATTTACACTCATTGGCCTAACGCTTATTTATTTTTTACACCGTGTTAATTATTCGGTGTTTTCTAAAGTGGCTACTATTTTATATATTATTTCATTACCATTGCTTGCTTATACCTTGTTTTTTGGAGCACAAATTAATGATGGTAGCAGATGGATTAAACTTCCTATTATCCAACTCACTATTCAAACCTCCGATTTTGCTAAGCTGGCTCTATTTATGTTTATTTCCCGAACTCTTAGTAAAAAGCAGGATGTCATTAAAGATTTTAAAAAAGGATTCTTGCCTGTTATTTGGCCCGTACTAGCAACCTGTGCACTTATATTGCCAGCCAATTTATCAAATGCACTTTTAACTGGTGCCACATCTTTACTGCTCATGTTTATTGGGCGTATTAGTATGAAACATATTTTACTCGTAATTGGTGTTGCGCTGATTCCCGCAATCATGCTGGTTTCTGCTGCTGTAGTTACTTATACCGGTAAACCTAAAGTCGATTATACGATTCCACTTAGTAAACTAGAAAAAGAAAAAGTAAAAGACAAGAGTATTTTTCTGCGTGTGCAAACCTGGATTAGTCGAATTCAAGATTTTATTTACGCCACTGATTCACAAACGCCATATCAAGTGCAGCAAGCAAAAATTGCCATTGCTAATGGCGGGGTATTTGTGGGCTTAGGGCCGGGCAATAGTAGGCAACGAAACTTTTTACCGCAGGCCTACAACGATTTTATTTATTCTATTATCATAGAAGAGTATGGATTATTGGGTGGAGCATTTATGATATTTATTTACCTCGTATTCTTATTTAGATGCATTCGAATATTTAGAAGATGTCCATTTGCCTTTGGTGCATTTTTAGCAGTGGGATTAAGTTTTACACTTGTCATACAAGCCATTGCAAACATGGCAGTAAACGTAAACCTACTTCCGGTAACGGGAGTTACGCTTCCGCTAGTGAGCATGGGTGGTAGTTCTTATTTATTTACCTGCTGTGCAATTGGTATTATATTAAGTGTGGCCCGAAATGTAGAGCAAACAGAAGGTAAAATTGTGGATCCATTTGCAACACCAGTAACGGTGCCTGCTTCACCTTCAAATGCGATAGCGTAAATGAAAATGAAAGCTATTATAGCAGGCGGTGGTACTGGCGGACATATTTTTCCGGCCATTGCCATTGCAGCAGCACTAGAAAAACAAGTGCCTGGTATTGAGCTTTTATTTGTAGGGGCATCTGGCAAAATGGAAATGGAAAAAGTACCAGCAGCAGGCTATAAAATTATAGGACTTACTATTGCAGGGTTTAATAGAACCAATATTTTTAAAAATATTACGCTTCCTTTTAAATTAATTAAAAGTTTTTTTCAGGTAAAAAACATTCTTTCATCTTTTAAACCTGATTTTGTGGTGGGTGTAGGTGGTTACTCTACTTTTCCAGTGCTTAAAATGGCGCAGGCAAAGGGTATCCCTACATTTATTCATGAAGCCAATTCTTTTGCCGGGAAGTCTAATCAAATGCTAGCAAAAAATGCGACGGCTATATTTACCGGCACTGGCGGTATGGAAACATTTTTTCCTGTAAACAAATTATTTGTAACAGGTAACCCGGTAAGAGAAAATATTATTGCAGCATCTCACACTCGTGAGGCGGCGCATCATTTTTTTGGACTCAACCCAAATAAAAAAACAATACTCATTTTAGGTGGTAGCTTAGGCGCTAATTCTATCAATGAAGTTATTTACAATAATTTAGATGGTTTTGCAAGTTTAGACATACAGTTAGTATGGCAAACAGGTAAAACAAATGCTACTAAATATGCAAATGCGGCTACTGATTATAGCAATGTATGGGTCGGTGCTTTTATAGCAGAAATGGACATGGCCTATGCTGTTGCAGACACAGTAATATCTAGGGCTGGCGCTATGTCGGTAGCTGAAATTTGTGTGGCTGCTAAGCCGGCTGTTTTTGTACCTTATCCGTTTGCCGCCGAAGATCATCAAACGGCCAATGCTAATTATTTAGTTACTAATAACGCAGCTTTATTAGTGCCAGATGCGCAGGCTCCTGCTACACTATTTAGTACCGTTACAAAACTTGCACTTGACACTGTGCAGCAACAAACATTTATTAAAAACTTGCAACCGCTTGCTATTAAAAATGCAGCAGAAGTGGTAGCGGCTAAAATACTCCAGTACCTACGTGCATAAACTCGATACCATAAAAAATATTTACTTCATTGGTATTGGAGGCATTGGCATGAGTGCGCTTGCGCGATATTTTGTATCAAAGGGTTGCACGGTTTCTGGATACGATAAAACTAAAACTATTTTAACGGAGGCTTTATCGGAACTGGGTATTAACATTCATTACGAAGACAACACTGGTTTAATAGATATAAAAGCGGATGTTGTGGTATACACGCCTGCTATTCCAGCATCACATACGGAGCTAAATTATTTCAGGGATAACGGTTACGAAGTTGTAAAGCGCTCCGATATTTTAGGTTGGATAACTGAGGGTACAGTTAATATTTGTGTGGCAGGCACGCATGGTAAAACAACGGTAAGTACTATGGTGGCGCACCTCTTAAGAGATTCTGGCTATGGATGTACAGCATTTTTAGGCGGGATAGCTGCTAATTATAATACCAATTTTTGGAGTAGTGATAATAATGTAGTGGTGGTGGAGGCTGATGAATACGATAGAAGTTTTTTAAAATTAAATCCATCGGTAGCGGTGATCACTTCTATGGACGCAGATCATTTAGATATTTATAAAACGGCTGAGGCATTTGAAGATGCTTTTGTTAGCTTTTCTGAAAAAGTAAAACCCGGCGGACTCTTACTTGCAAAAAAAGGCCTTGCGCGTGAAGCAAGTTTTGACGACACCAAATTAGTAACCTATAGTTTACATGGAAACGGTGCTAGCATTTATGCAAAAGATATAAAGGTTGTAGATGGTGCATACCATTTTAAAGTAGTAGGCCCTAACTGGCAACTCGAGGAGATGGTGTTAAACATGGGAGGGCTCCATAATATTGAAAATGCGCTAGTTGCAGTAGCTGTGGCGGTGCATTTGGGTATTGAGCCTCATAAAATTAAAGCAGCACTTGCAAATTTTGCAGGTGTTAAAAGAAGGTTCGAGTACCTCATAAAAACAGAATCGCAGGTTTTAATTGATGATTATGCGCACCATCCTGCCGAGCTTACTGCATTAATAACAGGCGTACGTAGTTTATATTCAGAACAAAAGTTAACCCTTGTATTTCAACCACACTTGTTTAGTAGAACACAGGATTTATGTCAGGGCTTTGCGAATAGTTTAAGCGCCGCTGACCAGGTGGTATTACTTCCCATTTACCCAGCAAGAGAACTTCCTATAACAGGCGTTACATCAGAAATGATTATTGATAAAATGACCAATAAAAATGTAGTGCTATTGCAAAAAGAAGACCTCAGCGCATGGGTAAAAGAGCAAAAACCCAAACTTTTGGTAATGGCTGGTGCAGGAGATATTGACGTACTTATTAGAACTATCAAAACCGAATTATAAAAACAATACGATGCGAAATTTACCTTGGAAAAAAATAATAATGCGAACACTCTGGATCATGCTAGGGGTAGCTACCATGGTATTTTTTGTAATGGCCTGGCAGGAAAAGGATAAAAAAACAATCAAAGACATTCAAATACAAATTGCTGGCGAAGAAACCCAGTTATTTATTAATGAAAGAGACATTAAGGAAATGCTGAAAGCCGGGGGGCATATTATTGGAGCGCAGATGTCAACGCTTAATTTAAGTGCCATCGAAAAAACAGTAGCCGGAAATCCTTGGGTAAAAAAAGCAGAAATTTATTATACCAATAAGCAGGTGTTACATGTGCTGATAGAAGAGCGCATTCCGGTAGCCCGCATATTTACCCCGGGTGGTGCATCATTTTACCTAGATTCAACAGGACTTAGGTTGCCGCTTAGTGAAAAAGTAGTGGCCCGTGTGCCAATGTTTACGGGCTTTCCATCGGATAGACCCATTTTATCAAAGCCGGATAGCCAGCTATTAAAAGAAGTGGTAACACTGGGTAAATTTTTGAATAGTGACTCTTTATGGGGTGCACAAATTGCTCAAGTGGACATTACGCCACAGGCAATTTTTGAACTTGTACCCGTAATTGGTGATCATATTATCACCCTTGGAAAACCTACCGATTTAGAACAAAAGTTTTTGCGTTTGCAAACTTTTTATAAGCAGGCATGGATGCAAAAAGGGGTTCGATATTATGAACGTATTGACATCCGTTACAAAGACCAAGTAGTAGCCATCAAACAAGGTACTGCAAAAGCCCAAATCGACTCGGCACAATCGGCGCTTTTAATTCAGGGACTCATGGCCCAGCCTGCACTTGACGCTGCTGCCGCCGCAGATTCGGTGGCCGCAAAAGTTGTTGACACTGTGAAACAAAAAGCAGTTCTCAAACCGGTTATTAACATTAACAATAAAACTAAAATAGCTCCGTTAAACAATAAGGCTAAACAGAATTCGAAAACAACGAAAAAAACGAACAACTAAAACACACCGTTATGCATCACAATGAAGCACCGATCATTGTAGGTCTAGACATTGGAACTACTAAGATTGCCGCAATCGCCGGCCGTAAAAATGAGTTTGGAAAATTAGAAATCCTAGGTTTTGGACGCGCCAATTCAAGTGGCGTTCAGCACGGACAGGTTTTAAATATTGACCAAACCATCAAAGCCATTCAGCAGGCTTTAGAAAATTGCTACGAAAGTAACCCCGAGTTAGAAGTGAGTGAAGTGTACGTAGGTATTGCAGGTCATCACATTAAGAGCTTGCAAACACGTGGCGATATTGTTAGACAAGATCCTGACACAGAAATTATGCGTTCGGAAATCGAGTTCTTAATCAATAACCAACGTAAAACATTTATTCCTGCAGGAGATCAAATCATTGATGTGATTCCACAAGATTTTCATGTAGACAATAACCAAAATATTAAAGATCCAGTAGGGTACAATGGTGTTAAAGTAGGTGCCAATTTTCATATCATCACTGGAGATAGAAATGCCATTCGTAACATTAACAGAGCCGTAGAAAGAAGTGGCCTGAGCACTAAAGATTTGGTGTTACAGCCATTAGCATCTGCAAGTGCTGTAATGAGCGATATTGATATGGAAGCCGGTGTAGCAATCCTAGATATTGGTGGTGGTACTTCAGATTTAGCTGTTTTTAATGACGGTATTTTAAAGCATACCGCGGTGATCCCTTTTGGTGGCGAAAATATAACACACGATATCCGCATGGGTCTGGGTGTATTAAAAAGCCAAGCAGAAGCATTAAAAGTACAATTTGGTAGTGCACTTGCTGATGAGGCACAAGCCAATGCATACATCACGATTCCTGGATTAAAGGGTATGCCTGCCAAAGAAATTAGTGTTAAAAATTTAGCACAAATTATTCAAGCACGCATGAGTGAGATTTTGGATTTTGTTACCTATCATATTAAGCAAGTAGGACTTGATACACGCTTATTAAACGGTGGAATTATTTTAACAGGTGGTGGTTCTCAATTAAAGCACCTCATTCAATTAACAGAGTACACAACAGGGTTAAATGCAAGGATAGGTTTACCAAACGAACATTTAGCACCCAATCATATAGATGAACTCAAGAAGCCAATGTATGCAACTTGCCTTGGTCTTATCTTAAAAGGTTATGCCGATTATGACATGAAGCATAAAGAGTTTACCGAAACATTTAAACGTGTTGAAGTACCTCGTGCTTTAAAAACAATTACTCCAGAACCAGTAGCATCATCAGTTGTAGGCGAACCTACACCAGTGCCAGTTCCTGGAGGTAATGGTATTGAGCGTGTTAAATTCTGGGAGAAATTCAAGAATAATTTAATCGATTTATTTAAAGAAGAAGACGAACTTCTAAATAAACAAAACTAATCTTTTACGATACCCATTTCATTCTAATTTTCTAAACTCGTTTATATGATTCACTTCGATCTTCCTAAACAAAAATCTTCTATCATAAAAGTACTTGGTGTTGGTGGAGGCGGAAGCAACGCAGTTAACTTCATGTTTGATCAAAATATTGAAGGTGTTGATTTCATTATTTGTAACACAGATGCTAAAGCCATTGAGCAGAGTCGCATTCCCAATAAAATTCAGTTAGGACCACACCTTACACAAGGTTTAGGTGCGGGCGCAAATCCTGAAGTAGGTAAATTAGCTACCGAAGAATCGCTTGAAGAAATCAAGCGCATTTTAGAAGTGAATACTAAAATGGCTTTTATTACTGTGGGTATGGGTGGCGGAACCGGTACTGGTGGTGCGCCTATCATTGCACAAATTTGTAAAGACTTAGGCATTTTAACAGTGGGTATTGTTACCACACCATTTGGTTTTGAAGGTCCACGTCGTTTACAACAAGCGCAAGAAGGTATCGAGCAGTTAAAGCCGCACGTAGACACGCTTTTAGTGATTAGTAACGATAAATTACGTATGCAATACGGTAATTTAAAAATGAAAGAAGCATTTGGTAAAGCAGATAACGTATTAGCAACTGCCGCTAAATGTATTACCGATATCATTAATAGTAGAGGTCATATTATTGTTGACTTTGCAGACGTTTGTACCGTAATGAAAAATGGTGGTGTAGCCATTTTAGGTAAAGCAGAAGTAGAAGGTGAAAATAGAGCTCAACTTGCTATCGAAGAAGCTATTGCTTCTCCATTATTAAATGATAGCGATATTAAAGGTGCAAAATGGATTTTAATCAATATCAATAGTGCTGAGGGTGACTACGAATGCACCATGGATGAATTAGAAATTATCAATAACCACTTACGCATGCAAGCCGGAGAAGATACGGACGTCATTGTAGGTATGGGTTACGATAATACGCTCGATAAAAAAATTGGTATCACACTAGTTGCAACTGGCTTCGAACATAAAGATCCATTTGCTAAAAGTCCAGTGAATACTAAAGCAGTTCCACAAGAAGAAAAAATTGTAATGACACTGCAAACAGAGCAACCTGCTCCAATGCCAGCCATTACTTTTGTTGAGCCAGTTGTAGAAGCGGTTGTTGAAGACGTTGCGCCAGTTGTTGAAGTTGCTCCTGTTATTGAGGCTGCTGCTCCAATTGTTGCGCCTGCTGCATCAGTTGTTGAAGCTCCATCAATGCAAGCGCTCGTGCAACAAACTTTGCCATTAGAGCAAAACGATCCATTAATGATGCGCCCAACTTTTACAGCACCCGTTGTAGAAGAGGAAGTTTATGTTGCCCCAGTTGCAGCATATGTTGCACCCGAAGTATATATTGCACCAGTAGAAGATACAGCTCCTGTTGTGGAAGAACGCTTTGTACTTCAATTTGAACTTAGCCCAGAAATTACAGAAGAAGTTGTTTTACCAGAAGTAGAACCAGAAATTGTTGCCCCTCCTGTAACTGCTTCAGAAGCATTACTTCAATTTACAGTAAATGATACGCCAACAGCGCCTGCATCAAGTACGCCTGCATTTACGGGTACAATTTTAAATAAGCCTACCAATATTTATGCAGAAGAAACTTTAGCGTCAGCACCAATAGTAAGTGTGCAAGAAAATTTAGCACAAAATCTTGCACCTGTACAAGAAGTTGCGCCAGTTCAAGAAGTTGTTATTCCTGTGGCACCAATAGCAGTAGGCATTGCATCATCTGTGGCGTATATCGCACCAAACCCAATGACCGCGCAACCTGCACCAGCAGCGCCTGTTCAACAATCTTATAGAACTTCATTTGGCGAGTCGTTAAATGAATTAGAAGAAGATGCTGAATTAGGACTTTGCGATATGGAATTAATTGAAAAGCCTGAAATGACTTCTTATAGTCAGGCTACCAATATGGCAGCGCCTGCTTCATTTATTGATGACTCCATGTTTGATGATGCAGAAGAGCAAAAGCGCAGAGCTGCAGAACGCATCCAAAAATTACGCAACCTATCATTTAATATGAGTGGTGGTGGTGCAGAGTCTGGTAGTGAATTTGACAATGTGCCTGCTTATGTTAGAAGAAACATGGAACTTTTTGGAAGTACCCTTACCACTGTCGAAGATTTTTACAGTAAGTATACGGTAGGAAAAGACGATAAAGATCAAACACAAATATCAACGCTGAATACCTTTTTACACGGTAAGAAGCCCGATTAATAGCATTTAACTTTGTTTTAGCCTGGTGATTTTAGTTGTAGATCCCAACCTTTTGGTTGGGATCTTTGTTTATACACCAGAAAGCTTAATTTACAAATATGCCAAGTGTATTAATAACAGGAGGAACAGGACTCGTAGGAACAGCGGTTAAAGCATTGCTTGAAAGGAAGGGTTATGAAGTTGTTTTATTAACTAGAAGTAAAACGCCCATTAAAGGTCAGGCGCATTGGGATATTAATACTGAAACCATTGATAGTGCTGCTATTGCCGCCGCCGATTATATTATTCATTTAGCCGGCGCTGGTGTTGCAGATAAAAGATGGTCTATTGCCCGCAAGCAAGAAATATTAGATAGCCGTACAAAAAGTAGTGCGCTACTTGTTAAGGCTTTACAAGAAACACCCAATAAAGTAAAAGCAGTGATTAGTGCATCGGCCATTGGATGGTACGGGCCTGATCAAAATAGTCATAGCAATAACGCGCATAACAAAGATTTAGTTACAAAAGGTTTTGTAGAAACCGATCCTTCCTATCCTGATTTTTTAGGAACTACATGTGCGGCATGGGAAGCTTCTATTGCGCCTGTTACAGCAAATACAAATGGTTTACAAAAGCGCCTAGTGTGTTTACGAACCGGTATTGTGCTTAGTAAAAATGGTGGAGCCTTAAAAGAGTTTTTAAAACCGTTGGCGGTAAGAATGGCTGCTGTTTTAGGAAATGGCAAGCAAATGATAAGCTGGATTGATGTAAGAGATTTGGCAAAAATGTTTGTGTATGCGCTCGAAAATGAAAACATCAGTGGTAGCTACAATGCAGTGGCACCCGTACCTGTAAGCAATAAAACACTTACCCAAACACTCGCACAAGTGTTGTATGG
This sequence comes from Sediminibacterium sp., assembly GCA_044341045.1. GTDB lineage: Bacteria > Bacteroidota > Bacteroidia > Chitinophagales > Chitinophagaceae > Sediminibacterium. Next base: position 12,604 of record JBIISK010000018.1, on the reverse strand, counting down.
TCGTTTTTATATCACTACGTACGTGCCAAGTTTTGTATTAAAAATAATGCTTGGAGAAATGAGTATCGAAGTACTAAAAAGCACTACCGTATCGGCGCAAAAAATACAAGATGCCGGTTTTGTATTTGATTATCCAGAAATATCAAAAAGTTTATCGACCCTCGATTTATAAGTTTCGCCCTCGATTTATAAGCTTTGCCCTCGATTTATAAATTTCAGCGCCTCATAAAATAAAATTATAAATCTTTTTTACGGTGCATAAAAAAGCAAAAAGCCCAAATAGCTGTTGTAAGAAGCAGTGATAGTGCAATTTGTGATGGTACTTCAGACAAAGATTTTTCGTAAGCTGTTTTTATATCTTTTCCAAACCTGCCTATAAAAGCAGGCGCAACAATCATGCGGTCCGAAATTTCAAAAGGCAAATACCTGCCTATATCGCCACCAATTTTTGTAGCTTTTACTTTTAAATAGCCGGTAGCAATATTTTCAACAATGAGGTAGTAAAACAGAAATATCCCAAGCGCTATAAATGCTTTTTTGATTAGATAGCCTAGTAAAAAAGCAATCGTTAATTGAGCAAAGGTTTGTAAGAAAAAGAGTCCAATATAATACGATTGATCCCAAATTTTACTGGCATCAAATGTGCTAGCATAGACGCTAAACCCAATGGCAACAAGGGTATAGAGGATGGTCGTAATACTACTTACAATTAGCACATCCATGAGTTTGCTGGTGATAAATTGACGCCTAGTCCAGCCATCAATGATGTTTTGTCGCTGTGTTTTATACTGATACTCGTTGGTTACCAGCATAATTACAAGTATAGAAGGGAGGATTACAAAAAATGAAGAAATGTACGCTACCGTATGCCAGGTTTCAGGAAACGCAAAGGGGTTTCCTAATAACATTTTAGCCAGCATGTCGGTTCCTTTTTGTGTTGTTATGTTTAGGTACACATTATAAAACATGTAATTGGCAGCAGGGTAGGTAAGTAATACAATAATAAGCATGGCCCAAAACGCGGGATACTTTTTTATTTTAAGCCATTCTATTTGAAGTAATGAAAACATATCGTTAGCGTTAGTCGTTGGTTAATTCAAAAAATTTAGTTTCTAAACTTTTCTTTTTGAGTTGTAATTGTTGCAGCGTAATGCCTTTTTCGAAACAGTATTTATTAATACCTTCTAGTTGCGCGGTGCCAATGGGGTAAAATAGTTGCAAACAATTAGCATGCTTTTTTATTTTAGAAAAACCACCCATCGTTTCAACAATTGTTTGGAGCGCTTCATTATTAGATGCTGCAATTTCAACAATATCTTCTTGTGCGAGCACTTCATCTACGGGCCCTGCCGTTAATAGGTTTCCCTTTTTTAAGATAGCCACATGCGTACACACTTTTTCTACTTCATCTAGTAAATGGCTGGCCATAATAATGGTTTTGCCCGCAGCAGCAAGTGCTTGTATCAGGTCTCTAATTTCGGCGATACCTACTGGATCTAATCCGTTGGTAGGTTCGTCAAACACAAGTACATCGGGGTTTCCAAGTAAAGCCGCGCCAATCGCAAGGCGCTGTTTCATACCTAAACTATAACTACTAAACTTACTGTTTTTGCGCTCATCTAATTTTACAATGCGTAACACTTCGTCAATATCAGTGCTGCCACCTCTACCACTAATGGCTTGTGTAATTTTTAAATTATCTACTGCAGATAAGTAGTGATAAAAATTAGGTGTTTCTAGTAAAGAGCCAATTTGTTTTCTGTTATTGGTTTGAGGCGAATTGCCAAACCAACTATACTTACCCGTATCGGCGTGGAGTACGTCTAAAATAATACTAAGTAGTGTGGTTTTACCACTGCCATTAGGCCCTAGTATACCAAACACAGCACCCGCGGGCACTTCAAAACTTACGGCATCAAGCGCTGTAAGTTTACCGTAGTTTTTTGAAACGCCGGTAATCGTTAAAATAGGATGCATAGAAAAAATTAATTTCTGATGGGTCTACCGCTTTTTAAAACACTTTGAATACGCTCTAGTGTTTTTTTCTCGCCGCATAAACTTAAAAAAGCTTCACGCTCTAAATCTAGTAAATATTGTTCAGATACTAGGCTTTGTTCACTTAGGTCGCCACCGCACATCACATAGGCTAGTTTTTTTGCTACCACTGCGTCATGTGCTGTTGCATAGCCTGCTTTTTGCATCCCATTGATACCAGCTAAAAGTGCACCTAGCGCAGATCTTCCTAATACTTTTACGTCTTTGCGTACCGTAGGCATGGTATAGCCTTGTGCATGTAAATCCATCACCGCCGATTTTGCTGTTGCAATGCGCCTACCCATATTCATAACAATATGATCCTGTCCTTTTCTAAAAACGCCCATATCAAATGCTTCGGCCGCAGAGGTTGCCACTTTCGCTGTTGCAATGGATAAGAATCTATTTTTGAGTGTAATGGTTTCTGGTTCTTCGTCGTGCATTTCATCACCGGCGCGTAACACAAATTCTTTGGTGCCACCACCGCCCGGAATTAATCCAACGCCAAGTTCTACAAGACCAATATAGGTTTCGGCGGCTGCACAAATTACATCTGAATGAAGGCTCATTTCACAGGCGCCACCAAGCGTTAGCGCGTGTGGCGCAACAGCTACTGGTATGCTCGAATAACGCACACGCATCATGGTATTTTGGAACATTCTGATGGCCATGTCTAGCTCGTCATATTCCTGCTCAATAGCAAGCATAAAAATCATGCCCACGTTAGCACCCGCACTAAAGTTGGGGCCATCGTTGGCAATCACAAGTCCATTAAATTTTTCTTCCGATAAACCAATGGCTTTGTTGAGTCCTTCCAACACTTCGCCGCCAATGCTATTCATTTTTGAATTCCACTCAAAGCCTGCAATACCATCACCAATATCATATAAACGGCAAGCACTGTTTTTCCAAACAAGTTGGTCGGCCTTATTTTTTAATACTAAAAATGCATCACCACCTGGTAGTGCTTTATAAGAGCCCGATGCTACATCGTAACAAAGTTTTTTACCGTTTTCGATTTTATAAAAACTAGTAGCGCCTTTTTCTAACATAGAATCTACCCAAGGCGCAACTGCATGACCAGCGGCTTTCATGGCAGCTACTGTTTTTGCAACACCCAGGGTGTCCCAACTTTCGAAGGCGCCAATTTCCCAACCAAAACCAGCCATCATAGCGTCATCTACACGGTAGAGTTCGTCACTAATTTCTGGAATGCGGTGTGAGATATAAGAGAACAAACCATAATGAAATGCTTTGTAAAAATCGCCGGCTTTATCTGGAGAAGCTTGTAATAATTGAAGCCTTTGTTTTAAGTCCTCAATGGGTTTAGCGGCTTCTAGGCTTGCAAATTTTGGTTTATTGCGAGGGCCGTATTCGAGGGTTTGTAAATTGAGGGTTAAAATTTCTTTGCCTGCTTCCGTTTTTATTTTCTTAAAAAATCCTTGACCAGTTTTATCACCCAGCCAGTTGTTAGCAAGTATTTTTTCTAACCAACTGGGAATGGTAAAAATTGCACGCGCTTCGTCAGTTGGGCAATTGTCTGCAACACCTTTTGCCACTTTAACAAGGGTATCAATACCCACTACATCGGCGGTTCTAAAAGTTGCCGATTTTGGACGTCCAATAATAGGTCCAGTAAGCGCTTCAATTTCATCGATACTGAGGCCTAGTTTTTCCATGCTATTAAAAATGAGCATGATGCTAAAAACCCCAATGCGATTGGCGATAAAGGCAGGCGTGTCTTTACAATGCACGGTTGTTTTGCCTAAAAACAAATCACCATATTCCATTAAAAAATCAACAACTTCTGGACTTGTATGTGGCGTAGGAATAATTTCTAATAAACGTAAGTAACGCGGTGGATTAAAAAAGTGTGTTCCACAAAAATGTTTTTTAAAATCATCAGATCTTCCTTCGGCCATTAAATGAATGGGAATGCCAGAAGTATTCGAAGAAATAAGTGTACCTGGCTTTCTATACTTTTCTACTTTTTCGTAGATCATTTGTTTGATGTCGAGGCGCTCCACTACTACTTCAATGATCCAATCTACACCCGCTATTTCTGGTAAGTTGTCGTCAAAGTTTCCGGTTGTAATTTTTTTAGCCGTTGCTTTTGTATAAACAGGAGAGGGGTTGCTTTTTAATGCAGCTTGTAAAGCATCATTAACGAGTTTATTGCGTTCCTGTGGTTTAGTACTTTCCACGGCTTCTTTTGGTACCATATCTAATAACAAAACTTGCACACCAATACCTGCAAAATGACACGCAATGCGGGAGCCCATCACACCGCTTCCTAAAATGGCAACTTTTTTAATACTACGCTTCATAAAAATGCTTTGCGTAAAATTAGTTAGTTATGCAACTATTTTAATCAAGGGGGCCAACTATTTTTTCAACATACCGGTATTTTGGGCCTTGATGGAGCATATTTACCTTTTAACCATTTTAGACCTAAATTGCCCCTCAATCAGTTATTTTTGTATTCTATGGATGTTACGCCCCAATTAATTGACCAATTAGCCCATTTATCGAGGCTTTATTTTTCCGATACGGAAAAAGCTTCGGTACAGCAGGACCTGCAAAAAATGGTGGCTTTTGTGGAGCAATTAAACAAGGTAGACACCACGGGTGTGGAGCCATTACTTCATATGGGCGGAGCGGTAAATGTGTTGCGTGAAGATGAAGTGAAGCAAACCATTACCAGAGAAGAGGCGCTTTCAAATGCGCCTGGCGCCAACGATCAATATTTTAGAGTACCAACGGTGATAAAAAAATAAACAACCTATGTCTGAAGCAATTATCAAGTTAGAGGAAATTAAAAAAGATTACTACATGGGTAATCAGGCTATTACCGTTTTAAAAGGTATCACGCTCGATATTTTCAAAAACGAATATGTGGCCCTGATGGGTCCGTCGGGTAGTGGTAAATCTACCCTCATGAACATACTGGGTTGTTTGGATTCTCCAACTGGTGGCAAGTATATTTTAAATGGCAAAGACGTTAGTAAAATGCCGGACGATGATTTAGCGGAAGTACGTAATTCTGAAATTGGATTTGTATTTCAACAATTTAATTTATTACCCCGTTTATCTGCTGCTGAAAACGTAGCACTTCCATTAATTTATGCAGGCGTTAGTAAAAAAGTACGTATCGAAAGAGCCCTCGAAGCACTTGATAAAGTAGGTCTTGCAGATCGTAGCCACCACAAATCAAATGAGTTAAGTGGAGGTCAAATTCAGCGTGTAGCCATTGCGCGTGCCCTTGTAAACAATCCGGCTATTTTACTTGCCGATGAACCTACTGGTAACCTCGATTCTAAAACTTCGGTAGAAGTGATGGAAATTTTTGGAAAAATTAGAGCCGCAGGTAATACCGTTATTCTTGTAACCCACGAAGAAGATATTGCTGCCTATGCCCACCGCGTGGTTCGTTTGCGGGATGGTCTGGTAGAAACAGATATCACTAAATAATCTTTTATTTTTTGAACTTTTCGGTCTTTTGTTTGTTTACGAAACAAAGACAGTAATAGCGCTATGGCACAAAAGATATATACCAAAACAGGAGATCTAGGTTTAACCTCATTGATTGGAGGTACTAAAGTGCCTAAAAGCAATTTAAGAATTGAAACCTACGGAACTGTGGATGAACTTAACTCATACATTGGGCTCGTATCTGATATGTTTGCCCACGACCATACCCGCATTTTATTAAAAGAGGCCCAAGACCGTTTGTTTACAGTAGGTTCTTCACTTGCATGTGATCCGGACAAAGAGCCGCTCATGAAAATCCCTGATTTAAAAGAAGAAGATATCACTTTATTAGAGCGTGAAATAGACGCTATGAATGAAGTGCTGGTTCCTATGAAATCATTTATTATTCCGGGTGGTGATGTTGCCGTTTCTCATGCGCACGTTGCAAGATGTATTTGTAGAAGAGCTGAAAGAGGTTGCGTAAATCTTATCGAAAATGAATTATTTGTAGATCCTCTAGTCATTAAATACCTGAACCGTTTATCGGATTATTTATTTACGTTGGCGCGCTTTATTTCCCATACCAACGGCGCTCAAGAACTAGCCTGGAAGCCACGCTTATAAGTTTTGTACAATTATTTTATTGGGGCGCTACAATGTAACCGTCTTTCATGTGCACCACACGATCACTCATTTTTGCGAGTGCTTCATTGTGCGTTACAATTAAAAATGTTTGACCCATCGTTTTTTGTAAATGCAAAAACAGCTCGTGTAACTCCTGTGCATGTTTGCTATCTAAATTTCCAGTAGGCTCGTCTGCAAAAACAATGTCTGGATTATTAATAAGTGCTCTTGCTACTGCAACCCTTTGTTGTTCTCCACCTGATAGCTCCGATGGTTTATGTGATGCCCTATCTTGTAGTCCTAATATTTTTAAAAGTTCTAGTGCTCTCTGTGCTAATTCATTTTTATTGGTACCGGCAATCCATCCTGGAATACACACATTTTCTAGTGCCGAAAATTCTGGTAACAAATGATGAAATTGAAATACAAAACCAATATGTTTGTTTCTAAATTTTGCAAGTTCCTTTTCTTTTAAAGTATCGATGCGCTGGTTATTGATCCAAATTTCACCCGAATTGGCTTTGTCTAAACTGCCCAAAATATGCAGTAAAGTGCTTTTTCCAGCTCCCGATGAGCCAACAATACTTACGATTTCCCCCTTATTTACCATAATATCTACGCCTTTTAGCACCTGAAGGCCGTTGTAATTGCGGATAATATTAGTTGCTTTTAGCATGGATATGAGTGTGTTATACAGGATTGAAGGCCTTATTGCTCCTACAAACCTACATTAGTACGGGTTAAATTTAGCGAATATTAATAATTTGTTTACAGCTGGTGGGCAACTCCAATTTGGTAATTTGATAGATACGGCTACATTTGCAAAAATATTAAACACTGCATTATGTTTTGGACTTTAGAATTAGCCAGTTATTTAGAAGAGGCTCCTTGGCCTGCTACTAAGGACGAATTGATCGATTATTCTATTCGTAGCGGTGCGCCGATTGAAGTAGTTGAAAACCTTCAGGAATTAGAAGAAGAAGGTGATGTATTCGAAAGTATCGAAGACATTTGGCCAGACTATCCAAGTCAGGACGACTTTATGTTTAACGAAGACGAATACTAGAACGAAGCACATGATACTTGATGAGCTGTCGCAACTAAATAAATATGTAAAGGTCCACCCCAGATTTGAGGTGGCCTTTGCTTATATATTAGATACCAATTTTGATCACATGCCGGAAGGCAAGTACGAAGTGGACGGTAAAAATATAATTGCCATTATTGCAGATCAGCCCGGTGTTTCTATTTTAGATTCTTGTGCAAGTTTTGAATGCCACAACACATACATTGATATTCAAGTTTGTTTTAGTGGCATAGAAACAGTGGGATGGAAATCACGCAGCACCTGCCTAGAACCTAGGGGTGAATACGATGTAAAAAACGACGTCTTATTTTTTGAAGACGCTCCCGATCATTTCTTTAAACTACACGCTGGTCAATTCGGAATTTATTTTCCAGACGACGTACACGCACCTATGATCGGTGAAGGGAAAATCAGCAAACTAATTTTGAAAGTTAAAGTAGACTAAACTAGCTTTTCTTGAACGTAAGTTTAAAATAAAGCAGTACCAGTGATAATAGCATTACAATGGCGTTTGCTGCTATAACTGGCCCGCTGCCAGTGCTAATGCCGTAATAGAGCCATATAATGGTGCTGAGCACTACAATGAGTATCATGTAAATGCTTAAATCGCCTACACTCTTTGTTTTATAAGCCTGCCATACCTGTGGCATAAAAGTAATGGCACTTAAAAAGGCTCCGATATAACCTATAATTTCGTTCATAAGATTTGTGTGATTAGTCTTTTAGACTAGTACGTTTGAATTGTCTTTTCGATTATTCTTGGATCCCTAATTTTTGCATCACTTCGTTGCTTACGCCTGTCATAGAAAAACCTCCATCATGGAATAGGTTTTGCATAGTAACCATACGCGTAAGATCAGAAAATAAAGTAACACAGTAATTAGCACAATCCTCTGCGGTAGCATTACCTAGTGGTGCAATTGCATTTGAATAATCATAAAAATCACCAAATCCTTTAATACCAGTGCCTGCAGTGGTTTTAGTTGCCGATTGTGAAACGGTATTGATACGCACTTTTTTTTCTAGACCATAATGGTAACCAAAACTACGCGCGATAGATTCAAGCATTGCTTTAATGTCAGCCATATCGGTATAAAAAGGAAAAGTTCTTTGTGCAGCCATATAAGAAAGTGCAACAACGCTGCCCCACTCATTAATGGCGTCTAATTTTTTAGCAACTGATAACATTTTATGAAATGACATAGCAGAAACGTCGATGCCTTTCATGAAATAATCGTAGTTAGAATCGGTGTACGGAACATTTTTTCTGATGTTCACGCTCATACCAATTGAGTGAAGCACAAAGTCAATTTTACCACCCAGTACTTCTTGAGATTCGGTAAATAATTTTGTTAGGTCTTCGATGCTAGTTGCATCGGCAGGGATAATTTTTGAATTAGTAGCTTCTGCTAATTTATTGATCTCACCCATGCGCATGGCAATAGGGGCATTGGTTAATACAAATGTTGCACCTTCTTCGTGTGCTTTTTCAGCCACTTTCCAGGCTATAGAATTAGCGTCTAAAGCGCCAGTGATAATACCTCTTTTTCCTTTTAATAAGTTGTAAGCCATAGTTTGTTGTTTACGTATCGTAAAAGTAAATAAAATAGATTAAATGACCCTTATTCTTCCACCATTTCTGTGGCAGTAGCAATAGCAGCTGGTGTAGGCTTTTCGCCACTCAGCATTTGAGCAATGGCATTGATGCGCTCGTCTTTACTGAGGCGTTTGATATGTGTTACAATACCGCTTTCTTTACTTTGCTTGTAAACAAAGAAGTGCGCGTTTGCCTTTCCTGCAATTTGCGGCTGGTGCGTGATACAAATAATTTGACGACTAGCGGCTAAACCCTGCATAATAATACCCACTTGTTTTGCGGCTTCACCAGAAATACCAGTGTCTATTTCATCAAAAATAAGCGTCGGTAAATTAACCGATGTTGCTACTAAAGATTTTATACAAAGCATGAGCCTACTCAATTCACCACCACTTGCCACTTTTTTAATAGACTCGTATTTTCCACTCTTATTGGCGTCAAATAAAAATTCGATTTGATCGGTACCGCTGGCGTTAAGATTTGCATTTGTGATACTCACTTGTATACTTGCATTGGGCATGCCCACTTGTGCTAGTAAAACATTCACAGATTTTTGTAAAGGAGCAGCCTGCGCTTTACGAGCAGCAGAAATTTTTGTTGCAATATCTGTGGCTCCAGCAAGTGTTTCTTTTTCCTCCTTGCTATGCGCAGCAATAGCGTCATCAATATTTTGAACCGCTAATAATTTTTCAGCTAAAGAAGCCCAAATATCTAAGAGTTCCTGGGTAGTAGTAACGCCGTGTTTTTTTAATAACTTAAAACCAGCAGCCATTCGCTCGTTAATCGTATGTAATCTTTCTTCGTTGGTAGAAATGGTGTTTTCTAAACGCGAAAGTTCCGATGCAATGTCCTGTAGTTCTATATGGGTAACCTGTAAACGGTTAATCAGTTCCGAAACACCCTCATGCACGCTGGTAAAGGGTTGTAGCTGTTGCAACATTTGCTTGACCACACTTACAACCGGTGTGTCAGCATAGGCGAGGGCATGACTGGTGCCAGCAAGTGCTGTTTTAATGCCTTCGGCGTTGTTTAAAAGCACCAGTTCCTGCTCCATTAATTCCAGTTCATTTGTTTGAAGTTGTAATTCTTCAAATTCATTCAATAAAAACTGATTGTAATCGGCTTCTTTTGTAAACGCTTCTTTTTGTGCAAGAAGTGTTGCTAATTTTTTTTGTGCAGATAAAAAAGCCTGGTAACTATTTGTAAAAGATTGTAATAAATTTTCGTTTCCAGCAAGTGCATCAATTACGGTGCGCTGAAAATCAGTATTACCCAGTTCGAGTGTATCAAATTGTTGGTGCAGGTCTACTAGTAACGACGCCACGCCACGCAGTGTTTGCAAACTTGCAGGGGTATCATTAATAAAAGCCCTTGATTTGCCATTGGGTGCAATTTCTCTACGTAGCACTAGTTCCGACTGGTCAATATCCATGTCTTCTTCTAGTGATTGTAAATAAGTGGTAACGGCTTTGTTATTTGCGATAGAAAAATAACCCTCAATAAAACATTTTTTTTCTTTGCTTACAAGACTGCTGCTATCGGCGCGCTCACCCAATATTAAACTTAAAGCGCCCATTAAAATACTTTTACCAGCACCTGTTTCGCCGGTAATAATATTAAGATTATCAGAGAAATCAATTTCGATTTCATCAATGATCGCATAGTTTTTTATGTGGAGCTTTGTTAGCATAGTTCTAATCTGCTGCAATTTAGGTAAAACAAACTATTTGCAGCGCGCAATACCCGCTTTGGCGCGTTGGTCCAACGAGTTTTTGTAGCTATGTTCTTCCATAGCTAAACACTGTTCGTAATATGAGGTAGCTTCCTTTTTTTGACCGCGCTTTTCAAGTATTTGACCAGCTTGAAGCGCTGCCCTTGCAGCAAAATAAGCTGTTTGATTGGCGCCTAGTTGTATGGCTTGTTTGTAGTAAGTAACGGCGTCTAGGTCTTTACCCATGTCTTCATAAATGCGGCCAATACGGTATACATATTCTAGTTTATCAAGTGGGTTTGTAAATAATTGTTGCTTGCCCTCTAAAATAGCAAGCGCTTCTTTGGTGTAACCACCATCGGTTAGCAGTCTCGCCTTTAGTAGCAGTGGGTTAGGCCAAACACCCGATTTAGCATCTTTTAATGCTTGTTTGTCTGCGTCCGTGTCCGTGCCGCCGCGCAAAAAAATTTGCTTGCGCGCCGCCTCGGCGGCGCGCATATCGCCCTTCAAAAAATTTGCCCAGCTTAATTTCTGAAGCGCATCTTTAATGTAAAAATTGCCTTTAAATTGTTCGGTGTATTTGGTCAATAGCGGCGTAGCACCGTCCAAATCTAATTGATACAATTTGGCGCATCCTAGTTCAAAATCCCAAAAGGGTAGGGACAAATACTCGGTGCTTTTATTTCTGTTTTCAATAATATTTTTTGTTTCATTACTGGATTTGTGGTTGAGTGCTAAGTTGGCAGCAGTCCAGGCGTGTAAATGGTTATTAACGAGGTCTAGCTTTTTGTCTTTGATAAAAGCCAGGGCAGCATCTTTTTCATTTTGCAAATGAAAAAGCAGGTACGGATAAATAAAATGTGATTCAGGACTAAATAATTTGGCCCACACATCGTTACCATTGGCAAAATTTGAAACAAGCGTCATGCCTTGTTTTTGTGAGCCGCGCATGCCTAATAAATTGGTTAACCACTGGTACCCCTTGGGTACCGTGCCCACAATGCCTTTAAGTGCGCCGTAGAGTAAATCGTCACCGGTAAAGGCGGGGAATTTTTTGTTGTTTTCTTCGGCAAGCATAAAGGATCTTCTAATATCCCATCCAGCGTCCCAGAAGTGCCCAAATTTTAACGATACCATGGCGCGATGGATATAGACATTGCTGAGGCAATAATTGTACAGGGGGTTGTTTTTTGGACCTTCTTTAAGCACATCAATGGTTTGTTCAAATCGTTTAAACCTTTGTGCGTAATCGGCTGGATTTTCAAGTAAAAACAAAACATAAAAATCGGTGTAGGCGTCTAGTAAAACAGGTATTAAATTTTGTGGGTTTTGTTGTTTGGCTTTTGCAATGAGCGCAGTGGCGGGAGCAATTTTTAATTTGTTCACTTCCTGATAGGCCTGAACACAAGAGGCATTAAAATCATAGACTTTTTGCGCGCAAACCCGGTTCGCGAAAAATAAACAAATTAATACTATATATGCGCCGCGTTGTTTCATGTCTTGTATGAATATACCAAAAATAAGAAAGGGTAGCTGTTATAGCTACCCTTTACTCAAATATTATACAGTTACGTATTATTTTTTGTCTGAACCATCCAGGTTAGCGTCTACTAAAATACGACCGCAGTTTTCACATACGATGATTTTTTTGTGTAAACGAATTTCTGATTGACGTTGAGGCGGGATTGAGTTAAAGCAACCACCACAAGCATCTCTGTCAACAGCAACAACGGCTAACCCATTGCGGTAGCTGTTACGGATACGGTCGTAGCTATACATTAAACGCTCGTCGATATGACCACGCGCATCTGCACTATTTTTATTTAATCCGGTTTCTTCTTTTTCGGTATCAGCGATGATTTTTTCTAACTCACTCTTTTTGTGGTTTAGCACACCTTCTTTAGAAGCAACTGCTTTTTTAGCAAGGTCTAATCCCTTGATCTTTTCAGTTAATTCTTCGTTCGCATCTCTAATGTGTTTTTCACACAATTTGATTTCAAGTTGTTGGTCTTCAATTTCTTTATTGATGGCTTCAAACTCACGGTTGTTTTTTACGTTCTCGCTTTGCTTTTCGTATTTA
>JBIISK010000017.1:0-37776 GCA_044341045.1 Sediminibacterium sp. | reverse complement strand
ACTTCAGTAACAAATTCTTTTGCTGGTTTGAAGGCAGGAATATAATGTTCAGGAATTTCCACAGCTATATTTTTTTTGATATTTCTACCAATTTTAGCTGCACGTTTTTTGGTAATAAAGCTCCCAAAGCCACGTATATATATGTTTTGGCCGTTAGAGAGACTTTCTTTTACCTCTTTAAACATGGTTTCAAGCGTAACGAGTACGTCCACTTTTGGAATACCTGTTTTGTCTGAAATCTGGTTGATGAGATCTGATTTTCTCATTGTATCAAAATTAGTTTAGAGTATATGTTTCTAAAAATAAGCTAAAAAATCACGTATTTAACAGAAAATTAAATTTTTTTATACGTTTTACCAACTAAAAATGGCTACATACACCCTAAAAATTAACTTTATACCATAAAATCAGGCCTTTTAGCCTCTAAAAAGCTGAATTTGCCCATTCTTAATAGATGAAATTGAATTTTACCACCACCCTCCTTCATTGGCATGCCCACACAAATACTAGGGTTATGCCTTGGAAAGGCGAAAAAGATCCCTATAAAATATGGTTATCCGAAATAATTCTACAACAAACACGTGTAGAACAAGGGCTGGCTTATTACAATAAGTTTATCCATGCATACCCGACCGTTTTTGATTTAGCAAAAGCAAAAGAGCAAACCCTATTTAAATTATGGGAAGGGCTGGGTTATTATAACCGTTGTAGAAATTTATTAGCTACAGCAAAAGTAATTGCAACAAATTATAAAGGCGTTTTCCCAGATGATTATGAAACGCTGTTAACTTTAAAAGGAGTTGGCCCCTACACGGCAGCTGCTATTGCATCATTTGCTTTTAATGCGCCACATGCTGTGTTAGACGGAAATGTATTTAGAGTGATTGCTCGTTACGAAGGCATTGATGTTCCAACAGATTCAACTGCAGGTAAAAAAATATTTGAAGAGCGCGCTGCGGTACTACTCGATAAAAAACGTGCAGGCCTTTACAATCAAGCTATCATGGACTTTGGGGCCACTGTTTGCAAACCAATGGCGCCGGGTTGCAATGTTTGTCCATTACAAAAAACCTGCGTTGCACACGCTACAGCGCAGGTAAATCAACTCCCCATAAAAGAAAAACAACTCATCAAAAAAGAGCGTCGATTTTACTATTTTTTGCTTGAGGTAAAAGATGAAATTTGGGTTACAGAAAGAAAGCATAAAGATATTTGGCAGGGTTTATTTGAATTTTATTTACTCGATGCTGGAAAAAAAATGTTATGGAATGAGGTGAGTGTCCAATATTTTTTAAAAGAACAATTAGGGCTGTCTTCCATTAAATTACTTAACCGTTCTTCGGAAATAAAACAACAACTTACCCATCAAATTATTACGGCTCAATTTATTCGCGTAGCATTGACAAAAAAACCAGTTGGCATTACCTCAGGTAAATGGCAAAAAATATCAAAACTAAAGGCCCTTCCATTTCCAAAACTTATGAATCAGTATTTTAATGAAGAATTTGTTTGGTAAACCTGCATGATCGTGGGTTTGCTGGTGTACGATGTAACTGAATTATTGGTATTTTTGTTCCGTACTAAATTTACGCTCACTTTGGACGATCATTCGGTAATGGGATTATTTTTTGCGCAATCTTTTTTTGGCGCTATTCAACCCCAAGGCACTACTGTTTTGGTACTTATATTGGTTGTACTGTTATTTTTATCTTTTGTACTTGCTGGTTCCGAAGTTGCTTTTTTTTCTTTGACCTTTAAAGACATCAATGTTTTAAAGTCAAAACAGCAGCCTGCGTATAAAAGAATTATAGACCTCATCGAGCAACCTAAAATATTATTGGCCTCACTTTTAATTGCCAATAGTTTTATTAATATATCCATTATTATCATTTCAAATTTACTCATCGATAACATGTTTAATTTTGAACAGTTTGATGCAGTATGGGTGGAGTTTGTTATCAAAGTAATTGCGGTTACTTTTTTACTCGTCCTATTTGGTGAAATCATGCCAAAAGTTTTGGCCACGCAAAATAATGTTCGATTTGCAAAAGATTTTGGCGGTATTGTTTACGGAATATCATACTTAGTGATGGGACTTAGCAAGCCGCTTGTTAAATATTCTGACATCATTGAAAGAAAACTCGCCAATAAATCGGCGAGTGCCTACAGTCTCGAAGAACTCGATCATGCCATTGATTTAACAACCAATGAAACCGCTTCAGAAAACGAAAAAAATATTTTAAAAAGTATTGTAAAGTTTAGAAACATCACGGTTAAGCAAATCATGAAAACGCGCATGGATGTTAACGGCGTAGATCAAGAAATTAGCTTTGATCAATTGATTGAATTTGTGCGTGAAGTAAACTATTCTAGAATTCCAGTCTACAAAGAAGATTTAGACGAAGTAATTGGGATTATCCATACCAAAGACTTAGTACCTCATTTAGATGAAAGTGCCACCTACAACTGGCATAAGCTTTTAAGACCACCTTACTTTGTACACGAGCAAAAACCTATCGAAGATTTATTAAAAGAGTTTCAGTCTAAAAGAATTCACTTTGCAGTAGTGGTCGATGAATTTGGAGGCACGAGTGGTATTGTTACCCTCGAAGATATTTTAGAAGAAATTATTGGGGAAATTAAAGATGAGTTTGACGAAGAGGATAGTGACTTTAAAAAAATTGATGATAATAATTATATTTTTGAAGGCCGTGTTATGATTCAGGATTTGTGTAAGGTTATGGACCTCGCTACTGAAACATTTGATGCAGTAAAAGGAGAGAGTGATTCACTGGCGGGCCTGGTTCTTGAACTAGCCGGCGATTTTCCTAAACCTGCGGCTATTTTAACTTCTGGTGATTTTGAATTTACGGTATTAGAAGTGGCCAAAAATAGGCTTCAAAAAATTAAGGTTTCTATTAAGCGTCAGTACCCCAACTAATTTTTATTCCATGCCAAGGCAAATAAAGTTATCTGATTTATTTTTAGGTTTTGCCTGCTTATTTTTTATGGCCTGTAATAGTGGGTATACGCCAAAGCCAACTGGATATTATAAAATTGATTTCCCTGAAAAAAAATACCAGCTGTTTGATGCGCCTGGTTATCCATATGCATTTGAATATCCTTTATATGCCAAAGTGGTAAAGGACTCTACTTTTTTTGGAGAAGCCACAGAAAATGAGTGGTGGATTAATATTGATTTCCCAGCGTTTAATGGCCGTATTTATGTGAGTTACAAAGAAATTGGAAAATATAAATTTGACTCTTTGGTAAAACACTCGTTTTTTATGACGAGTAAGCAGTCGGCTAAAGCCTATTCTATTGATGACTCACTTGTAAATACTGCAAATGGGGTGAGTGGGATGTTTTTTACAGTGGGAGGTGATGCAGCCACTTCTAACCAGTTTTTTTTAACGGACTCTACCAAACATTTTTTACGTGGTGCCCTTTATTTTGACGCAACACCCAATGCTGACTCTTTAGCCGTTGTGAATGATTTTATTAAAACGGATTTGAAGCATTTGGTAAATACTTTTAGGTGGAAAAACTAATTATATTCGCATAACCATGATTATCATAGACAATAAATTAGTTTCCGATGAGCTCTTAGAGGAGCAATTTGTGTGCGATTTAAGCAAATGCAAGGGTGGTTGCTGTGAAGATGGTGACGCAGGGGCGCCTATGGAAAAATGGGAATTGGAAAAGTTAAAAACCCATTACGAAGACATTAAACCTTATATGACGCCGCAAGGGATCAAAGAGGTAGAAAAGCAGGGTAAATATTTATACGACCGTGAGTTTGGATGGGTAACACCTACCATTAATGGAGGTATTTGCGCATATGGCATCAAAGATAAAACGGGCACCATACTATGTGGTATTGAGCAGGCGTATAACGACGGTAAATTAGATTGGAAAAAGCCACTCAGTTGCCATTTGTTTCCTGTAAAAACAAAAAAGAGCAAGCGCGATCCGGATATGGAATATGTTAATTATGAACCTCGTGAAGATTTGTGTAGTGCAGCTTGTAGCCTCGGAAAAAAATTAAAAGTACCGGTGTATCAATTTTTAAAAGAATCTTTAATACGTAAATACGGAACCGAATTTTACGAAGCATTAGAAGCAACAGCCCTTCATCAAAAAAGTCAAAAAAATAAGCATGTCTGAAACAGCTGCATCATTTATCGCGAAGAGTACTATTAAGGCTGCCGATTTAGAACATCGCAGAAAAATCAATTTTAATATTTCTAAATACAATGCTGTAGTACCCATTGGTAAATCTCAATTTACCGATGTAAATATTACAAGGGAGCGCGCAAAAAATATTAAATGGGAGGCCATTGAACATTTAGATAAATACCTGATTGAATTTGAGCAAAAAATTACAGCCAAAGGTGCTACCGTTATTTGGGCCAATGATACCGCAGAAGCATTAGAAGCGATTGGAAAAATTTGCAAAGAGAGAAATTGCAAAACCCTTGTAAAAAGCAAGAGCATGGTCACCGAAGAAATTCATTTAAATGATTTCTTGGAAGCAAATGGTATTGAAAGTGTAGAAACTGATTTAGGAGAATATATTCAGCAATTAGATGGTGAGCCGCCGTATCATATTGTAACACCTGCAATGCATAAAAGCAAAGAAGATGTTGCTAAACTATTTGCAAATAAGCTGGGTACAAAACCCGATTTAACCCCCGAAGAATTAACACAAGTTGCGCGTATTAAATTACGCGAAAAATACACCGAAGCCGAGGTGGGTGTGACTGGCGCTAATTTTTTAATTGCCGATATTGGCGGCATAGCAATTACCGAAAATGAAGGCAACGGACGTTTAAGCTGCGCATGGCCTAAAACACATATTGCAGTTGTTGGCATCGAAAAAATGATTCCTTCCATTCATGATCTTCCATTATTTTGGCCACTACTAGCCACTTATGGCACGGGTCAAAAAGTGACCGTATACAATTCTATTTTAACAGGCCCTAAACAAGCAAATGAGTCTGATGGTCCCGAAGAAATGTTTGTGATTTTACTTGACAACGGTCGTACTAATTTACTTGCAAATCCTACGGCACGTGAAGCGTTGTATTGCATTAGATGTGGCGCATGTTTAAATGCATGTCCAGTGTATAAAAATATTGGTGGTCACTCTTACGAAACAACCTATAGTGGTCCAATTGGTAAAGTGATTACCCCATATTTAAGTGGTGTAGATGAATACAAACACCTAAGCAATGCATCTTCTTTATGTGGGAATTGCACAGAGGTTTGTCCGATGCGAATTAATTTACATGAACTCTTACTCGATAACCGTCATGAAGCGGTAACACAGGGCACCAGCACACTTGCAGAGCGTGTTGCCTGGAAAGCTTGGATGGTTGCTAGTTTAAATAGACCCATGATGAATATGGGTAATGGTAAAATGAAAAACTGGGTAGTCAATAAAGTATTTAAAGGTTGGGCTGTACACCGCTCTGAATTAGACTTTACACCAAAAACCTTCAATGAATTGTGGAAGGAAAAAACTACATCCCGTCAACGTCCGTAACTGGTGTAATTTCCCCCCGTTGTGCCTTCATCGATTTGTTTACGAGATACACCCCAGTAAGTGTTACAAAAGAGCCAATAAAAATGGGGAGGCTCAATTTTTCATTGATCATATAAGCACCTACAATCGTAGCTATAATTGGATTAATGTATGCATATAGTGACGCAATGGCTGGCGGTAAATATTTCATGGTATATATGAATGCTGCAAAAGCAATAATCGAGCTCGCTACAATCAAATAAGCAATCACCATCCAAATGGTAAATGTTATTTCTTGAAGTGGCGTGGATTTGCCGGAAGCCACTGCAACTGCACCTAAAAAAAAGCAGCTTAAAAACATTTGCCAACCCGTTGCATAGTATGGATTCATGCCCATTTTATTGCGCGCAATAAATATAGTACCAAAGCTCCAGCTTAACATTGCAATGAGTGAAACCACAACACCCACAAAATAGCCCACCGAATTATGTACCGCAAGGTTTTCATAAAATACAATTCCAATTCCTATGATACCTAATAACATTCCTTGGAAAGTGAGTGTAGTTATTTTTGTGTTGTTGTATTTTAGTTTTTCAATGATAACAACACTTAATGGATATAAGGCGGCAATAAGTGCTGCAAGCCCGCTTGGAATTTCATTTAAAGCATAAGTCGAAAAACCATTGGCTATTACAAATAGTAAAATAGACATCCCTAGTAACCATTTGAATTCTTTAAAAGTGGGTAGTTTTTGTCCCTTCAATAAAAAAAATACAATTAATGCTAGGCCACCTAACCCATTTCTAATGGCCGACAACTCAAAGGCAAAAATGCCTTGTTTGATACCATACTTACTTGCCACCCAGGTAGTACCCCAAATAGTACTAGTGAGTACAAGTCCTATGTATGCTTTTTGTTTGGTTGTCATGCCACCAATTATATTAATGTCTAAAATGACGAAGGCCTGTCATGACCATGGCTAATTTATGTTCTACGCAGTATTCGATACTGTCTTTGTCTCTTACCGATCCGCCTGGTTGAATAAATGCCTCGATACCTGCCTCTTGTGCAATTTGCACACAATCGTTAAAAGGGAAAAAGGCATCCGATGCAAGCACGGCACCTTTTAAGTCAAAACTAAATTGATGTGCTTTTTCGATAGCGTGTCTTAGGGCGTCAATACGACTGGTTTGACCACAGCCCTTACCTACAAGTTGTTTATTTTTTACAAGCGCAATGGCGTTGCTCTTTAAATGTTTACAAACGAGGTTAGCAAAAATTAAATTTTCTTTTTCGCTGTCGGTGGTAGTTCTGCCCCCGACTTCATCCCATGTGCTATAATTACCTGTGTCTGGACTTTGTTCTAAAACACCATTTAGTAAAGATTTGCTTGGTGTTTTTAAAACAGTTGTATTGCCAGTGAGTTGTAATAAAATTCTATTCTTTTTACTTTTTAAAATATCAAGTGCGGCCGCTTCATAGTTTGGTGCAATGAGTACTTCAAAAAATATTTCGTTGATGGCATTGGCAGTAGCAGCGTCAATGGTATTATTGGTAACTAGTACGCCACCAAAAGCACTTTCTGAATCGCCACCTAAAGCTGCGTCCCATGCATCTTTAACCGTATTTCTTGCAGCAATGCCACAAACATTGGTATGCTTGATAATCGCAAAAGTAGTTTCCGTAAACTCTCCAATCAGCTGCACGGCTGCGTCAACGTCTACTAAATTATTGTAAGACAATTCTTTGCCATTGAGCTGTGTAAAAAGTTCTTCCAAATGACCGGTAAAACTAGCTCCCTGGTGTGGATTTTCACCGTAACGTAATATCTGTGTAGTGGCTGGATTAAAGTAATTGCTGATGGCAATGTCATAATGCATCACAACCTCAAAAGCTTTTGCAGCAAAGGCTTTTCTTTGTTCTAGTGAAGTGGTGCCTGCTTGTGCAGCAAGCATAGTTTCGAGTACTGCATAATCTTGTTTTGCAGCGATGACTACTAAGTCTCTAAAGTTTTTGGCAGCTGCTCTAATCATAGAAGGCCCACCAATATCAATTTTTTCGATAATGGCTTTTTCCTCTGTGGTGGTTGCTAGCGTTTCTTCAAAAGGATATAAATCTACAATGACTAAATCAATTTCAGGAATATGGAACTGCTCCATTTCAATTAAGTCTTGTGGCTCGTACCTACGCCCTAAAATGCCACCAAAAATAGCAGGGTGCAATGTTTTAACACGACCTCCTAAAATAGAAGGGTAGGTGGTTAAACTTTCTACCGCAACACAAGTGATCCCCAAATCTTCTAAAAATTTTTGAGTGCCACCCGTCGAATAGATGGTTACGTTTTGAGCGACTAATTGACGAGCTAGAGGCTCTAAACCATCTTTATAAAAGACAGAGATGAGCGCAGATTTAATTTTCTTTTCCATTGCTTGATTGGTGGACAAAAGCCCCTTGTTGAGAAACAAAATGATGCCGCAAATGTAGGCCCTCTGCCTCTTTTTTCCACGACTCCATTTTCCACAACGGTATACTGCTGTCAAATACATAGAGTGAACGCTTAAACTGCTTTGCGAGTAAGGGTATCGGCGACTTTGGTAGGTTACTAATTAAAAGGATATCCACTTTTATTGCTGGCGTTGGCCTATTTTTTGGAGATGGCATTTGACCAATGGATATAAAACGGGTTTGCCCAATGCTAAATGCGCTATTGCCAATTGGAAATAGGATTTCTTTTTGTAGCCCATACCTAATGGTGATCTTTGTTGTTTTGGGTACAAACCATACCGTTAGGGTTGTTTGACCGGCTACTTGTATTTGCATAAAACTATGCATGCTGCAGCCAGCCAATAAGGCTATTAAACTCAAATAACACCATTTGTTTTTTTGGGTTTGTATAAACAGCGTGAAACAAACGATGATTATAAAAAACAATAGCACCTCCGCCGTGTTGATTTCTAAATTGTTTGTAGTGGCAAACGGTAGCGCATTCATTTTTTGGATGATCCAGTTCATACAAGATATAAGCGAACTAGTGGCTACTGACAAAGCCTTTCCCAAATAGGCAAAGCTTCCAAAAGGGAGTATGAGTAAACAGCCATATAAAATAATACTAGATAGCGGCACTACAATAAAATTGCTGAACAAAAAGTAATTGGGAAACTGATGAAAATGATACACAACAAGTGGTAGTGTTAAAACTTGCGCGCTTAATGTAACGGCGTTTAATTGCCAGCAGGCCTGCATCCATTTGTATTTAAAATAAATGCTATCAAAAATATTTTTTTGATATAGCACAATACTGAGCACTGCTGCATAGGAAAGTTGAAATCCAATATCCCATAAATAAAATGGGTGTAATAGGAGTAAAAAAAATGCTGATGCAGCAAGTGCATTTAAAATGCTAGAATTTTGTTTTACAATACTTGCCATAATGATAAATGAAAACATGACGGCCGCTCTAACAATAGAAGGGCCGGCTCCTGTTAGTAGCGCAAAGCCCCACAGCACTAGTAGCATGATAGGTGGCGCGGTCCATTTTTTTATTTTTGAATCTGGCATCCAACTAAAAATGCCAATCAGTAACCCATAAATTAAGCCCAGGTGTAAGCCACTAATAGCAATAACATGTATTACACCAGTATTGCTATAGGCTTTCATTAAATCGGAATCGATGTCTTGTTTGTAACCAATTAAAAGTGCTGCTGCTACTGCTTTTTCTTGTTTGCCCGTTATATTTTGTTGGAGACGATTTCTAATTATTTGTTGTAGTACCTGTAAATATTGGTTGCTTTTTTTGATGGGCAGCATGGCCCAACTTCCTTTTGCCAAATACAATTGATGTGTAATTTCATTTCTAAATAGCCACTCTTTGTAATTGAAACCGCCTGGATTATGGGTA
Source organism: Sediminibacterium sp. (assembly GCA_044341045.1). GTDB lineage: Bacteria > Bacteroidota > Bacteroidia > Chitinophagales > Chitinophagaceae > Sediminibacterium. The sequence continues at coordinate 28,351 of JBIISK010000017.1, read as the reverse complement.
TCTGGCACTGGATTTGGCTGAGTGGTAGTGGCAATATAACGGCCAGCAGTTAAAAAGTTTATAGTACTGTGGCTACGATCTACCGCGATGTGTACTATTATTTTGATACGTGTTTTTATTTCATGTTGTGCAGTACCAATGCTTTCTATAATAGCAACTGTCTTGTATGTTTTATTTTTTAGTTGTAGTGGTTCTATTAGCCGCATAATATAAATGGCGCCTTTTTTTGACGCTGCTAGTAGCGCTGTTTCCTGGTCACGTGCCCATAACATATTTTGCATAGCAGCAATACCTAAACTTGCAAATACAATTTGTAACAAGATACCTTGTATAAAACGGTAAAGGTATTTTTTGAAGCTGGAAAGCTGCGCGGCAACTAAAAGGCCTGAAATTGAAACGCCCACTGATAGGTATAAAGTGGTTTGTATCTGCGTATTTGTAAATACGCCATGCAACAAATAATAGCAAGTAATAATGCCGGTTATGAGCGGAAAGAGCAGTCTAGTAAATGGTGCTTGATGCCAAAAAGGGGGTGTGGTTATGGACACGCACAAACCTATACACTATAATAGCGCTTACTAATTAAACGATGTATTTTGGTAGAAGGTTCCCCGTATTTACGCCTAACTTACTTAGATAAGTTCATGCTACGCTCTTTGTACAGCGTGCGGAAATAAGGATCGTGTAAATCTTTGATAAAACGAATGGCTTCTCCAGTACTTTTCATTTCTGGTCCTAACTCTTTATTCACGCCAGGGAATTTATCAAAACTAAATACAGGCTCTTTTATCGCATAGCCTTCTAGTTTTTTAACCATGGTGAATTCGCTGAGTTTGTTGGCGCCAAGCATTACTTTGGTGGCAATATTTAAGTACGGAATTTGATACGCTTTTGCAATAAATGGTGTTGTTCTAGAAGCCCTTGGATTTGCTTCAATCACATACACTTGACCATTTTTAATAGCGAACTGAATATTGATCAGACCTCTAATATTTAAGGCGCGCGCAATTTTTTCGCTGTAGAATTCCATTTTTTCAATAATCATTGGCGTTAGGTTAAACGCTGGCAACACCGCGTTACTATCACCACTATGGATACCTGCTGGTTCGATATGTTCCATCACACCCATGATGTGAAAAGTTTCTCCATCAAAAATGGCATCTACCTCTGCTTCTTGACAACGGTCTAAGAAGTGGTCAATTAAGATGGTGTTATCTGGAATATGTTTTAATAAACTGATGACTGCTTTTTCAACTTCTTCATCATTGATGACAATGCGCATGCGCTGTCCACCAATAACGTAACTAGGCCTTACAAGTACGGGATACCCAACTTTGTTGGCTACTTCAATGGCTTCGTCTGCAGTATGTGCAGTGCCATATGATGGATATGGAATTTCTAATTCTTTTAATAGATCGCTAAAACGTCCACGGTCTTCGGCCATATCTAGACTCTCAAAAGAAGTACCAATAATGCGAATGCCTTTTTCGTGTAAACGTTTGGCTAATTTAAGCGCTGTTTGACCCCCTAGTTGAACAATGATACCATACGGCTGTTCTAGTTCAATGATTTCCCATAAATGCTCCCAAAATACTGGCTCGAAATACAATTTGTCTGCCATGTCAAAATCGGTAGAAACAGTTTCAGGGTTACAGTTTACCATGATGGCTTCGTAACCACTTTCTTTAATAGCAATTAAGCCGTGTACACAACAATAATCAAACTCGATACCTTGGCCAATTCTATTGGGGCCGCTACCAAGTACAATTACTTTTTTCTTACCTGAAGGGATGGATTCGTTGGAGTTGAGGGTAGGGTGGGTCATTATTTACAAATTGTGCAAATTTAAGGTACCGCCGCAATTTATTGGTGTAAATTTTAAAATACTTCTTAGATGCTTATGCACAGGGCTTTCTAGGGCTTATTTGAGTAGGGGAAGCTCCTCCCAGCGGGTGGTATAGCGGGGACTCCGCATTTCTTGGCGCATTTTCCAGTTGCGCGTAGTGCCACTAGCAGCAAACTTTAAAATATCGCCGCGCATCGAAAAATTAATATTGTCTACCGCTTCCATGAGTGCGCGTCCTTTGGCCAGTTTTTCGCTACTAGTAGGTACTGCTACAAACAAATTTCCCTGTATCACCGATTCGGGCACGATATCGCTTAAAATAACCCCTGCTTTTTTGTAGGTTTTGCCTGCTTCAAATAAGCTTCTTATCAGTTCGAGGGCTGGCTTTACAAGTTCGTTGGTAAGCGCCGAGGCAACGGGTAAGCGGATGCTAGCGGTTTTAGTAGGCCCATGCCGGTAATAACTGCCCTTCACTTCTTGTTTGGGCACAATTAATACGGTAATGCCCCGCGCCGCGGCGTGTTGTCTGCGGAGTTTTTCTGCAGCCCTTGCCATATAGGTAGCCACCGCTTCTTCCAACTCATGAAGCGTGGTAACGGGATTTCCAAACATGCGGGTAGTAGCAATCATGTGTTTCGTTACTCTTTCTGATTGCATATCGATGCAAGAAAATCCTTTTAGTTCTCTGAACAAACGCGCACCTACCACACCGCCTAATTCTTGGTGGGCCCAATTTTCGGTGCGCAGTGTTAAATCGTAAGCGGTGTTAATGCCGTAGATATTTAATTTTTTAGCGTACTGGTAGCCAATGCCCCACACATCATCAATGGGTGTTTTTTGTAGGGCTTGTATTATTTTTTTGTCGGTATTTAATATTAAAACACAGCCTGTTATTTGTTTATTTTTTTTAGCGAGTTTGTTGGCTACTTTGCTTAGTGCTTTGGTAGGTGCTACACCAATGGAAACACTAATGCCGGTCCACTGTTCAATAATATTTTTAAGTGAAACAGTAAATGCATACAGTGCTTCTGGTGCAATATGCGCGAGGTCAATAAAGGATTCATCTACCGAATATACTTCTACACATCCCTCTGGCAGCATGGTTCTCAGCGTTTCCATCACGCGCCAACTTAAGTCGCCGTATAAATGATAGTTAGAAGAAAAAGTAGTAACCCCGTTTTTTTCTAAATTCTTTTTTTGCATAAAAAAAGGACTCCCCATTTCTACGCCTACTGCTTTTGCCTCATCACTTCTTGAAATAATACAGCCATCATTATTACTTAACACCACTACCGGTTTGTGTAGTAAATCTGGCTTAAATAAACGCTCACAGGAGCAATAAAAACTATTGCAATCTACAATGCCAATCATATCTAATATTATAAAGTAGCGTGAATGCAATACACCACTACGCCCCATACTGCAAAGGAGGCGAGTGGATCAATTTCGATGTCGGCGCATTTTTTATTTTCGGCAGAGAGTAATTTTTTAACACCCGTATCGGTGTAGCGCCGAATTAAAAGTTCACCATTTAAAATAGCCACTACAATTTTTTGGTTGCTGGCTCTAATACTCCGGTCTACAATTAAAATATCGCCCGGGTAAATGCCGGCGCCGGTCATGGCGTGACTGTTCATTCTAAAAAAGAAGGTGGCTGGCTTGTTTTTAATGAGTTGTTCGTTGAGGTCAATGCCCCTTTCCATATAGTCGTCGGTGGCTGCCCCAAAACCAGTGGCATTGGCGGTAGAAACGTCTTGTTGTGTAAATTTTTTGGAGCCTTTATAGGCAGCCCCCTGCCATTCTTGACTATCCATACAAGTAAAAAGTTTTGATTTAGCTAAAATATTTAGTAAATTTATGCTAAAATAATTACCAAAATAAAAAAGTTATGGACATTCATACGAGCGCACGCACTGTTTTTGCAGGTCAAACACTTACTACCACTGGGGTGTATCAGTTGGTGGCCTATCCTGACACACATTTTACAAATTGGGCACGCACCCTTGGTTTTACCGATAAGCCGGTTATTGAGCTGGCCCAGTTTCATACCACCGAGCATATGGAAGCTACCTTACTCAAGTGGATGCACCGTATCATCAGCCAGCAAAAAAGTTTTAGTGTGGTAACCGATGGTTTTGGAGCCCTTCCTTCTAGGCGTATTTTTATGCGTATTACCAACCAACAACCTTTTGCACAGCTGGCGGCAAGTTTGCAAGTGCTAGATCAGTATTTAAAAAGTTATGGATGTGCACCTTCTAAACTCATACAGCAACCTTTACTTGCGCTCACTTCACCACTACCGCCTGCTGCTTTTGAACAGTTAGCAGCGCAGTATGTAAATAAAGTAGCGCAACCATTTTTTGAACTCAGTACAGTTACACTCATTCGTAAAGAGCACGCGCTAGACAAGGGTAAACAGGTAAGCGTTTTTGGGTTACAAACTTTATAAGCAAATTTGGGGTTTGCATACTAAGTTCTATTTTCGTTGTAAATCAATTTTCCTATGGAGTCGGTGATTAACGGAATAGAAACTTTATTTACCTCTATTAGAGGCACTGCAGCTACCAGGGTAGAAAAATTACCACAAAGTGGAAGTGATCGCATATACTTTAGAATATACGAAGGAAGCAGAACCTATATTGCTACCTACAACCTCAATCAAAAAGAGACACAAACATTTATACATTTTAGTAAGCATTTTAAAGCAGCAGGTCTTCCAGTACCGGAAGTGTTTGCGGTAAATAGTGATGATACCATTTATATTCAAGAAGATTTAGGTACCGAGTCGTTACTCAATCAAATTGAAAAAGAAGGACACTCTTCAAATGTATATGCGCTTTTTCAAAAAAGTTTAGCGCAACTTGCGCGCATACAAATTAAAGGTGACGAAGGTTTCAATTACAATTGGTGTATCACTGCAAAAGAGTTTGGGAAGCAGGCTATTTTAAGTGATTTACTCTATTTCAAATATTACTTTTTAGATACGCTTCAACTTCCTTACGATAAGCAGGCTATGCTTGAAGATTTTGAAGCATTAAGCACTTATCTCACCCATACGCAGCATAAGTATTTTATGTTCCGTGATTTTCAGAGTAGAAATATTATTGTCAATCAAAATGATGTACACTTCATCGATTTTCAGGGTGGTATGAAAGGGGCTTTACAATATGATGTGGCATCTCTATTGTGGCAAGCAAAAGCAGAATTGAGTGAACAGTGGAAAGATGAATTGCTTTCTTATTATATGGACCAGGTGGATGGTTTATTGCAAGCACCACTTGACCGTATCACGTTTGAAAGTCAGTACAATGGATATGTATTAATCAGGCTCTTGCAAGTAATGGGTGCTTACGGATTTAGAGGATTGTTTGAACGCAAGGCACACTTTTTAGCAAGCATACCACTTGCTATGCGCAACCTTCAATTTTTTATTGAAAATAAACGTGTGGGTATTGTTACGCCCGAATTTGATCGGGTATTAAAAATTGTGATGTCTGATGAAATGATTGCACGTTTTGAACCACCGCAAGCAGGCGAATCTTCACCACTCATTGTTTCTGTGAATAGTTTTAGTTATAAAAAAGGATTTCCGGTAGATGATTCTGAAAACGGTGGTGGTTTTATGTTTGATATGCGCGGCATTTTAAATCCGGGTCGTTTTGATGATTATAAAAAACTATCGGGCCTCGATAAACCGGTGCAAGACTTTTTAGAACAGCGTACAAAAATGAATGAGTATTTAAATAGTGTTTGGGATTTAATTGATATTACGGTCGAGGATTATTTGAAACGCGGTTTTCAAAATTTACAAATCAATTTTGGATGCACCGGCGGACAGCACCGAAGTGTATATGCTGCAGAGCAAACAGCTAGACACCTCCGTAATAAATACAAAGTAAAAACGCAGCTTTCACATACCAATAAAGCCAACTGGGTAAAATAACTTTTATGAAGGCAATGATACTAGCGGCAGGACTCGGTACAAGGCTAAAACCCTTTACAGATAAGCATCCCAAGGCACTTGCCATGGTTAATGGAAAGTCGTTACTACAGCGTAATATCGAATATTTACAAAAAATTGGCATCACCGAAGTACTCGTTAATGTGCATCATTTTGCAGATCAAATTATAGATGCCGTAACTACTAATAATGGATGGGGTTCTACCGTTACCATTTCTGATGAAACAGACGCCGTATTAGAAACGGGTGGTGGTTTAAAAAAAGCTGCTTGGTATTTTGCAAATGAAAAGTCGTTTTTGCTTATTAATGCAGATATACTAACCAATGTAGATTTAGATGCACTTATTGAGCAGCATACAAATACAGGTGTACTCGCTACGCTCGCTGTTTCTGTCAGAAACAGTAGTAGGTATTTCTTGTTTAGCGAAACCGGTCAATTGTGTGGGTGGAAAAATCAAAACACCGGCGAATATAAACCAGCTCATTTAACGGATGATACTACAGGACATATGCAGGCAAAGGCTTTTAGCGGTATTCAAGTAATTGATACAAAATTACTACCACTCATGCACCGTGAAGGTAAATTTTCGATGGTGGATATTTATTTAGACCTTTGTGCTACACATACTATTCTGGCTTATGATCACACCGGGGCAACACTGCTTGATGTAGGTAAGCCAGAAAGTTTAGCACTTGCGGCAACAATGTTTGAATAAAGCGAATTTTTTGCGCACTGTTTTTTTTGTGCAATTCAATTCCTACATCTTATTAAGCCTTATACTTTAATGTAAATTTTCTTTTTATCGAGCACATACACAATGCTCCAATAAAATGCAATCATGCATACCGCGTAGAGTAATGATCCGTTGCGTAAGTCTTCAGAAATAGGTTTACAAATATGATTCCAAAACCATGGTAAAGCACTTGTGGTGGTATGGCCTGGTTCTAAGCTTAGGTCTTCGAAACGCAGTAGTGCTAGTACCCTTGGCAAAAAGCCAGATAAGAAAAATATAAAGAGCGGATTTTTTCCAAACACATCAAAAAACTTGCTCCAAGCGCCTTTTATTTCTTTGAATTCAATCAAATAAATAAGTACGCTAATTGTAACAATAGCAAGTCCTGTGGTGTACAATACAAAACTACTGGTCCATATTTTTTTATTGATTGGAAATACTGTATCAAAACAAATTCCTGCAACAATAAGCACCACGCCACTAATTAATAAGTTAGCAAGCATCTCGTAGGTTTTGCCTTTTTGCTGAATGTATTGACCCACTAAAAATCCAAAAATAACTTGCACGATTCCGGTGAGTGTGCTGGTAATACCTTCCGGATCAAAAGCCACACCTTCGCCATGGTACATATGCGTTTCACCTAAAATAATTTTGTCTATGCCTGTTCCAAAATAGCCTACCATGCTATACGGATCACCAGGGGTTCCAAGGCTCGCTGTAATAAACCAGTAGAGTAATAAAAAAATGCCACCAAGTACAAATGCACCTTTTGTTTTTGTATAATAAACAATGATAGAAGCAAAAAAGTAAGAGAGCGCAATGCGTTGTAACACGCCTAATATGCGCACGTTCTCCCATTTTTTAGCCACAAGTACACTGTCATCCCATTTAATAAATGGGCTCCAATTTAAAAACAGGCCAATGCCAAATATGAGTAGGGTACGTGTTGTAATTTTTTTCCAAAACGTCGACGCCTCACCTGCTTCAAATTTAGGCATCACAAAAGCCATGGCATTGCCTACCGCAAATAAGAAAAAAGGGAACACCAAATCGGTGGGGGTGCAGCCATGCCAAGGGGCATGTTTGAGGGGTCCATAAATGTTTCCCCAACTGCCTGGGTTATTAACGAGTATCATAAGTGCAACAGTAGCACCTCTAAAAACGTCCAAAGAATAGTAGCGTTGTTGTAGCATTGTCGTTGTTTGTGATCGAAAGATAGCAAATGTTGACTTGATTTATGTATTTTGCAGGCCTAAAAGTAGCCCTAATAGGCTCATATTATTATTAAGTATTATGGGAAAGAATATTTTAATTACTGGCGGTGCAGGATTTATTGGATCGCATGTTGTGCGTTTGATGGTAACGAGGTATCCAGCGTATCAAATTTTTAATTTGGATGCGCTCACGTATGCGGGTAATCTCGAAAATTTAAAGGACATCGAAAACGCACCTAATTATCATTTTGTAAAGGCAAACATCTTAGATGCAGAAGCATTAAAAGATATTTTCCAAAAGCATAACATTACAGACGTCATTCATTTGGCTGCCGAGTCACATGTAGACCGCTCTATTATTTCGCCACTTGATTTTGTGTACACCAATGTGATTGGAACCGTTAACTTATTAAATACGGCCAAAGATTTTTGGAAGCAGGATTTAAGTTACGAAAATGCACATGACGGAACTTGGGACAGCAAGCGTGATCACCTATTTTATCATATCTCTACAGACGAAGTATATGGTAGCCTAGGAAAAGAAGGTTTGTTTAAAGAAACCACGCCTTACGATCCAAACTCACCATACTCTGCAAGTAAAGCAGCGAGCGATCATTTTGTGCGCGCCTACGGTGAAACCTATCACTTACCAATTGTGGTTTCTAACTGTTCTAACAACTATGGTCCTAACCATTTTCCTGAAAAATTAATTCCTTTGTTCATTCATAATATCATCAACAAAAAAGCGCTTCCGGTATACGGAGATGGTCTCTACACGCGCGATTGGCTGTATGTGATTGATCATGCACGTGCCATTGATTTGATATTTCATGAAGGTAAAAAAGGAGACACGTATAATATTGGTGGCTTTAATGAGTGGACCAATATTGACCTCGTTAAATTATTATGTACGCAAATGGATGAAAAATTAGGTCGTGCAAAAGGTGAGAGCGAACAGCTCATTACCTATGTAAAAGACCGACCAGGGCATGATCGCCGTTACGCCATTGATGCAACTAAACTCAATAAGGAATTAGGTTGGAGTCCATCGGTTACTTTTGAAGAGGGACTTGCTGCAACTATCGATTGGTATTTGCAAAACACAGCTTGGTTAGAAAATGTAACAAGCGGTACCTACCAAACTTACTATAACCAAATGTATACGAACAGATAATGAGAATTGAGCAAACGCCTTTAGTAGATTGTTTTATCGTTCATGAAAAAGTGCATGGCGATGCAAGAGGTTATTTTATTGAAACGTTCAATCAAAGAGATTTTAATGCAGGATCGGGCCTTGATATTTTGTTTGTACAAGACAATCAATCAAGGTCTAGTAAAGGTGTATTAAGAGGGCTCCATATGCAAAGAGGCGCTTCAGCACAGGCAAAGTTGGTAAGGGTTTTAGAAGGATCTGTACTTGATATTGCCGTTGATTTAAGAAAAGGATCTCCTAGTTTTGGACAACATTTTGCCATTGAGTTAACTGCCGATAACCATAAACAATTTTTTGTACCAGCAGGATTTGCACATGGCTTTGTGGTACTCAGTGATGCAGCAACTTTTTTTTACAAGGTTGATAAATTTTATGAGCCTGGTAACGAAGTAGGTATCATTTACAACGACAAGGATTTAAACATCGATTGGAAATTAGCAGACAGTGAAATTATATTGTCTGAAAAAGATAAAACACTCGGAAGCTTTGTAGACTATGCAGCTTCTTTATAAATTAAATTAGCATATCATGAAAGGTATCATATTAGCAGGTGGATCAGGTACTAGACTCTATCCAATTACAAAAGGAATTAGTAAGCAGTTAATGCCTATTTATGACAAGCCTATGATTTATTATCCGCTTTCTATTTTAATGTTAGCGGGCATCAAAGAAATTTTAATTATCACTACACCTGAAGACAGCGTGCAGTTTCAGCGTTTATTAGAAGACGGTTCTGAACTTGGTTGTAAGTTTAGTTATGCCGTTCAAGAAAAACCAAATGGACTTGCACAAGCTTTTGTAATTGGTGCAGATTTTATTGGTAACGATAAAGTAGCGCTCGTACTAGGTGATAATATTTTTTATGGTGCAGGCTTTAGTAAACTCGTACAATCATTTAACAACATAGAAGGCGCTGCCGTTTTTGCTTACGAAGTAAATGATCCAGAGCGTTATGGTGTGGTTGAATTTGACGAAAATAAAAAAGCTATTTCTATCGAAGAAAAACCTACGCAGCCAAAATCAAATTATGCGGTGCCAGGTTTATATTTTTATGACAATGACGTGGTAGAAATTGCAAAAAATATTGAGCCTTCTAGTAGGGGCGAATACGAAATCACCACCGTTAACAACGAATATTTACAAAGAGGCACTCTACAAGTAGGTATCATGAACCGTGGTACTGCTTGGCTTGATACCGGAACTTTTGACTCTTTAAGCGACGCTTGCGAGTTTGTAAGGGTTATTGAAAAGCGCCAAAGCCAAAAAATAGGCTGTATCGAGGAAGTCGCCTACCGAATGGGTTTTATTGACCGGGATCAGCTCCTCAAACTGGCTGCCAAGTATGAGAAAAGCGGTTATGGTCAGTATTTAAAAGGAATTAAAGGGTAGGTTTAAACAAATTGCCGGACTTGTTGTTATAGGGGCATGGATGCATTTACCATTAAAGATTTAGAGAACCTTTCTGGGATTAAAGCCCATACCATTCGTATATGGGAGCAAAGGTATAATTTCTTGAATCCTTCAAGAACGGATACCAATATTCGCTTTTATTCCAATGAAGAGCTTATCACGCTATTAAACATAGCCTTACTAAACAAATACGGGTACAAAATTTCCCATATTGACAAAATGCAGCCGATCGAAATGAAAGAGAGAATTCTTTCATTAACCCAGTCGGAAGCGCAACTCGAAAGAATTGTAAATGAGTTGATTGAGTGTATGGTAGATCTTCGCATCGAAGATTTTGAATCGGTACTTGATTTTCAAATTTCAACTAAGGGTATCGAAAAAACAATCACACAAATTATTTTCCCATTCCTCGAAAGAATAGGTATACTATGGGTTACAAGCCGCGTTAATCCAGCGCAGGAGCATCTAGTAACGAATATTATTAGACAAAAATTAATTGTAGGTATCGAAAAAACAGTTCCTGCTTTGCAAGTAACTTCTACAGCACTTTTATTCTTACCAGAAGGAGAGCACCATGAGTTGGGTATTTTGTTTATGTATTATTTACTTAAATCACGCGGCGTTAAAGTATTGTATTTAGGTGCCAACGTACCTATGCGTGACGTTGTGTATGTAGCCGATTTAAAAGGACCTTCATTTGTTTATACACACTTAACATCAGTGGCTAGCAACTTTAACTTCGAAAAGTTTTTAGGAAAAGTAGGCGCTACTGTGTCTAACTATTCAGTGGTTGTTTCGGGCCTATTAACACAGAATTATAAAAAAACGATACCAAGCAATGTCAATTTAAAGCGTTCTTTACCTGAAGTAATGGACTATTTGGCCAAGCTAGCGTAGTCGAAAAATACCAATTTACCCATCTATTTTTCATAAGGAGCTGATTTTCAGCTCCTTATTTGTTTAATAAAAGGATTAAAAAAATTAAACAAAATTGATTGCGGGATACTTTTCTTTGTTTAACTTTGATTTAATAAAATTAAACAAAATGTCTACTCCCGAATTCAACGAACTCATCATCAATAACACGACATTCTTAAAGCCATTTGCTTTTACCCTTACGCGTGATAATGAATCAGCTAAAGATTTGGTACAGGAAACACTGTTTAGAGCGCTTGCTAATAAGGATAAATACAATGTAGGCACCAATATTAAGGCTTGGTTGTATACCATTATGCGTAACATTTTTATCAATGATTACCGTAAAAAATCAAAGCAAGCCACTGTTTTTGATAATACCCCGAACGATTTTTTAATAGACAATAACCAAACATCTGTTAGTAATGAGGCTGTCGCAAAACTTAATTTAAAAGAAGTACAAGAAGCCATCCATAGCTTACCTATTATTTTCAAAAATCCATTTCTATTATATTTTGATGGCTATAAATACCATGAAATTGCTGACATGTTAAATGAGCCACTTGGTACCATTAAAAGCAGAATTCACTTTGCACGTAAGCTCCTAAAAAATCAGTTGCACCGCTACTAATTTTTGCTTAATTTCATTGGACTTTGAAACAATCCGTTATTATTATTGGAAGCGGCTTTGCCGGCTTGTCTGCTGCGTCATTTATGGCCAAAGCAGGCTGGGATGTTACTGTATTGGAAAAACATGAAATGCCTGGAGGAAGGGCCAGAAGATACAAAGCCGAAGGTTTTACTTTTGACATGGGTCCAAGTTGGTACTGGATGCCCGATGTTTTTGAACGTTATTTCAATCAGTTTAATAAGAAGGTATCCGACTATTACAAGCTTATACGACTAGATCCTTCTTACCGTGTATACTGGCCCGATGGTCCGGTAGATATTCCGGCTAATTACAATGAACTTAAAGCTTTATTTGAAAAAATTGAACCAGGCGCTGGTACTCAACTCGATTTATTTTTAGCAGAAGCAGCGTACAAATATGAAGTGGGTATTAAAAAGCTCGTGCATAAGCCTAGTCAATCCCTAACTGAATTTATAGATTGGGAATTAATAAAAGGTATTTTTAAACTCGATGTTTTTACATCTATTAAAAAACACGTTGCCAAACATTTTAAAAATCCAAAGCTCCGCGAACTCATGGAGTTTCCTGTTTTGTTTTTAGGCGCATTGCCAGAACATACACCTGCACTTTATTCACTCATGAATTACGCCGACATAAAAGGTGGCACATGGTATCCATCTACTGGTATGTACAATATTGTAGAAGGCATGTATGATTTAGCAGTGTCATTAGGGGTGCAATTTAAATTTGAACACGAAGTCACTTCTATTGAAATAGAAAATAAAATCGCTACGCGCGTTTGCACCAATAAAGGAAATTTTGATGCAGACGTAATTATTGGTGGTGCTGATTATCACCACATCGAAACAGCGCTACTGCCTGCTGCTGCTCAGTCTTACAGCGCCGCTTATTGGGATTCGCGCGTAATGGCACCTAGTTGTCTTATTTATTATATTGGGCTCAATAAAAAATTAGCAGGTGCCCAGCACCATACTTTATTTTTTGATACCTCCTTTGAAGTGCATGGTGCCGAAATTTACACCACAAAAACTTGGCCCACCGATCCACTCTTTTATATGAGTGTAACATCTGTAACCGATGCTACATCTGCACCTGAAGGGTATGAAAATATATTTTTATTGATGCCAGTGGCAACGGGTTTAGCAGGTGATACAGAAGAAGTACGTGAAAAATATTTAGACCAGATGTTAACCCGTATCGAAAAGAGGCTCGGTCAATCTGTAAAAGATGCCATTGTCTATAAACGCTCTTTTGCGCAATCAGATTTTATCTTTGATTACCATGCTTATAAGGGAAACGCATATGGTCTTGCAAATACCTTACTACAAACAGCTGTTTTAAAACCAAGCTGTCGTAGTAAAAAAATAAAAAATTTATTTTACACAGGACAACTAACGGTTCCGGGGCCAGGTGTACCACCAAGTTTGATAAGTGGGGAAGTGGTAGCGGGTCAAGTAGTAAAACATTATTCAACAAATAAAAACAAACAACTATGATGGACCTGTTTCATGAAGTGAGTCAGGATTGTAGTAGAATAACGACCGAAAAGTATAGCACCAGCTTTTCTTCGGCTATTAAATTGTTGCATAAAGACTTGCGTACACCTATTTGTAATATTTACGGTTTTGTTCGTTTTGCGGATGAAATTGTAGATACTTTTCATGGTTTCGATAAAGCCATTTTATTTGAAGAATTTAAAAAAGCAACCTACGATGCTATCGAAAGAGGTATTAGTTTAAATCCAATCTTACATAGCTTTCAAATGACCGTTAACCAGTACGGTATTGACCATGCACTTATCGATGCATTCTTGTATAGCATGGAACTTGATTTGGGAAAACATACTTACGATAGAGCAGGTTATGAAACTTACATCTACGGCAGTGCCGAAGTAGTAGGACTGATGTGTTTATATATTTTTTGTGAAGGCAATCAGGCGCAGTATGATGCATTAAAGCCAGCTGCTAAAAGTTTAGGGTCTGCATTTCAAAAAGTTAATTTTTTACGTGACGTAAAAGCGGATTTTGAGGGGCTAGACCGCATGTATTTTCCAGATTGCGATTTTACCAATTTTACCCACGCCGATAAATTAGCTATTGAGCAGGATATTCAAAAAGATTTTGATGAAGCGTATGCGGGCATTTTAAATTTACCTATCAAAGCTAGATTTGGTGTGTATGTTGCTTATAAATATTATCTCTCTTTGTTTAAGAAAATACAGCGTCTAGAGCCTGCACATATTTTAGAATCACGTGTGCGTATTCCAGATTATGGCAAGGCTTTTATACTTGCAAAAGCGGGTATTAGAAGTCAATTAAATATTTTATAAAGCCTGCAGGTATGTTAGAAGAAGTAGTGCTTGTAAATGAAAAAGACGAAGCCGTTGGCACCATGGAAAAAATGGCGGCACACGAACAGGCTGCACTTCATAGGGCGTTTAGTGTTTTTGTTTTTAATAGAAAGGGTGATCTATTAATGCAACAGCGCGCGTTATCAAAATACCATAGCGGTGGACTTTGGACCAATACCTGTTGTAGTCATCCAAGGCCCGGTGAAAAGGTTTCAGACGCCGCTCACAGAAGGTTACAAGAGGAAATGGGATTTACAACAAGCCTTACCAAAGCATTTGACTTTACCTATAAAGCAGTATTTGATAACGGGTTAACAGAGCATGAATATGATCATGTGTTTACAGGTATCTTCGACGGTCCCGTATATTTTAATCCTAACGAAGTAGCTGCTTATACATTTATGACAGAGAATGAATTAGAGGAGCAAATACAAAAAACGCCAGAGCGGTTTACTGCATGGTTTCATATCGCTTATCCTGCATTAAAAGCATGGATGGTAGATCCGCAAAATAAAATACATGCAGCCTAAAAAAGCAGTGATTATTGGTTCCGGTATTGCAGGACTTGCGGCTAGTATTAGGTTGGTGGCGCAGGGTTACAACGTGCATGTCTATGAAAAATCAGAAAAGCCAGGAGGTAAGCTTGGTTTTTTTTCAGAAAAAGGATACCAGTTTGATACAGGCCCTAGTTTATTTACACAGCCTCATCAATTAGAAGCCTTACTTGCATTAGTAGGAGAAAAACTATCCGATTATTTTACCTATCAAAAAATGCCGGTATCATGTCATTATTTTTATGAAGATGGTACGTTTATAGAGGCGTCTGCAGATCCTGATTTATTTGCAAAGGAAGCACATGAAAAAACGGGAGAGCCAGTAAGTAGCATCAAAAATTATTTAGCAGCTACCGAAAAATTATATACACGCATTGGTCAGGTATTTTTAAATTATTCGTTACATAAAATTTCTACGCTTTTTAAAATTCCGCTATTATCAGCGCTAGGCGCATTTAAACTTACCTATATAACAAGGTCGATGCATAAGCACAATGAGCGGTCTTTTAGGTCCAAAAAATTAGTGCAGCTGTTTAACAGGTATGCTACTTATAATGGCAGTAACCCTTATGTGGCACCTAGCATGCTCACTTTAATTGCGCATTTAGAGCATAACGAAGGAAGTTTTTATCCGTCCGGCGGAATGATTTCAATTACGAATACACTTGTAGCCGTAGCAAAAAAAATAGGGGTTCAATTTTTTTTTAATAGCCCAGTTCAAAAAATTACTACTGAAAATAATAAAGTAACGGGGGTAGTGGTGAATGATGCAGCAGTAGCTGCCGATGTTGTTGTGAGTAACGCAGACGTTTACTTCACCTATCTTAATTTATTAGCGGAGCCATCTAAGGCGCAGCAAATTTTAAAACAAGAACGGAGCAGCAGTGCCTTAATATTTTATTGGGGTATTAAAAAAGAATTTCCACAGCTTAGTTTACACAATATTTTTTTTACAGAAAATTATGAAGCAGAATTTGCGCATTTGTTTGACGTAAAAATTCCATTTACTGATCCAACTGTTTATATCAATATTACTTCTGTATGTGAGCCAGGTACTCAGGCGCCAGATGGTAAACAAAATTGGTTTGTGATGGTGAATGTACCTGCCAATATAGGTCAGGATTGGGTTTCAATTACTGCATCTGTAAAAAAAGAAGTGCTTGCAAAACTTGAACGCATGTTGGGTGAACCGATTGAGCCATTAATTGAAACAGAAAAAATATTGGATCCATTATTAATTGAAGCCAATACTGCTTCGTATCAAGGGTCTTTGTATGGCACGAGTTCCAACGCACCCATGGCCGCATTTTTGAGGCATCCTAATTTTAGCAAACAGTATAAGGGTCTCTATTTTGTGGGCGGCAGTGTACACCCAGGTGGTGGTATTCCGCTTTGTTTAAAAAGTGCAGAAATAATGAGTAATTTAGTGGCAAAAGATAGGGAGTTATGAGACTTTTTATAGATCAATATAAACTTACCATTTCTGTTTTTATAGCACTGCTTTTTCATGTGAGTGGACTACTTGGTATTTTAATTTCTGACCATTCAGCTTGGTTTGTTGCCAATACACCACTTAACCTTTGCATTATGTTTGTGCTACTCCTTTGGAATCAACCTAGTTTATCATCTAAATTTTGGTACTTTTTTATTGCTGCTTTTGCTACTGGTATGCTTTCCGAAATCATTGGCGTGCACACTGGTTTATTATTTGGTTCTTATTTTTATGGAAAAGTGTTAGGCCCTGGTTTTATGAACGTACCGTTTACAATTGGCATGAACTGGTTTGTGGTTGTTTTTTGTGCCGGCACTATAATGACCATGTTACACCGCTGGTTACAACACCAGTTTTTAAAAGAAGGGGAAGGCGTTCCAAAACGAATCGAAAACATAGCTTTTGTTATAGATGCGGCTATTGTGGCCGTATTGTTTGATTGGTTGATGGAACCCGTAGCGGTGAAGCTTGGTTTTTGGACCTGGTTATCATTAGACATTCCTATGTACAATTATGTATGTTGGTTTTTAGTGAGCGCCGGTTTGCTCATTTTATTTAGAAAATGGGAGCAACCTAAAGCCAACCCTTTTGCACTACATTTGTTATGTATTCAAGTGCTGTTTTTTTTAACACTTCGAAATTATCTACCATGATCTATGTTTTTGTTGCGATCGGCGTTTTTTTATTGATGGAACCTATTACATGGGCTACGCATAAATATGTCATGCATGGCTTTTTATGGTATTTACATGAAGACCACCACCAAAAAAGTGACGGTTTTTTCGAAAAAAATGATGCCTTCTTTCTAATATTTGCCATTCCAAGCTGGCTTTGTATCATGCTGGGTAGTATGGCGCAAAATTACTGGTCGGTGGGTATTGGTGCCGGCATAGCTATGTATGGTTTTGCTTATTTTTTAGTCCACGAGATTATTATCCATCAGCGTTTTAAACTGTTTACCAGATCTAACAATAAATATATCAAGGCTATCAGATGGGCACACAAAATGCACCACAAGCACCTAGGTAAAGAAGATGGTGAAAGCTTTGGTATGCTGCTTGTAGCAAAAAAATACTGGGATAAAGTACGCAAAGACGAAGCCTTACAAAACCAAACCCATCAAAACCAAGGATAAGGTCTTTATTGAAATCTCATTACGATTATATTATTACAGGCGCGGGATTAGCGGGGCTAAGCCTTCTAATGCGCATGATGCAACATCCTTTTTTTGATACTGCTCAAATTTTAGTGATTGATGCGGCGAAAAAAAATACCAATGATCGAACCTGGTGTTTTTGGGAAAAAGAACCTGATATTTTTGAGCCTATTGTAATCAAAAAATGGAATTATGTTTCGTTTATAGCTCCTTCGTACACAAACGAATTAACCTTATCTCCGTTTACTTATAAAATGATACGCGGCATCGATTTATATAGCCATGTATTAGAAAAAGCATCAACAAAAAATAATATTTCTTTTTGTACAGAGCGGGTGCTTGCTGTTCATTCAGATGTTGTTGGCGCTACAGTAGTGCTAGAAAACCAAACCCTTACAGCTTCAAAAGTTTTTAATAGTGTTTTATTTGAACCGGCTAATGTGCTGGCGCAAAAGGCTTCCGATTATTTTTTATGGCAGCATTTTAAAGGCTTTGAAATTAAAACAGCAACACCTGTTTTCAATGACGCGGTAGCAACGCTGATGGATTTTAACGTAGATCAAACAGAGGGAACTACGTTTATGTATGTGATGCCTACCTCGCCTTCTACAGCACTTGTAGAGTATACTTTATTTACCCCCAATATTTTAGAAGAAGAAAAATACGATAAAGCGATTACTGATTATATCCAAAAAACATATGGCAGTATCGATTACCAGGTTACGCATCAAGAATTTGGTCAAATACCTATGACCAATTATTCGTTTTCGGGTGGCGCTGGAAATCTTATCAATATTGGTGTTGCGGGTGGACAGGTTAAAGGGAGTAGTGGCTATGCTTTTCATTTTATTCAAGAAAAAACAAAAGCCATTGTAGCTGATCTAGTAGCGGGTATCAATCCATTAAGGACTAGCACTTTTGCTCAAAAAAAGTTTCAGTTATACGACGCTGTCTTACTTAGGGTATTACAAGATAAAAAATTAGATGGGGCTACCATCTTTACTGCTATATTTTCTAAAAATCCACCAGACCGCGTATTTCGTTTTTTAAACAATGAATCATCTTTGTTAGACGATTTACATATTATGTCTTCTGTTCCTACGCGTATTTTTTTACCAGCGGCCATTCAAGCAATATTAAGTGTAAAGCGGCGGCGGGCCTGAATTAAAAGGGTGATGTATTTGCAATTCAATTATTTTTGCAGCCACTTTACAATTGGCCTCGTAGTACAATGGATAGTATAAGAGTTTCCGAAGCTCCAGATTCAGGTTCGATTCCTGACGAGGCCACCAATAATCTTTCCCATTTCTTCTATTTTTCGCTACTAATTAAGTAATATTAAGGACTCAATTTGAGTTCATCTTTACGATTATTTTGTATGTTATTATTAGGAATAGATTTGGGTACTTCTTCTGTAAAAGTGTCTGTAATGGATGCCAGTAATGGTAAAGTATTGGCTACTGCACAATATCCTGAAACCGAAGCTGCTATTATTTCTCACCAGCCGGGCTGGGCCGAGCAGTCGCCCAATATGTGGTGGCAAGATGTGCAAGCCGCCATTTTAAAAGTAAATGCAACAGGGGCTTTTAATCCAGCTGATATTGGCGCCATTGGTATAGCGTATCAGATGCATGGGCTCGTGCTTGTTGATAGTAATCATAACGTAATTAGAGATAGTATTATTTGGTGTGATAATAGAGCAGTAGCACTTGGTGAAAAAGCATTTGAAACAATTGGGCAAAATTATTGCCTAACTCATTTACTAAATTCTCCAGGAAATTTTACCGCATCAAAACTTGCTTGGGTGAAGCAAAAAGAACCTGAGCATTATGCTCAAATACATAAAATGATGCTACCTGGCGATTTTATTTCAATGAAGTTAACCGGAGAAATTACTACCACAATTGCTTCATTATCTGAAGGGATGCTTTGGGATTTTAAAAATAATTGTTTGTCTACTGCAGTGATGGATTATTACGGACTCGATGCGCAGCATATACCTGCAATCAAAAATGTATTTGATACGCACGGTTGTTTGAGTGACAATATTGCTACCACATTGGGTCTTTCAAAAGGAATTCCAGTAACGTATAAAGCTGGTGATCAACAAAACAATGCGCTTTCTTTAAATGTTGTAAAGCCTGGCGAAGTAGCAGCAACAGCAGGCACTTCGGCGGTTATCTATGCAGTGTCAGATAGTTTACAAGCCGATACGGCCTCTAGGGTTAATTCATTTGCACACGTCAATCATACACTTGAACAAAACAGCATTGGTGTGCTCTTATGCATTAATGGTGCAGGTATTTCAAATAGTTGGATAAAACATAAAATGGGTGCTAGTAGTTATAGCGAGATGAACACACTTGCTGCATCTGTTGCGCCCGGGTCAGATGGTGTGTCCGTGCTTCCGTTTGGCAATGGGTCGGAACGTATGCTCCATAATAAAAATATTGGTGCGCATATTTTGGGCCTCAATTTTAATAGACATCAAGCGGCGCATTTATTTCGTGCGGTTCAGGAGGGCGTTGTATTTGCCATGCAATATGGTTTTAAAGTACTACAGCAAAACGGCGTGCAACCAACAGTTATTAGAGCCGGTAAAGCCAATATGTTTTTAAGTGATGTATTTGTAGACTGTTTTGTAAATACACTCCAGGTGCCATTAGAGTTATATCTCACAGATGGCAGCAAAGGCGCCGCCATTGGAGCAGGCTATGGTGCGAAAGTATATGCTACAATTGAGGAAGCTTTTGTTAATAGCAAGCCATTAACCACTCTTGAGCCAGCAGCAAATACAAATTACACAGAAGCGTATCAAAATTGGGAACAACAATTGGCGCTTCAAATCAAAAACAATCAATAAATTTAAAGACTTAAAATAGATAGTATGTCAGTAGTATTAGGATCTAAAGAATTTTTTAAAGGAATTGAAAAAATTAAATACGAAGGAACCACTTCGCATAATCCGCTAGCATTTAGATGGTACAATGAAAATCAAGTAGTGGCAGGTAAAACCATGAAAGAACATTTTAGGTTTGCTTGTGCCTACTGGCATAGCTTTTGTGGTTCTGGTGCCGATCCTTTTGGTGAGCCAACGCATTTGTTTGAGTGGGATACAAAATCTGATCCTATCGAAAGAGCAAAAGACAAAGCAGATGCTGCATTTGAATTCATGACAAAATTAGGCGTGCCTTATTATTGCTTTCATGACGTAGACGCAGTAGAATATACAAATGATGTTCATGAAAATGAAATACGCTTACAAGCTATTACGGCTTATCTAAAAGAAAAGCAGGCAGCTAGTGGTATCAAATTACTTTGGGGTACGGCTAATTTATTTTCGAGTAGAAAATATATGAATGGCGCTGCTACCAATCCAGATTTTACTGTTCTCGCACACGCGGGTGCACAGGTTAAAGCGGCACTTGATGCAACCATTGCGCTGGGTGGAGAAAATTATGTTTTTTGGGGCGGAAGAGAGGGTTATATGAGTCTTTTAAACACCAACATGAAGCGTGAAAAAGATCATTTAGCAAGCTTTTTAAAAGCCGCCAGAGATTATGGTAGAAAAAATGGGTTTACAGGAAAGTATTTTATTGAACCTAAACCTTGTGAGCCATCAAAGCATCAATATGATTATGATTGCGAAACCGTAATTGGTTTTTTACGCGAACACGATTTATTAAATGACTTTAGTTTAAATATTGAAGTAAACCATGCAACCCTTGCTGGACATACGTTTACGCATGAATTACAAGTAGCAGCAGACGCTGGACTACTAGGCAGTATGGACGCCAATAGAGGTGATTATCAAAATGGGTGGGATACCGATCAGTTCCCTTCTGATATCAATGAATTAACAGAAGCCCTACTAATTATTTTGGAAGCAGGTGGTTTTAAAGGAGGTGGTATTAATTTTGATGCAAAAATTAGACGCAACTCCACAGATCCTGCTGATTTATTTTATGCGCATATTGGCGGCATGGATGTTTTTGCAAGAGCGCTTATAACAGCAGATGCGATCTTGCAACAATCTGATTATAAAAAAATTAGAGCAGAACGTTATGCAAGCTACGACGCTGGTAATGGAAAAGATTTTGAACAAGGAAAACTAACTTTAGAAGATTTAAGAAATATTGCGGTTGCTGCTGGCGAGCCGGCTACTATTAGTGGCAAGCAAGAGTTCATCGAAAATTTAATTAACCGGTATATTTAATGAATAAGGCGGAAGTAAGCGCGCTATTTGCCCAGCAGTTTAATGAAGCGCCTTCATTTGTTATAGCGTCACCAGGGCGTATCAATTTAATTGGGGAACACGTAGACTATAATCATGGTTTTGTGCTTCCCGCCGCAATTGATAAGTATATGTATGTGGCCGTTTCTAAAAGAAACGATGACCAAATTGTATTGCACGCCGCTGATATCCAACAAAACTATCAAACTAGCCTAGACAATGCATCGCAGCGCTCCAATGTAGACTGGCCTAATTATGTGTTAGGTATTGCCCATGAACTTAAAAAAGATGGGCATGCTGTTTTAGGCTTTAATATCCTCATTACAGGTAATATTCCGGTAGGTGCAGGTGTATCATCATCGGCTGCACTTGAGTGTGCAACCGTTTTTGCCCTCATGCATCTTTTTGATATACATATTAGCAAACAAGCAATGGTGCAAATAGCACAGCGCGCCGAAAATAATTTTGTAGGCGTAAACTGTGGTGTGATGGATCAGTTTGCAAGTATGTTTGGTAAAGCAGATCATGTAATCAAACTAGATTGTGCTGATTTGTCTTATACCTATTTTCCATTTAAGCTAAAAGGCATTCGTATTGTGCTTTTTGACACATTTGTAAAACATAGTTTAGCGTCTTCGGAATACAATACTAGACGAAAGGAATGCGAAACAGGATTAGCGGCGCTTCGTCAACAATTTTCTATTACATCTTTTAGAGAAGCGACGCTGATTATGTTAGATGCGGTGGCTGATACTATTTCAAGTCACGTGTACCATAGATGCAGATATGTAATTGAAGAAATTGCCAGAATGGAAGCCGCTTGTAATCATTTGCTTGCTGGTGAAATACATGCATTTGGTGCCCGCATGTATGAAACACATACTGGTTTAAGCAAGCTCTATAAAGTAAGTTGTCCAGAGCTGGATCTAATTGTAGAAAACTGCATGAAAGAAACTGCTATTATTGGCGCAAGAATGATGGGTGGTGGCTTTGGCGGTTGTGTGATAGCGCTTGTGCAAACAACTGAACTAGAAACCGTTTATAACCGCATAAACGCTGTATACGAAAATACATTTGGACGCAGTATGGGTAAATATGTGATGCAGATAGGTGATGGTACTAGGGTACTGAAGTAAAACTTAGAAAAATACAATTATGAAAAGAAGAAATTTTATACAGCTCTCCTCAATATTAAGTTTTGTAGGCCTCGCGCCCGGACTTACAACTAAAGCAGCAACTGCAGAGGATAGCGCTAATGTATTTGAAACAACAGGTGCTAAAGACCGTATGTACTGGGTAAAGCTACTTGACAAAATAGCCTCACCCATTTTATCATCGATGAGTAAAGGGGAACTCAAAAAAACAATGCCCATGGACTATAGCCCTACCTGGGATAACCGTAACAAAGAGGTTGCTTATATGGAAGCTATTGGTCGTTTAATTGTTGGCATTGCACCATTTGTATCACTACCGGATGATGATACTGAAGAAGGGCGCATCAGAAAAAAAATGCGTGATCAAATACATGCTTCATTAACACATGCCGTGGATCCAGAAAGTCCAGATTATTTATATTGGGGCTCACAAAAAGTAGCACAACCACTTGTGGATGCTGCATTTTTAGCAGAGGCATTGTTATTAGCACCTGCAGCACTTTGGGAGCCGCTTAGTAAGCAAACCAAAGAGCGTTTTATAACCGAGTTTACAAAACTGCGCGCCATTAAACCATCTAATAATAACTGGGTTTTATTTGCTGCTATAGTAGAAACATTCTTACTCTCGGTAGATGCACCCATTGATGCTGCTCGTATTGATGCCGGTATTGATAAAATACAAGGTTGGTATGTGGGTGATGGTTGGTATAGCGATGGTGTTAAATTTCATTTTGATCATTACAATGGTTTTGTAATTCAACCTATGCTTGTAACTGTGCTTAAAGTGAATGTATCTAAGGGCAGAAGAACACAAGTTGAATTAGATCTTGCTGTTAAACGAATGAAGCGTTATGCTTCTTTTCAAGAACGTTTTATTTCTCCAGAAGGAACATTTCCAGTATTTGGAAGATCTTCGACTTACAGGGTCGGTGCTTTTTGGCCGCTTGCTACATTGGCACTCGAAGACAACTTGCCAGCGGGTGTATTGCCATCACAAGTAAGGCCGGCATTAACAGCGGTTTTTAAAAGGGTGTTTGTTAAAGAAACATTTAATGCAAATGGCTTACTAACACTAGGTTTTGTAGGTGCTAACCAGTCAAATATTGCAGATTCCTATTCTAACACGGGTAGCATGTATTTAGCGTCTTTTGCATTTATGCCATTAGGCCTACCTGCATCACATGAATTTTGGTCAGCACCACCAACCAATTGGACGCAAAAAAGGGCATGGAATGGAGAAGTATTTCCTAAAGATTACGCTGTAGATTATTAACTTTATTACCTTATTAAATTTCGAACATGAAAAAATACATCGTTGGTTTAGTGCTTTTGTTTGTGGCAGCTCAAATGAGTTTTGCGCAAACTGCTTCTATAAAAAATAAAATGGAAGCGCTTATTCAAGACAATTTTTCTTTTGCAGCTAAACAATACCAGTATTTAAAAGCAAATACACCTGACTCGGTAATGCCTCGTAGTTATGTGTCAGCAACCAATACATCTGTAACAAGTGATACCAAATGGTGGTGCAGTGGATTTTATCCGGGTACGTTATGGTATTTGTATGCGTATACCAAAGATGAAAATATTAGAAAGGAAGCAGAAAAAAGACTGGGTATTTTAGAAAAAGAAAAATACTATACAGGCAATCATGATTTAGGATTTATGATTTATTGTTCTTTTGGAACCGCCTATAAATACACCAACAACCCAGCTTACAAAGACGTTGTAACCATTGCTGCTAAATCATTGTCTACGCGTTATAGACCTGCTATTAAATCTATTCAATCTTGGAATTCAAGTGCGCGCTTAAGTTGCCCGGTGATTATTGATAACATGATGAACCTCGAATTACTACACTGGGTAAGTGATCATGGTGGCGATCCGGTGTTTAAAGAAATTGCAGTTACCCATGCCAATACGACTATTGAAAATCAATTTAGACCAGACAACAGTTCGGTACACGTAGTTGACTGGGATTTAGCCAATGCAAAAATTTTAAAAAAAGTAACCTGGCAAGGTGCTTCTGATTCGTCGGCATGGTCGAGAGGTCAAACATGGGGTTTATACGGATATACAATGATGTACCGTTTTACTAAAAATCCAGCCTATTTAAACCAGGCTAAAAAAATTGCAAAATTTATTTTGTCTCATCCTAATTTACCTCAGGACAAAGTGCCTTATTGGGATTTTGATGCCACAAGCATTCCAAATGCACCACGCGACGCGTCAAGTGGCGCTATTATGGCTTCTGCGCTATTAGAGCTTGGGCAATATACCACTGGTACAGAAAAAAAGGAATACATAAAAACAGCCGAAACCATCTTAATGGCCTTATCATCGGAGACGTATAGGGCAAAGCTTGGCCAAAATGGAGGGTTTATACTCATGCATAGCGTTGGGTCGCTTCCGCATAAGTCTGAAGTAGATGCTCCATTAACCTACGCAGACTATTATTTTATTGAAGGCCTTACGCGATATAAAGATTGGTACCTAAAATAGTATGCTATTAAAGGCATTTATTTGCCGTTCGTCTATTTTAACAGCTTGTTTTGCAATACTTTGTAAAGTAGAAGGTATTTTTGTGTAGCATTTTCAGTAATGCAACACCTAAGAACCAAACAAACTGCATGTATTTATCATTTCAAGGACAAAAACGCCTTTCAATCACCCTTTTTTGTGTTTTATTTTCTCTCGCCACATTTGCACAGAATTCGTCAATAAGTGGAACCGTAAAAGATACCACCGAAAAAAAGAACTTAGCGCTGGCTTCTGTTAATATATTAAGAGCCAAAGATTCGGTACTTGTAAAAACAGCAAGAACCTCAAATAATGGAGAATTTAGTATAGCAAGCTTACCGGTAGGTAATTACATTATCATGGTAAGCTATCCTCAGTACGCCGATTTTACAGATAAAATTACGGTTGAAGGTACGCCACTCACACTGAGTATTGCTATTGATACCAAGGCTCATATTCTTAAAGAAGTGATTGTTAAAAATACAGTATCGGCAATTCGGGTTAAAGGTGATACCACCGAATACAAAGCCGATAGTTTTTATGTGACCCCCAATGCAGATGTGCAGGAACTTTTAAAAAAGATGCCAGGTATTCAGGTTAATGCAAAAGGTGAAATTACGGCACAGGGCGAAAAGGTTAATAAAGTACTCGTAGATGGCGAAGAATTTTTTAGTGATGACCCTGCGGTGGTTACCAAAAATTTAAGAGCCGATGTAGTGGACAAAGTACAAGTGTTTGATAAAAAATCAGATCAAGCCGTGTTTACCGGTATTGATGATGGGCAAAAATCTAAAACAATTAACCTTCAATTAAAGGAAGATAAAAAAAATGGATACTTTGGTAAGGCAGAGGCTGGAAGCAACTTTAATCAGTTTGGTAATGGCAAACTAATGTCCAATGCCTTTAAGGGTAAACGCAAAATTGCAGGCTATGTTACCTCAGACAATACCAAATTCGATAATTTAAATTGGGATGAAGCACAAAATTATGGTGACGGCGGCGGCATCACTACAGAATTTGGAGATGGTGGCATGTCAATGATTATGACGAGTGGTGATGGTGAAGAAGGGGGTTCTACTGGTTTCCCTAATCAACAATCGGCGGGGGCAACATTTAGCAATAAATTTGATAAAGGTTCTGTTAATACGAGTGCACAATACAATAGGCTTATTGTAAATGGGTTAACAAGTTCATATAGTAAAACCATTTTACCTACCAATTCTATTGTAAATAACACCAATAGTGCACAACGTAACGAAAAAAAGAAATACAAATTTACTACTACAGATCAGTGGGGCACCGATAGTACGGGGCTCTTTAAATTAAACCTAAAAGCTGCAAATGTA
The DNA here is from genome assembly GCA_044341045.1 of Sediminibacterium sp. Classification (GTDB taxonomy): domain Bacteria; phylum Bacteroidota; class Bacteroidia; order Chitinophagales; family Chitinophagaceae; genus Sediminibacterium. Next base: position 1,603 of record JBIISK010000017.1, on the reverse strand, counting down.
TTATCTGATAATACAAGTAGTTTTGCAGGTAGTTCATTTATACCAGAAACAGGTTTAAAGCTTAATAATACAGACCGAACTACGAGTAATAGTACCAATGATAAAACCCTTAACGGTTCAATAAGTTATAGGCTTCGTTTTGCAAAAAAAGGCAGAACTATTTCTGTAAATTCTGACTTTAATTTTGGCGATAAAACACAGGACGGTTTATTAAATGCGCATAACGATTATTTTGGTGCATCTAATGTCGTTATTAAAAGTGAAACCATTGCGCAAAATAAAGAGTTGGCACAACTTACTTCTGCGGGCAGCGTAAATACAGTGTACACCGAACCGCTAGGTAAAAATTCGTTCTTGATTTTCAATTATAAAATTGGGTTAGCAGGGAATAATTCGGAACGAAACACGTTTGACGCGAAAGCCGGACAGCCAAAAATTAAAGTAGATACTTTAAGTAACCATTTTAAATTTAATACGGTTAATAACAGTGGAAATATCAGTTACCGATATGCGGTTAAAAAAGTAAATTTTAATATTGGATCTGGCATTGGTGCAGCAAATTATAGTATGTTTGATTACGCGACAAATACAAACAGGTCTATTAACTTTACCAACTTTATTCCATCCGCTACTATTAAGTTTACCCCAAAGCAACAAAAAAGTTTGGTACTCAGTTATCTAGGAAATACGCAAAATCCAAGCCTACTTCAAATTCAGCCCATCATAGACAATACCGATCCGCTTAATATAAGTGTAGGTAATGCCAATTTAAGACAGTCATTCACCAATAGGGTTTCATTCAACTTTAATAGTTTTAAAGTAATGAAAAGTAAGTACGTGCAGCTGAGTGGTAGTTTCTCCAACACCAATGATGCCATTGCAACATCTTCAACCATTGATGCTTTTGGTAAATCTGTTAACCAGTACGTAAACGTGGATGGAAATTACAATTATGGCTCAGGCTTTTATTACGATTTTGAACTCTACAAGGGCATTAATTTTGGAGTGAATACGGGTGTCAATGGCGGCAGGTACAATAATATTGTAAATGGCATTAAAAACACCAATGACAATATTTCTACAAGGTTAGGTATTCAGCTTTCTTATTGGGGCGATAAAAAAATTAACTTTTGGAGTAGTTTTGAGGCCTCCAATAATAAGACAGTATCTAGCATTAGACCAGGCGCTTCAACTAACTTTTGGTCGTACCGCAATAATTCAAACGTTCAGCTCAAATTTAAAAAAGCCAAGTTTTTCATAGACTTGAGTACAGATATTACCGTGTATCAAAAGTCTGCGGCATTCCCGAGTCAGCGTAATATTTATTTAGTACACCCATCTATGCGTAAAGTGATTTCTAAAAACGACAAGTGGGAAGCTAAACTTATGATCTACGATATATTCAATCAAAATCAATTTGTAGACAGAAATATTACAAGCAACTTTATATCTGAAACTGCTAATAATGGCATTAGGCGTTATGCTTTATTTAGTATCGTCTATAATTTTTCAAAAAATGGTAAGCCTGTTTCTATGGGCTGGTAATTTTACAATATCCTTAATTTGATTTTATGAGAATTCTTTATATCGTTATTTTATCTTT
>JBIISK010000071.1:0-3882 GCA_044341045.1 Sediminibacterium sp. | reverse complement strand
CGCATTCGACCGCTCTGCCATCTCTCCGCGGCAAAAGTACGGTTTGAAAAGCAGCAACCAAAAAAAAAGTAAAAAAAATGTGAAACCCCCTATTTTATTGACTTTGAGTGGGTTATTTTGGCAAATCTGGGAGTTTTTCTACCACAGAAAGGTCGGAGAGCTCTACATTGATGGGAAGTTGACCTATTTGAATAATGGCCCTTTTACCCCTTATTTCTAATACGGTTCCTACCTGATAATTCTTTTTAAGCTTTACGAGGCTTCCTACTACAATAGCACCAGTCGTTTCTTTGTACTGCTTATCTACCTTTTTGGCCAGTTTATTAACCACTACCTGCTCTTTGCCTTTAAAAAGGAGTTGCTGCAGGTTTTTAACCACTTCGTTTTTGTTTTCGGCCTTCTTATAATCCAGCACAATTTGCTTGAGCTTTCGCTCCATATCTTTCAAATATATAATTCGGTCTTCGGTAATCTGGTTCTGTTGCTTTAGCAACTCCACCTGCTGGCGGTGCTTTTCTTTATCAAGCACCTGTTCCATTTCTTTTTTAAGCTTTTCATTTTCACGTAGTAATTTATGCAACTGCAACTTTTCTTTGTCTAAATGTTGCAGGTCTTGCTCCGTTCTATTTAAAAGCTTGTCTAATTTAAAATGATCTTCGTCTACTAGTTTACGCGCTCTATTAATAAGTGATTTAGGAAGTCCAATTCGTTCTGCAATAGCAAACGTATAGGAGCTACCGGGTTTACCAATAATAAGTTTGTACATCGGAAGTAAATGCACTTCATCAAACTGCATGGCACCATTAATAATACCCTGCGTATGGTTGGCCATCACTTTCAAATTTAAATAGTGCGTGGTAACAACACCAAGTGCATGCTTTCGAGATAATTCTTCCAATATTACTTCTGCAAAAGCGCCCCCTAAATTAGGATCACTTCCACTTCCAAGTTCATCTATAAAAAATAATGTTTTACCATTGGCTACTTCAATAAAGTGCTTCATGTGCATTAAGTGACTCGAATAGGTACTTAATTCAAACTCTAAATTTTGTGTATCCCCAATATGAATAAAGAGCTGTTTAAAAATTCCCATTTGAGAATCGGGACTTACAGGTACCAACAGCCCACTCTGCATCATCATTTGATTGAGGCCAATGGTTTTCATGGTAACCGTTTTACCTCCAGCATTAGGCCCACTAATAATTAAAATACGCTGCTGCGCATCTAATTTTATGTTAACAGGTATGGTATTTTTGCCTGCACTTTTATTGTATAAATAAAGTAGCGGGTGATACGCATTAATTAGTTCGATATGCGCTTTATCCAATAGTTCCGGCAAATTGGCATTCATATCGATGCCTAGTTTTGCTTTGGCTTTTATAAAATCAAACTCACCCGTAATTTGTAAATACGCATTTAGTAATGGCGCATACATAGACATGGTAGCTGTTAACGCACGAAGTATGCGCTGCACTTCTTTGGCTTCTTCATGTTCTAAAGCAAATACTTCGTTGTTTAGTTCAATGGTGTCTTCGGGTTCAATAAATGCGGTTTTTCGGCTATCACTTTCGCCATGTAAAATTCCTTTTACTTGTCTTTTATGTTCAGAAAAAACAGCTACTACCCTTCTGCCATTACTAAAACTTTCGTCTATGTCCGCAGTGTATCCGGCCTTGGCTAATTTTTGAATTACTTTTTCAAACATGCGCCTCAGCTCATTTCTGCGCTTATATAAACTAAGTCTAATTTTTTGTAAATCGTCGGATGCATTGTCTTTAACAACTCCTTGTTCGTCTAATACCGCATCAATACTATCCTTGATATTTTTTTCGTAGTACGCATCTGCTAACACCTGGGCCAACGCACTAAAAGAAGTTCTTTTTTCGGGGTCAAACCATCTAAAAATATTTTCGGCATTGATGGTTAATTTTCTGATAAGCATCCATTGATCACCTCCTAGTAACGCGCCCGGAATCCCTAATAATTTTAATTCTTTTTGTAAGTGATAGGTAAAATCGTTGGGGAAATACTGCGCCTGTCTTAGTAGCATGGCAAACTCGTGTGTTTGGCGCAGCTCTTTGTGAATATAGTCTTTATGGGTATGGATGCGCAAATTTTGAGCACGATCCTGCGCATACACGGTTTTACAATGCGCTTCCAACAAAGCTTTAACTTTGTCAAACTCTAGCTGATAAAGGGCTGTATCGGGATATAGTCGCATCATAATTTCAAAAGCAGCGCAAAGGTAAGCCAAGAGTAGTTAAACCTTTTACTAGTTTTAATGTTTTAATTGATATGAGATTAACACTTTTAACCCTTTTTGCTGTCACCTGCCTTAGTGCATGTGGTCAGCCACAAAACACTAAAAGCAAACCAACTATGAGCTCAAGTTCTGATAAACTACAAACAATTTATTTAGGAGAAGGTTGCTTTTGGTGCACAGAAGCTTTTTTTCAGCGTATTAATGGGGTTATTAGTGTAGAAAGTGGCTATGGCGGCGGTTTTGTAGAAAACCCAACCTACGAGCAGGTATGTGATAAAAACACAGGTCACGTAGAAATAGCTAAAATTGTATTTGACCCGGCCATTGTGCCTTTCAAAGACATATTAGAAGTATTCTGGAAAACCCACGATCCTACCACACTTGATAGACAGGGAAACGATGTGGGCCCTCAATATAAAAGTGTTATTTATTATGTTTCAGAAGCTCAAAAAACCGAGGCACTTGCATACAAAGAAGCACTTGATAAGAGCGGCGCTTTTGATGCACCTATCGTAACAACCATCGAGCCATTTAAAAATTATTATCCTGCCGAAAACTACCACCAAAACTATTACAACAACAATACCAATCAGGGCTATTGCCGTTTTGTAATTGCACCTAAATTAGAGAAGTTTGAAAAAGTGTTTAAGGATAAAATAAAACACTAATCAGGAAGTTTTGTACGCCTTAATTCGAGTAAATTAAGTGCGTTGGGTCCAAAACCTTTTACCCCAGGTTGCACCAAATGAATGGCCATATCATACCACATGGGAATAATGGGTGCTTCATTTATCACGAGCTGATCCATGGCTCTATATAACGCGTACCTAACACTATCGCGAGTTTCCAACAATGCCTTTTCGTAGAGCAAATCAAACTCCGCATTTTTAAAACGGGTGTAATTAGGTGGGGCCGGATTTTTGCTATAAAACATCGCCATATAATTTTCGGCATCAGGGTAATCGGCAATCCAACTGGCTCTAAAAAATAGTGCAGCAGATTTTGCTGTTTGCTCGAGCAGTAAACTTTTTTGAATCACTTCTACTTGTACCGGAATGCCTACTTCTTCCATTTGCTTGGCCGCAAATGATGCAATATCGGCGTAAATAGCAACCGTTAATAATTTAGTAGTGGGGAGTCCTTTGCCGCCCGGATAGCCAGCAGCAGCAAGGAGTTCACGCGCTTTAGCCGGATTGTACGTATAGCCTTTTACAAAATCAACATTATTGGAAGGAAGCCCCGCAGGCACAAAGCCAGCCTGTGCCGGAATACCAATGGAATTACGCATGTACATCATCAATTGTTTTTTATTGATGGCGTAATTCATGGCCTGACGCACTAATTTATTACTGGTAGCCGCCCCTTTTGTAATTGTATTATTGGTATCTACCACAATTCCAAAATACTCGGTATTTAAATAAGGATGCTTTAATAAATTTATTTTTCCTTCCCAGTCTTTTCGGAGTGTTCCGTTTTTGGTTAAAATTTCATCTTTAAAAGAGGCATCAATATCATTTACAAAACTGAGCTTGCCTTGTCTAAACTGTAAAAACTCGGTGGCTTTGTTATCGAAGAAATTAATTTTTACAGCGTCTATATAAGGTAGCCTATCACCGGCC
>JBIISK010000051.1:0-13363 GCA_044341045.1 Sediminibacterium sp. | reverse complement strand
GACCTAACATATTCTTACCCCAAGTAAAACCAAAGTTTAATCTACTTTTGCAAACAAATCCCATATTGAACAAAGAGATGAATAATTATAGGCTATTTCATACTCTAAATACTAAATCAATCAATAACTAGGCTTGAAAATTAATTGCTTCAATAATAGAAATACTATCCTCGCTGTTATTTTAATTTTATTACCGCTTCCCTATTTATATGCCCAAGTCAGCAAAGACACAACAAAAAGCCTAAGCCCCGTTAGCGTTTATTACAACCGTTGGGAAAGAAAAATTAATGAAGTTCCTAACCGCATTACTAAATTTAATTTTAAACAACAACGCTTACAAAACCCACAAACCATGGCCGATGCGATTGGTGTAACGGGTGAAGTTTTTATACAAAAAAGTCAAATGGGTGGTGGAAGTCCAATGATTAGGGGATTTGCAACCAACCGGGTATTAATTGTTGTGGACGGGGTGAGAATGAATAACGCCATTTACAGAAGTGGGAATTTGCAAAATATTATTTCCTTTGATCCTCTCGCACTCGAAGATGCAGAAGTGATTTTTGGACCAGGTTCATTAATGTATGGCAGTGACGCTATTGGTGGAGTGATGGATTTTCATACCCTACAACCAAAATTTGCTACAGAAAATAAAACGCTCGTAAAAGGTGATGCATTTGTTAGATATGCCTCTGCCAATCAAGAAAAAACTGCGCACGCCAATATAAATATTGCTACAAATAAGTTTTCTTTTTTAACCAGCTTAACCACTAGTGATTTTGGTGATTTACAAATGGGCAAAAATGGAGGTCAAGACAGTTATTTGCGAAAAGAATACATCGAGCGTGTTGGTAACCAAGATGTAGTTGTAAAAAATACAAACCCGTACGTTCAAAAACAATCAGGGTATTATCAAAATAATTTACTCGCCAAATTAAGGTATAAACCAAGCGAGCACTGGGATATTCAATACGGATTCCATTATTCAAAAACTGGAAATATACCTCGCTACGATAGATTAATTGAATACGCTGCTGGCAATTTACGTTTTGCCGAATGGAACTATGGCCCACAATTTTGGACCATGCAAAACCTTCAAATTCTAAATAAAAAAGCTACTACATTATACAATGAAGCCAAACTAGTTTTCGCTTATCAACAATATGAAGAAAGTAGAATAGATCGTAGACGAAACAATAATAATCAAAGAACACAAACCGAAAATGTAGATGCTACTTCTATCAATTTAGATTTTACCAAAGCTATTAATGAAGGTGAAGAAATTTTTTACGGCGCAGAATGGGTTGGAAATGGAGTAGGCTCTAAAGCGGCTAATTTAAATATTGCAAATAATCTAATATCCAAAGTTGCCACTCGCTATCCGGATGGTGCAACCTGGAATTCTTTTGCAGTATATACTAGTTACAAAAAAGAAATCAATGAAAAGTTGAATTTCTCAAGTGGATTACGCTATACTACGGGGCAAACAAAAGCTAGCTTTGACACTAGTTTTTTTAGATTTCCATTTACATCGTCTAATATTAATAATAGCAACCTTACAGGAAATATTGGACTTGTGTTCAAACCTAGCGCGTATTTGCAACTAAACGCACTTGCTTCTACAGGATTTAGAATGCCAAACATCGATGATATTGGAAAAGTTTTTGAATCGGCGCCTGGCAATGTTGTTGTACCCAACAATCAACTAAAGCCGGAATATGCTTGGAACTATGAAATTGGTGTACAGTATAATAAACCAGAAAAAATAAATTATTATCTATCTGTTTTCACAACCACTTTAAACAATGCGTTAACCAATCGACCTTTTAGTTTTAACGGGCAAGACTCTATAATTTATGATGGGACAAAAAGCAGCGTAAATGCCATACAAAATGTAGCAAATGCAAAAGTTTGGGGCGTACAATTAGGTTGGGAACTATTTTTTAATAAGCACATCAAATGGCAAACAAAACTTAATTGGATTGAAGGCCATGAAACAGATGATACAAAAAATGAACAAGTACCCCTTAGGCATGCACCGCCTTTATATGGCAGCAGTGCTGTTCAGTGGCAAAAAGGTCAATTTGCATTTGAACTCAATACACAGTTCAATGGTCAAATAAATAGCGAAAATTTAGCGCCTAGCGAAAAGGCAAAAACAGCTATTTATGCAGTAGATAAGAGTGGAAAACCATTCTGCCCAAGTTGGTATACAATCAATCTAAAAGCAAATTATAATATTGGTAAATTACAAATACACCTTGGGTGGGAAAACATAACCAATCAGCGCTATAGGCCCTATTCATCTGGAATTGTGGCTGCCGGAAGTAATTTAATAACGAGTTTACGCTATAGTTTTTAATATAAATCGGCTGCCAACCTAAATGTGTTGCAATGTGCTTCTACAATAGTTTTTACATCTGGCGAATAGCCGCCTCCCAATGCTACTACTAAAGGAATTTTATTTTGCTTACAACTTGATAATACAAATTCATCACGACGCTTACACTCGGCCAAACTTACTTTTAGTTTTCCAAACTTATCCGTTTCCAAAATATCTACCCCCGATAAATAAAAAACCAAATCTGGTTTTACCTGACGCATTAACTTAGGAAGCGTATCCTCTAAAATAGATAAATATAATTCGCCAGTAGTTCCATCAGCGAGCCCAATATCTAGATCTGATTTTTCTTTTCGAAATGGATAATTAGTTGCACCATGCATACTAAATGTAAAAACATGATCATTATTTTCCATGATTTTTGCAGTGCCATTACCTTGATGTACATCTAAATCTACAATCATGATTTTTTTACAAAACTTATTATCTAGTAAGTAATTAGCAGCAACACACATATCATTGAGTATACAAAATCCTTCACCTCTATCAGCAAAAGCATGATGGGTTCCTCCGGCAACATTGAGTGCAATCCCATTTGTTAAAGCAGCAATACTACAATCGATGGTACCCTGCGTAATAATGAACTCTCGATCAATAAGCGCTTGAGACTGAGGAAAACCAATTGCTCTTTGCTCAGACGCAGTTAATTGTAACAATAGTAATTTTTGATAGTATTCTGCTTCGTGCGTTTTTAATACAACCTCTGCGGCACATGCTATAGGCTTAAAAAACTGATTAGCAGTATAAGTGCCTTCATGTAGTAATTGAGCGGGTATTAGCTCATATTTTAACATGGGAAACCGGTGATTCTCTGGCAGCGGATGTGCGTATATGTCGTCAAAAGCAATGGTGACCATCTAATATGCTTTAGCCTTTGTTAGGAGCGGCGTAATTGTATGACTCCTAAATAGTTAAATAAGCGCATCACCTGATAAGTAATATCAAATTCAAACCATCTTTTGGCAAAGTTGGCATCGTCTTTTTTATGGTGGTGGTTGTTTTGGAATAATTCACCCATTAATATAATGCCCCAAGGTCCGGTATTTTTGCTCTGATCTACGCTATCAAAGTTTCGATAACCATATTTATGGCCACACCAATTAACAATAGCGCCTTGCAGTGGACCCATTAAAAAATGAATAGGGAGTAGTAAAAACCACCAATAATTGGGAGCAAAATACCAATACAAAGTAGTATACAATACCACAAAAGATAACCTCGTAAGCATATGATGACCAAAGCGGTCTAATTTTTCCCAAACTGGTAGGTAGTCTTTGGTGAACTCAGCATCGGGTTCATTTTGACCTAATAAAAAAGACCGATAAATAGTAATGGTACTTTTCATCATTTCATAGATGTCCTTGAAGAAATGAGGAGAGTGAGGATCTTTATCTGTATCACTATATGCATGATGCATGCGGTGCATTACGCCGTAAGCACGTGGCACCAAATACGAAGATCCTTGAAAAAACCAAGTACATACATAAAAAACTCTTTCCCAGTTTTTACTGGTTTCATACATTTTGTGTGAAGCAAAACGGTGCAAGAAAAATGTATGAAAAAATAGAGATAAAAACCAATGACTAACTAAAAGAATAAGAATGAAAATCATATCAACTAAACTGTTTTTTTATTAACTAGCTTTCTAAGACTATACAAGTAAAAAGCAATGATTGAAAAAAGAAATCCAATGAGCACCACAATATAATTCATGGGCTTATCAATTGTTAAAGAAATTCGAATTAAAATTGTTGTTATTATAAAACTAGCATTTCTAAAAATGGTAAAAAAGCTAAAATGATACATAAATGACACGATCAAAAGCAAAACATCCACAAATATCATGATTGAAAAAAAGTCGATATAAAAAACAGTATTTGGATTGGGGTAACCACTATTTACACGAAGTGCATCAATCATCTGAGAACCCCAGTGGTAAAGGCTTATAACACTTAGTACTAACAACACCACAATCATGCCTAAGGATACTAGTTTTTTGATGCCTATAAAATTATTAAGCTCACTTGTTTGCTCGATTACACTATTTTTTTGATAAATCCGGTAGTATAAAATTGTGAAGCCAAGCATTACAAGTGAAGCAGCTAAATCATATAATAAACTTACAAAAAAAGGATTATTTATATCTATTGCACGAATAAGATCTAAATCTGCAATATCATGAAAGAAGCTTCTTAACGTAATTAAAGTAATTACCTCAAACTGTTTACCAATAAATTCAGAAATAGATTTTGGGATGATAATTACAAGCAAGAAAACTTCATAAAATAATATAAAACTAAAGGGCGTATAAATTGCTTTTAGGTAACTATGCTGAAAATTTTTAAAATAGGGAATATTATTACCTAAAAAAATCACAAATAGATGTATCAAAAAAGAGAATATTGCTAACCTTAAAATTAACAACTCTACTTTTCTTGTATTTTTAGCATTAAAGTAAGAATCAAAATAATTACTCGATATGTCTAAAAGTTTACTCATTAAAACTTACTTGTATCCTTTGTATTTGTTTAAAGCAAGCACACATGCAACAGCAAAAAGCAGTGTTATGAAACCTGCAAAATAAGGTATGATATCTATCATTTTTGGTTTTTTATAAGTTTCAATAAAATCGCGAATCCAAGAATTGATGGGACCCATAAGCCTATAAAAATCGCTGCTTCTTTTTCTCCTTTAAACCATAATAGTTCAGAAAAAATTAGAGACATAAAAGCAGCTGTTAGCATTAAAAAATCGGATGCTGTGAAATTTTTAAACATATAATTGTCTGGTTTATATAAATATAAGACTAAAAAGGAATAAGAAATACAAATTATAATTAACAATTAATCCATCGAACCAAATGTCTAATGTTTTGTTATGCTAAATAAAACATAACATGAAAATCAAATTATTCGTCGCAGTTCTAGCAACTGTACTATCTACTTCATTTGCTGCGCAAGCGCAAAAAACAATCGTTGACATTGCAGTTGGTTCAAAAGAACACACTACCCTAGTAGCAGGTGTAACTGCTGCAGACCTTGTAACAACCTTACAAAGTGCTGGTCCTTTTACTGTATTTGCTCCAACAAACGCAGCATTTGCAAAGCTTCCAGCTGGAACTTTAGAAACATTATTAAAGCCAGAAAACAAAGCAACCTTAGCTAAAATTTTAACGTATCACGTTATTGCAGGCACATTTGATGCTGCTGCAGTTGTAAAAGCAATTAATGCAAATGGTGGTTCTTTATCACTAACAACAGTTAGTGGAAATAAGCTTGTAGCTTCAATCAAACAAGGTAAAGTAACGCTAACTGATGAAAAAGGCAATTCAGCAACTGTTGTAGCTGCTGATTTAACTGCAACAAATGGTGTAATCCATGTAATTGATGCAGTTGTGTTACCTAAATAAATTATTGTAAACTCTGTTTACCGCTTCTTTTAATGAAGAGCCCAGCAAAATTGCTGGGCTCTTTTTTTTGAATGATACTAGTAATTTAAATTTATCTTATTTTCAGTACTAATTATAAAGCCATGGAAGTACATCACGCACACCATCCAGCACACAAAAAAAAGATTTCAGAATATTTTTTGGAATTTTTTATGTTGTTTTTTGCTGTAACACTTGGATTTTTTGCAGAAAATCAAAGAGAACATTATATCGAAGGTCTTAGAGAAAAGCAGTACATGGAAAGCTTTTTAGAAGATATTGCCCAAGACAAAGTTCAAATAGCAAGAACGGTAGATTATACAACAACTCAAATCAAATATTTAGATACGGCTATTAATATTTTGTCAAGTAATAAATTAACACCGGAAAATATTATTTTGTTGTACCGAGCTAGTTTAAAAACGAGCGGAAATCCACCTATTACATTTATTGACAGAACCTCTGCTCAATTAAGATCGGGTGGTATGCGCCTTATTAAAGATAAAAAAGTTGCAACGCTGATATCTGAATATTGGCAACTTATTGCTAAAATAAATGATTTTAATACTGTTACAATAACACACTACAAAACAAACATCAAAAATATGACTTATAAAATTTTTGATGGCACAAATTATACAGATCCTAAAACCAAGGCAATCAAAGAAGGCGCTACATTAATGACTAACGATCCTATCCTATTAAAAGAATACAACAATAGACTACTAAACCTAAGATACGATATAGATAATTTTAGTATGCGCTATTTTTATAACGAGCTCGATAAAAAAATCAGTACACTACAAAAAGAGATTTCTGCAGCTTACCATATCAAAACCATATAATTTATTTATCCAAATACAAGTGGTTAAATAACATTTTGTACGTGCTATGTGTTTGACCTCTAAACGTAATTTCAGGACCATACACCACCAGTTTACCTTTGCCCACATTGGCAGAAAACGCAGCAACTGTTTGATTTAGATAAGATTGTCCATAAGCCCAACCACTGCGAAGCGTTTTTTCCGATGCATACCAAGCAAGTGGTGTTATTGCGCCACTAGCAGTAGCATTAGGAAGTAAATTAAATACAGGGCTTGCACTAAAATAAACATCGGCTGTTGGCTTCATACCCCAATTGGCAGTAAGTGTATTGTTGACTGCAACCTGCATAACAGATCCAGGAATATAAAATTTTTCGCCAGGGAGTGGACGTTCTTTTCCATTCACCATTTCCACAAGTGCATTGCGCACAGGTAATTTAAAATGGTAGGCTAAATTAGCGCTGCTACCAACAGTAATAATAGTGCCTCCTTCTTCTGCAAATTGTTTTAAAGCGGGAATAGATTTTGCTGCAGTAATTCTTCCAAGTTGTGCATGGTACATTTCAGGGATATCTTTTTCATTGGGCTCCCTACCTTCAAATTCACTCATGCCATTATTTGCAGATAATTCTGAACGGTACGCAGGAACAGCGCCACCAACAAATAAGATAACGTCATACTTACTTTTTAAATTACCTGCATTAATTTCTTTTGCATAGACAAGTGTAAATGGAAAATGATATTGCTCAAAAATCCATCTTGTCCAGCCTGATGGCATAGAGCCACCATATACATCCCATAATGCTATTCTACTTGGCTTAACAGCAATACTATTTGAAGTATGCTTTTGCGCTACACCCATTATTTTTACACCATTTTTTGCTGCCGCATTTTCTAAAATAGCAACTGCTTTATCTGAAGTAGCTACATAAAAATGTTCGCTTGTTTTTTCTACTTCAATGCCTGCTTTTAATAAATCATTTACAAGCACAAAACTTGCGTTTTCGTTGGTAGCAAATGTGTAGCCAGCAGCAGATGCTAGTTTCGTAAATGAACCGGTATGTTTTTGCTCCTGACCATACGGGATGGTTTCAAATGGACCATCAAAGGGTTCTAGTATGCGGTCAAACTCTAGGCCCATAGTGTAAGCGGGTGTCCAACCTGCTGCATCGTAAGGTCTTACCGGTGGACCACCAGGGTATTGAAAATCGTTGGGGTGATCCTGCGGCTCAAACATATCAATCACATGTGGTCTAAATGCTTGATTGGTTTTTATAACATAAGAACCAGCTTCATAACTTTTACCATTTACTTCAAAGTTTTTAGCCGCTTTTTCTACACGGATACCACTCTTGATTAAAATATTTACAAAATTGGTAGCAGTGGTTGTTTGTGAGATAGGAATAATATAACCACGCGCATCACGAAGCTTTGGATTTTTATATACTTTATCGTAGTACTGCATTGCAATGGTATCGGCACGCTGCTCTTTTTGATCCGCCTTCATTAAATCGTTTACCATTTCTACTTTACTTGGAGATAAGGTCCAATAATCTTTGTTTCCTGCATTAATTGAATTTTTACCCATGGTATAAATATTCATGAGTAATTCATCCTTATGACGCGATGCATAATTTAATACCGCGTAGTTTAATGATACAGAATAATCTATTGAATTTCTGAAATACCATTTTTGTGGTGCAATCGGAAACGGTGTGCCACTATTAGGAATGAGTCTTGAAGGCACAAATGGAATTTTCATGGGTGTAGGATTCCCAATCATTTCTGTTAGGAGGCCAACAATATTATGGTAATAAGCTGTTGTTCTTAATCCACCATTCCACCATGTAGAATATACCGAACCGCTTTTCATGGTGTAGCCTGGTTTATTTTCGGCATTCAGTCTTGTACTCATCACGGCGCCTAGTTGATCAATACCTGTAATTAGTAAAGGATCATACACATAATTAAATGGATCGCGATAAGGAGGGCCAGCCACAACGGTTCCAGCAGGACCTGTTTGGTGGTGATTGTATAAAATTTGTGGCATCCACTCTACATACTGCTGCAAACTCATGTTGCGCGACTCACTCATATTGGTCATATAAAAATCACGATTATTATCATGACCAATATATTTTTGATAGAGCCTTGGCAAATTAGCAGTATTGCGCTTTAAAGTATCAGCATTACGCATGTACCAATTAGATTGAAGTTCTTGACCATCCGGATTGGCATGCACAAATAATATGATCGTAGACTTTAAAATTCTTTTTGTTTCCTCATCATTACGCGATAAAAGTTGATACAAGCTTTCTATCCACTGATGAATACCAAGCACTTCATTAGCGTGCAGGCCACCATCTATCCATACAACCGCCTTGCCCTCGTTGGCAAGTTGTTTTGCGTCTGCATCCGTTAAACCCTCGGCTCTAGCCATTTGTTGCGAAATCGATTTATACTTAGCAAGTTTTGACAAGTTTGCAGGATCAGAAACGATCACCATGTACTGTGTACGCCCTTCTTCGGTGGTACCAATACTTTGTAGCTTCATTTTTTTAGAAACGGTTGCTAACTTTTGTAAATAAGATTCTGTTTGGGTATAGTTGGCTAACTGATAGTTATCGCCAATATTAAATCCAAAATGAGATTTAGGCGATGGCACTTCTTGTGCTTGACCAACAATTGTAACAACGAATAGGGCTAAAAATAGAACCGCTTTTTGAAACATATAAAGTAGTTTAGAGTTCGTAAATTAACCGAACTACTTTAAAAACTAAACTTTTGTTAGACCTTTTTACAAAGAAATAGGTTAATGCTATTTCATAGTAGCTGTTCCGCCTCTATGGTACTGTCCAAAATGATAGAAGTTCACCACAGCAGGCTTACTAGCTTCCAATTCTATTTTAAATATATAGTCGTAATCATCATCTGTTAATAGCGTTACGGGCCTTTTGCCGCCAAGTGCTTCAATCGTTTCTAATACGGTATTGGAATGACCTACAATTAAAACCGATTTACCATTTGCATTTTGCGGGATGAGATCAAGTAATCCTGTTAAATTTTTAGGATTATAAATTTCTAATGGCGCTTTAACGTGCTTGGCTGTTTGCCTCGTTCTTTTGGTATCGGTAGAAAAAACTTTTACAACCTCTTCGTTTTGTAAATACGTAGCCAAATCAAGGGCTCTTTGCTGACCCGTAGAAGTTAAATCTGGATCCATACGGTTTACAAATGCCGTATCCTTTTCGGCGTGTCTAACAATCCACACCGTTGTTTTTTGTGCACTAGCAATAAAACAAAAATGTAACAAAAACACTAGAACAATGAACCGAATCAATTTTAGCATGCTATTTGTTTTAGTGCAATTTAAATAAAAAAAGGCCCAGTTAGTTTCTAACTGGGCCTTTTTAATATACGAGAGAAAATTCTAATTGTCTTTACAAAGTGGATTCAATAATAACTCTGTAGAAGATATAGGCCAGATATACTGTTGTGCATCTGCTTTAATTTCACCTACACCAGGTTTAGCCGGTAAAGGAAGACCTAAACGCGTAATATCAGTACCTCTAATACCTTCTCCTAATAATTCAATGCGTCTTTCGGTTACAATTGCATTTGCTAGCGCTGTTGAGTTAGCAAAGCCTGCAGCTGTAAATACAGTTGATGCATCTGAACGACCACGCACTGCATTTAATAAAGCAATCGCTTGTGCATCTACAGTATTAGATGAACGCACTCTCGCTTCTGCTAAACTAAGTAGCACTTCAGAATATCTGATAACAGGTGCAAAGTCGGTAAAAATAGAAGCTACGCTATATTTTGTTAAATAGCTTTTACCTCCAAAAACACCAAGCATTGTTCTTCTTCTATCAGTTGTTTTCCATCCTGTATTTGCAATGATACCAGTAGGTAACAAAGAGTACTCTCCATTACCCCCATTAAAAGGAGCAGGGCCATAATAGTAACCTAATTGGTTTTGTCCACCTGGCGTTTCATTCGAAGCAAAAGGCATTGACAAAATAGATTCGGTAGTTGTATATGGTGATTTAAATACATTGGTAATATCTGATTGTAAGGCATGTGCTACACCAGATGTTGCTGTATATGGCGCTGCTGCACTTACAATTTTATTTGCCTCAGTAATCACATTTGCAAAACGGCCCATGCTCAAGTAAACCCTTGTTTTAAGCGCAATAGCAGTATTTCTGTGCGCGCGAATGGTGTTATTAAAAGCACTGCTATAATTAGCTGGTAAGTTCGTTTCGGCAAAATCTAAATCTGCTATAATTTGAGTATACACTTCTGCAACTGTTGCTCTTGCTTTAGCATAATCATCAGAACCGGTATTGCCTTTTAAACGCATCGGCACACCAGGCTTAGATCCATTTCCATCCCAGAAAGGACGTGCATATAGTTGGAGCAAAGAGTAATAACTTAAAGCTCTAAGTAAACGCGCTTCTGCTTGATAGTTATTTGAAAGTGGCGTACCTACAACTGCTGTTCCTTTAGCGGCCATACCTTCTAAAAAAACGTTTGTTAAGTTAATTACGTAGTATGCTCTTGACCAATGGTTTTGAACCGAGTTGGTAGAACTGTTTGATGGGGTATAGTTCCAAACATCAAAACCAGTTACAACGTTGGTTCTTTCATTCATGAAGTCTTCACCACGGATGTCGTTAAATATTTGGTAACGACCGCCGTACATACCTGAATTTTTGATTGAGGCATAAATAGCTCTTACCTGACCTTCAACTCTGTCCTTACTATCAAAAGCAGTAAGATCAGAAATTACGTTGGTAGGAACCGGATTTACAAAATTTTCTTTGGCGCAAGAGGTCATTTGAACAAGACCTGCAGCCATCAAAATGTATAAAAGATTCTTTTTCATTTTTCTTAATTAATAGTTTAACAATTAGAATCCAACGTTGATACCAACAGTAATTGTACGTTGGTTAGCTACGGTGTTTCTGTCAATACCAAAATTGGTAGTACCGTTTCCGTTTGAAGAAACCTCAGGATCAGGTCCTGGATATGCTGTTAAAATCAGCAAGTTGTTTCCTGAAACATAAAAACGAGCATTTGAAATTTTGATTTTGTCCAACATATTTTTTGGAAAATTATATCCAAGTGTAAGGGTTCTTAACTTGATAAAATCACCTTTAAATACATTGATATCTAGTGGGAAAGAAGATCCGTTAGAAACGTTGTCTCCAAATACAGCTCTTGGAAATTCAGTAACATCTCCGGCTTTTTGCCATCTACTTAACACACCCACTTCATTATTCCAGAAACGTTGATCTCTCAAACCTGCTTGTGTACCATAATACAACCAGTTACCCATTTGATAGGTAAATAAAGCATTTAATTCAAAACTCTTGAATCGTAAATTGTTTTCCCAACCACCAAATATTTTAGCGTGTGTATTTTTGTATACAATTGCATCTGCGCTACTTACTGTTGGCGCTATAGTTCCATCAGCATACATAAAACGAGATTGACCCGCTGGTGCAACGTGTTGGAATAATACTTGTCTGCCTTGTGCATTTAAGAAAATTCTACGGCCAGAAGCTGGATCAACACCTGCTGTTCTTGTTACAAACAACATACCAATTGGATTTCCAGGCATTGTTATACTTGGATTTTCTAAACCACCAGTAGAACCAATAATATTAGTGATCCCAGGTGCTAAAGACAATACTCTGTTATCGTTGGTTGATAAATTAAATGAAGTAGACCAAGAGAAATCTTTCTTTTGTACGACATTATATTTAATATCAAATTCAAAACCTCTATTGTACATAGAACCAATATTGGTTGGAATGTTTGATGGTAACCCAGCAGAAGGTGGTTGCGGAACAAATAATAATAAACCGTCGTTGTTACTATTATAGTATCCAATTTCTGCAGTTAAACGATCATTAAATAAACCAAAGTTTAAACCAACATCCGTTTTTTTACTGGTTTCCCAAGTAAGGTTTGGATTACCTGCTTGGCTATAAGCAACAGTACCACCACTTCCATATAAACCAGAGCCAAATGTTGATAATGATGCGAAGTTTCCTAAGCCACCAATATTACCAACCTTACCATAGCTACTTCTTAAACGCAAGCTGCTAAATACTTTATCTAACTTGATGTTCTGAATGAATTTTTCAGATAATACATCCCAGCTTGCAGATACACCCCAGAAAATACCATACTTACTATTCACACCTAATTGAGAAGCACCATCTCTACGTACGTTAGCAGTTAAGAAATATTTTCTTTTAAAATTATATTGTCCACGAGCAAACTCAGAGTATAAATAGTTTTCTCCAATACCTAATCCAGAAGTGTTAGGAGTAACCCAACCACCCTGAATATTTGTAAATGCAGGATCCGCAACAGTTACACGGTTTAAACCATAACTGTTATTATCAGATTTTTGTTGCTCCACACCCGCAAGAACACTAACAGTATGGTCTTGTGCAAACACTTTATCAAATTGAGCAGTGGTTGTCCAAACCCAACGTTTGTTTTTATTAAAGATGGCAGAAACAGAACCTGTAGTTGAAAAACCTTCTCCAGATAATGGATGAGAGAACACATCATTATCAACCATTAAATAATCAAGACCATATTGTGTTCTTACCGCTAACCAACTTACTGGTTTAAACTGTGCATATAAGTTGCTAATTAAATGCTCACCATAGCTATTAGATCTGTTTAAGT
>JBIISK010000016.1:0-42251 GCA_044341045.1 Sediminibacterium sp. | reverse complement strand
TTGTAAAAATACTAGCTAGTTAACCTTGTATCATAAACCCCCAATAAGCAATAAAAGCAATTAAGTAAGAAAAGATTATGTCAAAAAATTTAGAGAAATACCTACACAGAAACATGGATAAGCAAGCAGGACTTGCACACATGGATCACCGCACAAAAATTGTTGCAACCGTAGGCCCTGCTTGTGATAAATACGATCAGCTATTGGCACTTGTAAAAGCAGGTGTAAACGTTTTTCGTTTAAACTTTTCACATGGTAGTCATGAAGACAAAAAAACGATCATCGACCATATTCGTACCATCAATAAAACCGAACCTTACAATATTGCTATTTTAGGAGATTTACAAGGCCCTAAATTAAGAGTAGGTGAAATTAAAGACAATGCACTAGATGCAAAAGTGGGTGATGTACTTACCCTTACCAACGAAAAATGTATTGGCACACACGAAAAAATTTATGTCTCCTACCCTAACCTTGCAGGTGATGTGGTCATTGGAAATACCATTATGATTGATGATGGTAAAATTGAAGTGAAAGTTTTATCGGTAGAAGCAAATGGCGACGTTAAAGTAACCGTAACACTTGGTGGCATTATTTCTTCTAAAAAAGGATTGAATTTACCGGATACAAAAATCTCTTTACCTGCTTTAACAGAAAAAGATATTATTGATCTTGATTTCATGATCAAAGAAGAGTTAGACTGGGTAGCACTTAGCTTTGTTAAAAGAGTTGCTGACATAGAAATGCTTAGAGGTATTTTAGATAAAAACAAGAGCAAGTCTAAAATCATTGCAAAAATTGAAATGCCTGAAGCGCTTACCAATATCAGAGAAATTATTTTAGCTTCTGATGGTATTATGGTGGCACGTGGCGACCTAGGTGTTGAACTTCCTGTAGAGCGCATTCCACTGATTCAAAAAGAACTTATCAGAAAATGTATTCATAGAGGTAAGCCGGTTATTGTTGCCACCCAAATGATGGAGAGCATGATTGACCGCGTTAAACCCAACAGAAGTGAAATCACAGACGTTGCCAACGCAGTTCTAGAAGGTGCCGATGCCGTAATGCTTTCAGGTGAAACCGCTGCAGGTAATCACCCAGCACTTGTGGTAGAAACCATGTGCAAGATTATTAAAGAAGTAGAAAAAACAGAATACCGATATAACCGCTCTGAAGATTTAAAACCACAACCACAATCTCCTTCTTTTTACAGTGACGCCGTTTGTTACAACGCTTGTAAAATTTCGGAAGACGTAAATGCACACGCACTTGTGGGTATGACACAAAGTGGCTATACTGGTTTTATGCTAAGTAGCTTTAGACCATCTTCACCTTTGTTTATTTTTACCAAAGAAAGATCACTCGTAAATCAATTAAGTTTAAGCTGGGGCGTACGCGCATTTTACTACGCCGAAGAAGAAAGTTTAGACGATATTGTTACCGATCAAATTAATATCTTAAAAGAACGTGGTTTTGTTAAAGAAGGTGATGTGGTGGTTAATACCGGCAGCACCCCAATTGCAGAACACTTACCAACCAACGTAATTAAGCTCACAACGGTTAAATAATGAAAACATTTTTTACCATAATTGCATACCCTATGAAAAAAGTATTTACAGCCATCGCTCTTCTAGTTTGCATGTTTGCAAACGCACAAGAAGTGAGTATTATTCCGCAGCCTACAAACTTAAAAGTAAATGAAGGCGCATTTAGTATTTCAGCAAAAACAATGCTACAAATTAAAAGTGCTGGGCAACAAAAATCCGCTAACTTTTTGAACAAGTATTTACAAGAATTTTACGGGTTTCAATTAAAAGTAAGTGTTGGTACTGGCGCAAAAAATGCAATTAGCCTAGTCAATACAAATACAAAAGCTCCCAAAGGGACTTACACTTTAGAATCTTCAAGTAATGGCGTTGCTATTAAAGGCGCCAACGAAGAAGGTGTGTTTTATGGTGTACAATCACTGATTCAATTATTACCAATTCAAAAATCTGCTTCATTAAATATTCCTGCAGTAAGCATTCAAGATCAACCAAGATTTGTTTACAGAGGGATGCACTTAGACGAAGGCCGTCACTTTTTTGGAATGGACTTTGTAAAAAAGTACATCGATTTTATTGCCATGTATAAATTAAATACGTTTCACTGGCATTTAACTGAAGACCAAGGTTGGAGAATTGAAATTAAAAAATATCCTAAATTAACGTCTGTAGGTGGTTTTCGTAACGCAAATATTATTGGTCGTTACCCAGGTAAAGGAAGTAACAATACCAGATATGGCGGATTTTATACGCAAGCACAAATTAAAGAAATTGTAAAATACGCTGCTGATAGATTTGTAACCATCATTCCAGAAATAGAAATGCCAGGTCATGCAAGTGCTGCAATTGCTGCATACCCAGAGCTTAGTTGTTTTCCAAACGAATCAACACCAGCCATTCCTACCATGCATAGTGCTGCAACGCTAGAGGCTTTAAAAAAACCAGGCACTAAAATAGTACAAGAAACATGGGGTGTATTTGATGATGTATTTGTGCCATCAGATAACACATTTACATTTTTACAAAATGTATTAGATGAAGTAATGGCATTATTTCCTTCTACCTATATTCATATTGGTGGAGATGAGTGTCCAAAAGAATCTTGGAAAAGATCTGAGTTTTGCCAAAAATTAATCAAAGAAAAAGGCTTAAAAGATGAGCATGGTTTACAGAGCTACTTTATTGGCAGAATCGAAAAATATTTAAATAGCAAGGGCCGTCAAATTATTGGATGGGATGAAATTTTAGAAGGTGGCCTTGCTCCTAACGCAACAGTAATGAGCTGGCGTGGTGAAAAAGGTGGTATCGAAGCCGCTAAAGAAAAGCACACGGTTATTATGACACCAGGTGGATGGATGTATTTTGACCACCAACAAAATAAAAAAGAAGATTCTGTAACAATTGGCGGTTATACCACTATTCAAAAAGTATATAGCTACGAACCACTTCCTAAAGAAATGGATCCTGCCGATCATAAATATGTACTTGGTGCACAAGCCAATGTTTGGACAGAGTACATGAACAATACGGCAAAAGCAGAATACATGGTATTTCCACGTATGAGTGCTTTAAGTGAAGTATTGTGGACTTCTAAAGAAAATAAGAGCTGGCCTTCGTTTGAAAAGAAATTATTACATGAATTTAAACGCTACGATAATTTTAAAATAAATTATAGCAAAGCTTATTTTAATCCAGAGAATAATTAATTTATACTGTAATAACAATTTGTTATGATAGACGCATTTGAAAAAATACCAGTCCAAATTTTTCCTTCACCAATTGAAGGTTCTGCTTTTGTTGCACAGGAAATAGCGGCACTCATTAAAGAGAAAGCGTCGCAAGGCAAAAACTGTGTACTAGGTTTAGCAACGGGCTCTACGCCTATTAAGTTATACAAAGAGCTTGTAAGACTGCACAAAGAAGAAGGATTAAGTTTTAAAAATGTGATTACGTTTAATTTAGATGAATATTTCCCCATAGAACAAGATGCACTACAAAGCTATTGGAGCTTTATGCACCATCATTTATTTAACCACATCGATATCGATTCAAAAAATATTCATATCCCGAGTGGTAAATGGCCTAAAGAAGAAATTAAAAAATATTGCGCCGAGTATGACGCTGCAATTGTTAAAGCGGGCGGCATTGATTTACAAATTTTAGGGATTGGTGGTAATGGACATATTGGTTTTAACGAACCAGGTTCAAGTATCATTTCAAAAACCAGACTGGTAAACCTTGCCAACAATACAAGACTTGCAAATGCTTATGAGTTTTCGCATTTGTCAAAAGTGCCACGCCTTGCAGTAACTATGGGTATTGGTACCATCATGCAATCGAAGCGCATTTTACTCATGGCCTTTGGCAACAAAGGTGAAATTATCACCAAAGCAGCTGAAGGTGATGTAACAGAGCAAGTACCTGCAAGCATTTTACAAGAACATCCGGATTGTACTTTTATAATTGATCCTACTGTTTCAGAATCATTAACCCGAATTAAATCGCCGTGGTTAACGGGCAATTGTGTGTGGGATAAAAAATTAATGAAGCGTGCCGTAATTGAGCTTTCATTAAAATTAGGTAAAGAGGTATTAAGCCTTACAGCTAAAGATTACAACGAAAATGGTTTAGCCGATTTACTCGTAGAAAAGAGTGACGCATACGAAATTAATTTAGAGGTATTTTACATGTTAAGGGATAGCTTAACGGGTTGGCCAGCAGGTAAGCCCAATGCTGTTATTCCGGCGCATCCAGAAAGAAGCAATCCGTATCCAAAAAAATGTTTGATATTTTCACCACATCCCGACGATGATATAATAAGCATGGGTGGAACTTTTATGCGTTTACATGACCAGGGTAACGAAGTGCATGTAGCATATCAAACCAGTGGTAATATTGCCGTGTCAGATGAGTTTGTAACTCGCTTTTTAGATTTTGCGGTAGGCTTCGAAGACCTTTTTGGTATCGACAACAAAAAAAGTCAAGAAATTTTACAAGCAGCGCGTAATTATATAGCAACCAAACAAAAAGGTGGTTTAGATTCTCCAGAAATTAGAGCCATTAAAGGACTTATTAGACAGTGTGAAGCAAAAGCAACCTGTAGATATGTGGGCTTAAAAGAACATCAATATCATTTCCAAAATTTACCTTTTTATGAAACGGGTAAAATAGAAAAGAATCCAATGGGTGAAGCAGATGTTCTTCAAACCATGGAACTCTTAAGAAAAATTCAGCCGCATCAAATTTATTGCGCAGGCGATTTAGCCGATCCGCACGGTACACACAAAGTATGTCTAGATGTTGTGTTTGAAAGTATGCGCCGATTAAAAGCTGCTGGTGATGCTTGGGTTAAAGATTGTTGGGTATGGCTTTACAAAGGTGCATGGCAAGAATGGGATATTGCAGATATTGAAATGGCTATCCCTATGAGTCCAGATCAGGTTATTAAAAAGCGTTTTGGTATTTTTATACATCAATCACAAAAAGACAGTGTTCCGTTTCAGGGATCTGATATGCGCGAGTTTTGGCAAAGAGCAGAAACCAGAAATGCCAACACCGCACAATTGTATGCAGCTTTAGGTCAAACTAAATATGCAGCCATTGAAGCATTTGTGAGATGGCATTATTAACTGAAACCATATCATGGTCGGACGCATGGCAAGAACCACGTTTTAGAAATAAAACCATTATTGCCCTTCTTTTAGTAGCCATTATTTTAATCCTGCTCCCTACTTTTTTTGCTTTTATAGAAAAAAGAGAAGGCATGGTGCTTCAAGATTTTGTGCTCGAGGCCATTCCGGCTAAAGATGTTTCCATCCCTACTTTCGTAGTCATTTGGAGCGTGGTACTCTTGGTTTTTTACAGAATCTACCAAAGCCCTAGGCTTTTTTTAGTAGTTGCATATGGTTTTATTTTAATGTGTTTAGTCCGTATATTAACTATTAGCCTTCTACCGCTTAACCCGCCAGCCGGAATTATAACCTTAAAAGACCCCATCGCCAATATCGCCTATGGCGGGAATGGCATTTTTATCACCAAAGACCTCTTTTATTCTGGCCATACAGGTAATATGTTCCTGTTTTTTCTGTGTTTACAGCATAAATGGGACAAAATCATTGCTTTAGCAGCCTCTTTTATAGTAGGAATCTTGGTAATGGTTCAGCACATTCATTACAGTATAGATGTATTTGCAGCCTTCATTTTTACTTATTTTATCTATTTTGGGGCCAAAAAACTAGCTTTTTTTTAATGTATTGATTAACTTTGTAAGTTCATGGTCTTTTGACTGGTAACAATTTATTAATCATTCCTTAACACTAAAGTGATACTTAATTAGATGAGTGAAGTAAGCATGAAAATATGGGATAGCAGTTTTGAACTGGGAGACGCTATCACAGATGAGCAATTGGCCTTTTTTAAGGAACACGGTGTGATTGTTTTTAGAAATTTCTTACCTAAAGAACAGGTATCAAATTATATAGCGGAGCAGCAAAGAATAGAAGCGCAGTTGCTCGCAGAAAAAAAAGAAAAAGTAAATGGTATTCCTTTAAAGTTTGGGAAAGACGATAAAGGCAACACCACCATTCAGCGCCTTTGTTTTAGCTCATTACATAGCGACCCTTTAAAACAACTGCTAGCAGACCAACGATTACAAGCATTAACTGCATTTTTACATCCATATGATGGACGTATTGCAGAAAATGAAAAGGACGGTCTTGTCATCAACAATTACATCAATACCCCAAATAGTACTTTTACCCAAATGGGTTGGCACACCGATAGTCCTCGTGATTTATTTATGGGTCAAAAAATTATGCCAATGCTTAATGTGGGTATTCATTTAGACACTTGCGCTTTTGACAATGGTGGACTTAGGGTGATACCAGGTACGCATACCCAAGGCATGTTTAAATTACTCTTTGGTAAAAAGTACTTTTTAGACAATAACGACGATCCGCGTGAAGTTGGGTTTAATATCAATGCTGGCGATTTATCGGTTCATGATGGCCGTTTATGGCACCGCGTAAAGCAATCCCCTAATTTTGGAGAAGCAAGTAGACGCCGCGTCATGTATGTTCCTATTGTTACGGGTAAATACAAGCCCAAAGACGAAAACAGCAAAACCCCTTTCTACCACAGGTTTACGGGCAAGGTTCACCATTAATAATTACAGATTATGATGCCATTTGCATTAATTACTGGCGGAGGCAAAGGCATTGGCAAATGTATTGCCACAGAACTTGCAAAAAGAAATTACCCAGTACTTTTAGTAGCAAGAGATGAAAAGACGTTACAAGAACACGCTACTACCCTTTCAAACAGCTATGGTATTGAAGCGCATTACCTAGCATTAGATTTAGGTAAACTGGATGCCACAAAAGTTTTAATGGACTGGATTACGTCTAACAATTATAATGTTGGCATACTAGTAAACAATGCGGGCTATGGATTAAGTGGCCCATTTACAAAATACAGTGCCAATGACCATCTCGAAATGATGCGTGTAAATATGGAAGTGCCCGTTGCCTTAACTGCTGCATTACTTCCAATGCTTACAAATAATGCACCTGCTTATATTTTAAATATTGCGAGTTCTGCTGCTTACCAAGCAGTACCTGGCTTAACGGCATATGCAGCGTCTAAATCTTTTGTATTAAGTTTTAGCAGAGGTCTCAGTCATGAACTCAAAAACACCGGCGTATCCGTTACAGCGGTAAGCCCAGGCTCTACCGATACCAACTTTGCCAACAGAGCCGATGTGGGCCCTAAAGCGCTTAAAACCGCCGAAAAAGTAAATATGTCACCCGAAGCTGTAGCTGCAATCGCAGTAACTGCTTTATTTAACAAGAAACCCGAAGTAATTACCGGCTTTGTTAATCAACTGGGGGCCTTTTTAGTATGGTTATTGCCTAAAAAACTAGCAGAATCAATCGCTGCAGGACTTTATGGCCTATAATTTTGAATAAAAAAGCATTCAATTTTTGCCGTTAATCTTTTAGAGATTATATTTGCAACCCCTTAGGGTAATGGCTGCGTAGCTCAACTGAATAGAGCATCTGACTACGGATCAGAAGGTTTTAGGTTTGAATCCTAACGCGGTCACAAAGCCTCACTAATTTAGTGAGGCTTTTTTTATGCAGTAAACTTATGGCGCCTGCACGAAGTGCAGGCAATAGCTATTATGCGCGGCGTTGCCAAAGGCATAAGTAAGCGCGTGATAGCCATTGGCCGGACGCGATAGCGTCTAGGCGCCATAAAAAAGATTTGTAAAAAAAAGCCGAGCAACTTGCGAGGCTTTGCGTAAGCCCAATACGAAAGGAACGAGCGAACGAAGTGAGCGAGCATCCTGCCGTAGTGGCGGCGTTGCCAAAGGCATAAGTAAGCGCGTGATAGCCATTGGCCGGACGCGATAGCGTCTAGGCGCCATAAAAAAGATTTGTAAAAAAAAGCCGAGCAACTTGCGAGGCTTTGCGTAAGCCCACTACGAAAGGAACGAGCGAACGAAGTGAGCGAGAATCCTACTAGTAACAAAAAAGCCCTTTACTTATATAAGTAAAGGGCTTTTAAAACTAAGTTTACATTCTAATCAGGTAAAAGAAGTGCCAACTTTGCTTCTAGCTCAGCATGTAGTTTTTCGCTATTACCCAAAATTCGCATTAAAAATTTTCCATTTTGATCAATCAAAAATTTAGTTGGGTAACCATTAATATCAAACTCTTTAACAAGATCTAAAATTGCAGGATCATATAAAATTTGAGCCCAAGGTAAGCCATCTTCTTTGATCGCTTTTCTCCAAGCAATATCTTGTGCTTTCTTATCTCTTGTGCTATTGGCAAGTTCATTGGAAATACCAATTATTTCAAAGCCTTTAGAATTGTACTTTTTATATAAATCTTTTAATGCTGGATGGCTCATTCTACAAGGAACACACCAGCTACCCCAAAAGTCAATTAATACAACTTTACCTTTAAAGGCAGCAATATCAACTATAGAACCATCCATACCTTCTTGAGCAAAAGGTATTACAGGCTTGCCTACTGCTGTTTTTTTATTGCTTTCTATTTTTAAATTATGGGCTTGACCTGTCATCGAATTCTTATGCTCTGTTTTTAAAGCATTGAATCTTTTTTCTGATTCATTAACGGGTAAAATTAAAAAAAGAGACTGTAAAACCAACAATGATGTATAGGATGCAGGATTATCATTCAAAAATTGAATGCGCATGGCTTGATTCTTTTTCTTTAAAATGGCAAGTTTTTGAGAAATGTCATAATTACCAATAGTATCATTTGCATTTCGTTTCTTATTCTGCTCTTTTTGCAAAGTCCAAGTTTCAACTGCATTAGGCAAATCCGCAACTCGCAAGTTATTATACAAAACAACTTCGGGGTGTTTACTTTCGACAGTTGATGTAAATATTTGTTTTGCATCTCCGTTAATTGTAATATCTGTATTGGCTAGTAAAAAAGATAAGGCTGGAGCTGGTGAAATAGCTTTTCCA
Organism: Sediminibacterium sp.; assembly: GCA_044341045.1. Classification (GTDB taxonomy): domain Bacteria; phylum Bacteroidota; class Bacteroidia; order Chitinophagales; family Chitinophagaceae; genus Sediminibacterium. The sequence continues at coordinate 33,206 of JBIISK010000016.1, read as the reverse complement.
AGTCTTAAGTATAAACTAGTGTCCATCACTTCCACCCTTGCAAACTGTGGATCAACTGTCTTACCCTCCCACACAACCAAGTCTTCACCTTGCTTAACCAAGGTGTCAACATCAGAACGACCATTCTTTTGAAAAACAACTTTAACATTATGATTTCCTAAACCTTTTATATGCATTGTGACTTTAAACCCCTCCTGCGCAAACATGTTAAAGGGCAAGCATAAAAGTAAAATTGAAGCTAAAAATTTCATAGATTTTTTTTATTTGTTATCTGGCATTCCAGGATTTAATATTAAAACAGCAGGAGGAATTTTTAAAGTAAGTCTATCCGATTTTAAGGTAAATGCAGCTCCATCTAATGGATGCGTTCCATCAATATTATTGTAAACGGCATCATTAGACAATCTTCTCATATCAAACCATCTCCAACCTGTGCCCGCAAATTCACGGAGTCTTTCATTTAAAATAAATTTAACCATAGCTACTGGAGTTGTTGCAGTAACAGGCGTTTCAAGTGCGCTCATTCTACTTGCACGGAAAAATTCGACATCTACTTTTGCACCGGCAACATCGCCAGCTCTACCTTTACACTCAGCAATCATTAAATACAAATCAGCTAAGTTAGGTCCCCAATTATACGTTGTTGGTGCATTTCGCTGTTGACCAGGTAAGCCTGGGGCAGGAATAGCATTACTAGTACTATTATTAAAATAAAATTTGCGTCGCTGATCATTGGTGGTATACAAACTAAACACCGATGGTTTGATATAAACGGTATTTCTTGCAGTGGCCCAATTGATACTCATTTGCTTCAAATAAATATTTTCATTGTGCACCGTTTGAGCAGGAAATCTATTGGCACCTGCCCATGGTTGTAAATTGGTAACCCATGTTGGCATCGCCGTATTATAGTTGTACAAACTAAGCGTTAAAAGAAAATTAGGTATAGAAGCTCTACATTTATTTAACTCAACAAGGGCATTCGCATAATCACCTTTCCAAAAATGTGCTAATCCTAACAAATAAAATCCACCAGTCTGAGCAAGTCTAGCACGGTTTAAAGTTTGCACTGGTAAATCAGGAATAGACTCCGTTAGTTCTTTAATGATAAAATCATATACTTCTTTTACCGTTGATCTGCTATAATTTTCTCCGCCCGCATCAGCAACGGTAACAATAGGCACTCCTAAATCAGTTGCGGCTGTTGCTGCATTGTAAGGCTTCGCAAAATAATTTACTTGCATCAAGTGCATATAAGCTCTATTTGCTCGAGCTTCTGCTAATAATTCCTTTTTTTGCTTTAAAGTACCTTGATCTGCTTGCATAACACCGTTTGCAACCAAATTGTAAACATAATTTTGAGAATAGAAAGTACCCCACTCACTTGACTCATCTTCTGGTTGAAATAAGTCATCTTTCCACTGGTATGCATTTTGATAAAAAAGTGGCTGTGTAGCTAAATACGCACCTGAAGAAAAAACATCATCAGACATTACAACTGCAGCTCCAGGGTATCCAAGTATAGAGGAGATTGAGCCTGGAATATTTCTTACATTAATAAAAGTGTACAAATTTGTGTTGTTGAATAACCCATTGTACTCTTCAACAGTATTGACTACATCGAGTCCTTTAGGCTTAACATCTAAAAACTTATTACAGCTCGATAAAACGCTAATAAGTGTAATAGTACAAATAACCTTATATATGCTATTTTTCATAATCACTATTTTAAAATTATTATTTAAAAGAGGTTCTAACCCCAAAAGTAAAAAATACAGGCATGCGATTTGTTCTAGAACCTGCAGATAAATTGTAATATTCGGGATCAATATTAGAATCATTATTGTTCCAAAGCATTAAATTATTTGCTTGCCCATAAATTGACAAATCGGCAAGTCCAAAACGACTAATTGCTTTTTGAGCTACCTGATATGAAAGAGTTATATCACGGAGTTTTGCGTAAGAAGCACTTTGTATATTTGTATTTCCTTGCGTGTATAGGTTGGTATAGCGTAAAGCATTTTGAGCCGCATTTCCAATATATTTTGGCATGTTTGTCCTTTTCTCATCTCCCGGAACTTGCCATCTTTGGTTGAAATAAACAGGTATATTAGAAGTAAGCCTACCGGTATAAAACTGATTCACATCTGCTCGCATTACATTACCTAAATTATAGACCACTAAAAATGACAATGAAAATTGCTTGTAGGTAAAGTTATTGGTTATGCCACCAAACCACAATGGCTGTGTTGTACCCATGTAAAGTGGATCATTAACCGTTAAATCAGCCAAACGTCTAGCCGTATCAATACCATTAGATTTAAAAGCAAAAGGGTTGCCATTAGCATCTAGGCCTTGATAATTGAATGCAAAAAGTCCATATGCCGAATAACCTTCTACAAAAGTAGAATTCACTTTACCACTCGTTGTTAAAGCACTTGCCGGCTTTAAACTAGTTACTTTATTTTTATTATAGGATAAGGTAAAATTAGTAACCCATTTAAAATTTCTATTATTTACATTGATTGTATTCAATTGAATTTCTACTCCATTGTTTTCAATATCCCCTAAGTTATTATAGGCATAAGACCAACCAGAAGTGGGATCTACAGGCTGATAACCTAATAAATCAGTTGTTTTCTTTTGATACACATCAATTGTACCTGAAATTTTATTGTTTAAAATAGCAAAATCAATTCCAAAGTTGGTTGTGGTTGTTCTCTCCCATCTAATGTTATCATTACGCGGAACTAGAACGGTGTATCCTAAGCCAAGCCCACTAAAATAAGCAACATTACTTGCAGAAACAATATCAAAAGGCCCTGCAAATCCAGGATTTGGAGCATTACCCGCCAATCCATAAGTAAAACGAAGATTTAAATTATCAATCTTGTTGCTCTTAAAAAATGATTCACGAGATACATTCCATGCACCACCTAAACTCCAAATAGGTTTGTATTGTAAACTTTTATTGGTTCCAAAAAGATTAGACTGATCAAAACGTATACTACCATTTAAAGTGTATTTTCTATCAAAAGTATAAGCTGCATTACTATAGCCAGAAAAAAATCTTCTTTCATTTTCACCATAAGTAACAGGTCTAGAATTGAGTAGGTTATTTGTCGTTCTTCCCGTTAAGTAATTCACTGGCGGATTTACACCAACAGTAGCTAACGAATCTTCGTTGTATAAAGCATACGTTAAGGTCTGAAAATCATACCCTCTTCTGTAGGTTTGCACCGATTTAAATAATTCTGTGCGTAATTCTGCACCTGCAATCATATTAAATTGATGTTTTTGATTAAACACTTTATCATAGTTGAATTGATTACGAAGTGTCCAACCTGTATTTGTATTATTTTGAGTGGAGTAATGACCTCCTTTAGATGGCAAATAATAAGTAGGATTACTACCAAGCACTGTTGCCGCCTTGGTAAAGTAAACCAACTCATCTCTTACACGATATGAATTTTGATCATAGTATTCATAATTTTCCATAGATCCACGTTGATACTGCGCTCTACCTTCATAAGATAACCCATCAAATAATTTAATGGTTAAGCCAGCATTAATCCTTGAAGTCATATTAATTTGATCATTCAAAGTATTACTTGGCTCTGTTAATGGAACGTAGTCTAAATTAACCCTACTAGCTAGTTCAGAAGAAGCTCTAAATTCTTCTAAACGCTTTAGATAGGCTTGAGACAATGGACTACCTGTAGGATCTGCAAAGAGTGCGTAAGGCAAGTAGTTGTTGTTCCCAAATGGCAGTCCGGTTAACAAAAATTTAGACGTTTTCTCATAGGATACATTCGTAAGTAAATCCAATTTTATACGAGGAGAAAAATTAAAATTTTGTCTTAGATTCATTTGATACCTATTCAAATTTGTTTTGGTATCGCTTTTATCTAATGTATATGCTAATGAACCATAATAAGAGTGAAAATTACTTCCCCCATCAAAAGTTAAACTGTGGTTAGATAAAAAAGAAGGCTGTGTTAGATGTTCATTAATTTGATCTCTGTTATTGAGTTGCGCCAAAGAGTCAAACCTACTTGAAGCTGTAGCTTGTGAAATCAATCCCCTCGCTAAATCATATTGAATTCTTTCATGAGGAGCAACAATTGGCGTAGCACCAACGCTATTAATTGCATTTGCCCATGGGTAATTTACATTTGAAAACACGTTTTTACTTGTAGACAAAAAATCTACGGTATTCATCATGTTGTAATAATCAAGATCGGGTGTTCCCCTAAATGAAACAAATCCATTGTAACGAACTTTGATTTTTTGTGGAGTCATAGAATTCTTTCCTTTTTTGGTCGTAATTACAATAACACCATTAGCAGCAGATGATCCCCAAATAGAAGCAGCCGTTGCGTCGCGTAATACACTTATAGATTCTACATCATCCGGATTTATTAAAGTTCTGATTGCATTAAAATCTGCCATTGGAACTCCATCCACAACAATTAATGGACTTCTAGAGCCTTGTATCGAACTTAAACCACGAATTAAAAACTTTTCATTGCTTGCACCATAGTTAACAGAAATACCCGGAACTAGTCCTTCAAGACGATCAATCACGTTCATACTGTTGGATTTATTTTTAAAATCTTCAGATGAAACTGTACTAAAAGATCCTGCACTCCTTTCTTTAGAAATTCTTTGGTAACCAGTATTTACAATTTGAACCGATTTTAAGCTAACCGTCTCTGCGCTTAGTGTAACAAAATAATTAGTAGTAGCTCCAATTTTTCTTTCAACTGTTTTAAATCCTACCAAAGAAATTAAAATGGTATTACCGCCTGTAACATCTAATTTAAAATTACCCTCAGCATCTGTTACGGTAGCTTTTTTTGTTTCTTTGACATAAATAGTAACTCCTTCTAATGGAGAACCAAGTGAATCAAGAATTCTTCCCTTAATAAGAGGCACCTGCACTGCGGCAGTTTGGCTCAAAATTTCAGGTAAAATAATTTTCTCCTTAAGTACAATTGTGTTTTCAACAATAGAAAAAGTGATTGGTAAATTTGCGAAACATATTGCAAGTACTTCATTTAAAGGCATATCCTTAACCTTTAGGGTTATTTTACCTGCTTTTTGTAACAATTCGTCTTTAAAAAAGAATTGTCTACCTGTTTGTCGATTTATTTCACTAAATACTTTTTGAATTTTTTCTTTCTCTAATGATAAAGTTACATTTTGAGAAAAAGACTTAGCGCTAACCTGCATTAACAACACAAATAAAAAGAGAATTGTCATCTTAAAACCCAGAAAACGCTGACTTTTTTGACTTTCTACGGGATCATTTGTACTACATAATTTTACGTGCATAATTGATATTTTATTTGAACTAAATACTTATTTAAAAAACATAGATTATTTTGCCATCAATCTTAAACCGTAATCCGCCCGCCTCCATAATTTTTAAAACTTCTGATAAATTACTATTTCTACTCACGATGCCTGAAAAAGTTTCTTGACTAATTTTTCCACTGTACACAACTTCTAATTCATACCACCTTGCCAACTGAACCATAATACTTTTAACGGTTAATGCATTAAATACAAACTGACCGTTTTTCCATGCAACAATTTCATCTACATCAACTTGATTAGAAAGCAATAATTTATCATCCGCTAAAAATTTAGCTTGCTGCCCTGGCACGAGCAATCGCTCATTGTTTCCAGATTCTACTTTTATACTTCCACGTATCAAGGTTGCTACATCATTATTATCATCACCATAAGCATTGATATTAAAAGAAGTACCAATGGCTCTCACTTGTTTATTACCAGATAGTTTTACAATAAATGGATGTTGAGGATCATGTGCTACATCAAAATATGCTTCACCCGTTAATTCTACAACCCTCGTATTTCCAACAAAAGAAACAGGATATCTAATAGAAGAAGCAGCATTTAACCAAATTTGTGTTCCATCATTGAGGCGTAATTTGTACTGCCCGCCTATAGGGGTTATCACTTTATTAAAAAGATTTTCTTGACTAGTACCTTTAGAGGCATAGCTAATCTCTCCATTTTTAATTACAAGTTTTACATTCTGCTGACTGGCCTGAAATCCACTCAAAGAATCACTCAACGTAACAAGCGTTCCGTCTGCCAATTGTAGCATCGCCTTATTACCGCCTGGCATAACGTCATTAACACTTTTTTGGGTGCTAATTGCAGAAGACACTTTTTTAGAGGGTGTTTTTAAAAAATATACGCTGGTTAAAAAAGCCATCAACAAAACTGCAGCAGCAGCGTACCAATATTTTTTATACCCCCAGGTGATTGGAGTTTTTGGTGCCGTTGTTTCCTGTATTGTTTTTGTAAAAGTGGCCCAGCCATCAGAAGCCTTAAAGGAGTCTAACAAAAATAGCTCGTTCATTAATAGGGCTTCATCTGTTAATGAATTAAACAAATCACGATTTGCATCAGACGCTTCTATCCACAATTGAAGCTTTTGGGCTTCAATTGCAGTCAAGCTTGATTGCAAATGCTTACCAATGAGTGCAGCAATTTCGTAATGTAAGTCTTGGTTGTCGATCATAAGTGATGATTATAGTAAATACACTTATGATTAAAAAAAGGGTGACTCAACCCATATATTAGGCCAATAATGGCAGTACGACCCACAAAATAGCATAAGTAGACGTCGTCAAACTTAATCGCATTAGCTTCATAGCTCGTTGTCGCTGGGTTTTAACTGTATTAATAGAAATACCTAGCTCGGAGGCAATTTCATCATTTTTTAACCCTTCAAAATAGGCCAATTTAAGTACCATTCTGCACCCTTCAGGCAGTTTGTCAATGGCCTCTCTTAATGACATAACTACTTCGGCCTTAATTAAATTAGATAAGCCCTTTTCATTTTCACGCATATCTATATCAGAAAGCTCAATAAACTTTTTTTCAACAACACTATGTCTTATATAATTTAAGCAGGAATTTCGTAATGATATATATAAGAAATTTTTTATAGATAATTCTGTGGTAAAATCACTTCGTTTATCCCAACTTTTTACAAAAACATCTTGGACAAGGTCCTTAGCCACTTCTTTATTATGAACAAATTTGTAGGCATAGTAACACAATCCTGCATAATATTTATTAAACAAAGCTTCAAAATCAAACAAAGTGGGTGTATTGGCTATAGACAACAAATATGAATTTTTTGTTATCAAGATAGCCTAAATGCGCTGTTTTGCAAAGAAATACTTCTCATTTTTCCCCTACATTCGCCCAAATTCATCCTCAACAAGTAACCATGAAAAACGAGAAAGACCTTATAGCACGAAGCGGTAACACCTGCGAACTTTGTAAATCAACCGCTTACTTAAGTGTATACGAAGTTCCCACAAACAACGAAGAAGGCATTCTCATTTGTGCAAAATGCACGGCTCAAATCAACAAAAAAGAAGCACTTGATAGTGCGCACTGGGCTTGTTTAAATGAAGCGATGTGGAGTGAAATTCCGGCCGTACAAGTAGTTAGCTGGCGTTTACTAAATAGATTAAAAGACCAAAGCTGGGCCGCAGATGCAATAGACACGATGTATTTTGATGACGATACCATGGCTTGGGCAAAATCTACGGGTGATCATGAAAATGATGGTAGTGTAGATTTACACAAAGACAGCAATGGCATGGTATTACAAGAAGGCAATACGGTGGTGCTCACAAAATCATTAGATGTAAAAGGATCTACCCTGAATGCTAAATTAGGTACTGTGGTTAAAAACATTAGACTGGTAGCCGACAACACCGAGCAAATTGAAGGAAAAATAGAAGGACAAACGATTGTCATACTTACAAAATACTTAAGAAAAGGCTAATTAAAAATACAGCCAACTACCACTTAACTTTCCATTACTGAGCGAGATAGCAGGCGCAGGCAGTTTAACAAAATTTAAAAAAGTAAGCACGCCCCTCACCCATTTTTTATTTGTTTTAATACGTTCAAAATCTACATCAATTGATAAATAATATTGGCGACTTCTTTTTAAATCTAGACGTTCATATGCATAACTCGCAGCTGGAGTATTCACGATCCATTTGTTTTCGTAACCCCCAAAAGTATTGTCTACTCCATATCCGGCAGCGATGTTTAACCATTTAGGTACTTTAGCTTCCGGCCAAATACTTTTTACGTTGGCACTTAACCAAATGGTTTGTGCATTGTAATCTTTTAAAAAACGTTCAGGTAAAGATTTTCCAAAATAATTATTGGCGCGTGCTTGCAGCATGGGATCTGTATACTTATTATAGTGCGCACTATATTTTAACCGAAATTTTTGTTCTTTCCATTTGAGCTGCTGCGCACTCCATAACAAAACCCCTGCTGTATTTGCAGTAACGTCATACCAACTCCATCCCCAGTTTGCCGAAAAACCATCCATGGTTTCAATGATGGTTAAATATGATAAGCTTGTTAATGCCGATAAGACCACAGCTTTTTTTTCTGGGATGCCTGTCCAGGCCCAACCTTTATGACTGATGCGTGCAAGGTTATAACTCGAATAAAAATGACCTACTTTATCCATTTGAAGCCACTCTTTACCATCGTTATAAAATTGAAAACGACTTCTTGGATAATTGGCATACCAGGCTTTGTTGAGCGATATAAATGATGCGCCATAACTACCTCCAAAAATAGAGGCCACCAACCTAACTCTTTTTGCTTTAGTCACTGAATCAATAGCCGTTTGTTCCTGTGCAGTAGCCACATAAAACATCATGAAACAAACCAGTATTAACAATAAATGACGCATACTATATTTTAAAAGCCTAAATTTAGTGCGAAATTAATTACCCGCATGAAAATAGAGCTTTGGTCTGTAGGCAAACCGCATGAATCCTATGCTAAAATGGGCATCGAAGACTTTTCAAAGCGCATCACTAATTATTTTCCGGCGAGCTGGCATATTATTAGTCCACCCAAAAATGCAGGTAGTTTAACAGAAGCTGCTCTAAAAAAAGTAGAAGCGGCCATTATTTTACAAGGCCTAGACCCTTCCGATTATTTGGTGCTACTAGACGAAAGAGGACAAACTTTTACGTCGCCCAAACTGGCTAGCTTTTTACAACAAAGGGCCAACGAGAGCACGCGAAAAATTGTTTTTTTAATTGGCGGTGCTTTTGGTGTAGATGAAACCATTTTTTCAAGAGCTAACTTTTGCTGGAGCTTATCACCCCTTGTATTTCCACACATGCTGGTAAGACTCATTTTAGCAGAGCAGGTATACCGTGCTTGTACCATTTTAAGAAACGAAAAATACCACCACAATTAAATTATGTATACCATAACACTCACACTTTTAGTTATTACCGTTGCGCTTTCTTTATTTGGATTTGCCAATAAAAAAGTAATTAACGATTTTATATTTTATCCCCCAGCTATAAAAAATGACAATGAGTGGTGGCGCTTTATTACCAATGGTTTTATCCACGCCGACCTTGGACATTTAGCATTTAATATGTTTTCATTTTACATGTTTGGCGATTTTGTAGAAAAATATTTTATTGTTTTATTCAACGAAAATGGGAAAGGGCTTTATTTAGCTATGTACCTAACTGCGCTTGTTGTTTGCCTAATTCCTACTTATATCATGCAGCGAAACAACAAACAGTACAGAAGCCTTGGCGCCTCCGGCGCCGTATCGGCAGTTGTATTTGCGGGCGTGTTTTTAGATCCTACTATTAAAATTGGACTTTTTATTATCCCACCCATCATACCTGGCTTTATTTTTGGTCCACTTTATTTACTCATGACCATTTATATGTCTAAAAGAGGGGGCGACAATATCAACCACTCGGCTCACTTTTGGGGCTCTGTTTGGGGTGTAGGCTTTTTAATTATAGCGTGTAAAATTTTACCGGGCTTTGATCCTATTCAAAATTTCGTAAGCCAGGTATCTGCATATTTACACTTATAATGCAGCAGGTAAATAGCTAAGCTTAACTGCACTACTTGAAGCGGGTGTTATTTTAAAGCGGTTGTCTATGCGGTAGCCAATTACCCATACAATGCGGTTATCTGATACCAGTACCCACACTTTTTCTTTGGCTGTTTTAGAAAGCTTGAGATCAATAAAAAATTTACTCAGCTTCTTTTTCTTTTGCATGCCTAGCGGATAAAAATAATCACCCGTTGCTGCGGGGCGTAAAATAAGCGGGTACTGTAATGCAGCGGCATCTAACATGCAGGTATTGTTATCAGAAGTTTCGGGCACCTGAGCAGTAGTCGTTTGCAACCCAAGCGTTCCGCCCAAAAAATCAACAGATGCATCATTTTGTTCCACCACAACTACACTTGCAATATTGGCTGTTGCTAGCGGCGCCAAAATCATCCAGTTTCTATTTTTAATTAAGCGGTGCGTTGGAGAAATTAATACCGCGCCATTGTGCGCATGTAAAAGTTTTATCGCTTCTGGCATTTGAGCTGCCGTAAATCCATATGGATATAGCATTTCAAAAGTAATGGTACCCAGTGGCTTTGCTTTTTGCCACATGAGTACTGGTAAATGAATTTCGTTACCATGTATAAATTGGAGTTTGCTTACTATCTTTTGCATGGCTGCTTTATACACTTCCGAAACTTCTCTTAGATGCTTAATGGTATGTAAAATATTATGTTCAGCCTGCGGATATACTTCCTGCACAGCTGGTAATACTTGATGCCTAAAAAAGTTACGGGTGTATTTATCACTCGCATTAGAGCTGTCCTCAACAAACGCAATACCCACCTCTTTGGCGTAGGCAATAATTTCTTGTTTGTGAAAAATAAGTAGTGGGCGTAATAAGCGCTCATTTACTTTATAGGGCTCTATACCTGTTAAACCGGCAATACCCGTACCTCTGCAAAAATGCATAAATACCGTTTCAATATTATCGTTGGCGTGATGCGCCGTAATAACAATCGTATTAAAAGTAGCAAACCATGCGTAACGCAAATCTCTTGCTGCTTCTTGAATAGATATTTTATTTGTGGCAGCATACACCTCTGTATCAAAATGCTTACAAGAAAAAGGAACATCCATTGTAACAGCTACGTTTTTTACAAAAGCTTCATCCCTATCACTCTCCGCTCCTCTTAGTTTAAAATTGCAATGGGCTATTTCAAAATTGATCCCAGCACCTTTTAATAAATGCGCAAGGGCTAGACTATCGGCACCACCGCTAACAGCGAGCACAAAATGGCCATCCTTACTAAATTGAGGAAAGGTTTGAGCCCAGTGTTTATTAAACCTAGCTTGCAAGTGCATATGCTATGCTCCTTTTTTTACTTCTTTAGCCCAAGTATCTTTTAATCCTACCGTTCTATTAAATACCAGTTTTGTTGGGGCACTATCTTTATCGGCACAAAAATATCCTTTGCGCAAAAACTGAAAACCAACGCCCATACTATCTTGTAACAAAGCCGGCTCTGCGTATGCATGCGGCACCACGGTTAAGGAATCTGTATTGATATAATCCTTAAAATCACCTTCGGCGCCAGCGACGTCTTCTACATTAAATAAACGGTCATATAAACGAACTTCTGCTGGTATAGCATGTGCTGCACTTACCCAGTGAAGCGTTCCTTTAACATGAATACCAGAAGTGTCTGATCCACTCTTACTTTCTGGTATGTACGAGCAGTGAAGCTCTGTTACATTGCCGCTAGCATCTTTTACAAAATCGTCACACTTAATTATATAAGCACTTTTTAAACGCACCATTTGACCTGGCGCTAATCTAAAATATTTTTTAGACGGCTCTTCCATAAAGTCGTCACGCTCAACAAAAATTTCTTTGCTAAACGGTACTTCTCTTGTGCCTCCATTTGGATCTTCTGGATTATTTTCTGAATGGAGTATTTCACCCTCTCCGGTGTAGTTGGTGATGATCACTTTTAATGGATCAAAAACCACCATTCGGCGCACGGCTGTTTTATTTAAATCTTCACGCACACAAAATTCAAGTAAACTAATATCAATGAGGTTGTCACGTTTTGCAATACCAATACGGTCGCAAAATTCTCTGATAGCCCCAGCTGGATAGCCTCTACGGCGCATACCAGAAATGGTAGACATACGAGGGTCGTCCCAACCTGTCACATGATTTTCTTGTACCAGTTGTAATAATTTACGCTTACTCATTACCGTATAAGTCATGTTTAAACGTGCAAACTCGTATTGCTTAGATGGAAATATCGATAGTTTTTCTATAAACCAGTTGTAAAGTTCTCTGTGCGGAATAAACTCCAGCGTACAAACTGAGTGTGTAATATTTTCGATGGCATCACTTTGTCCATGTGCAAAATCATACATCGGATAAATGCACCACTTGTTGCCGGTTCGGTGGTGATGCGCGTGTTTAATTCTATAAATAATAGGGTCACGCATATGCATGTTATTACTTGCTAAATCAATTTTAGCGCGTAACACTTTTTCGCCATCGGCGAATTTGCCAAGGCGCATGTCTTCAAAAAGTTGCAAATTTTCAGCAACGGTTCTACTTCTATACACATTTGGAGTACCTGGTTGTGTAGGTGTTCCTTTTTGAGTAGCAATTTCTTCGCTGCTACTATCATCCACATAAGCAAGATCCATTTCAATTAAGCGAACGGCAAAACCATGTATTTGATCAAAATAATTGGAAGCGTATAATTCTTCTGCCCAATTAAAACCAAGCCATTGTACATCGTTTTTGATACTCTCCACATATTCTGTTTCTTCAGTAACCGGGTTGGTATCATCAAAGCGCAAATTGGTTTTCCCTCCATATTTTTGAGCCAAACCAAAATTCAAACAAATACTTTTAGCGTGGCCAATATGTAAATATCCATTGGGCTCCGGCGGAAAACGGGTAACAATCGACCCGTATTTACCAGCCGCTAAATCTGCTTCTACAATTTCTTCAATAAAATTTAAATGCTGTTCTTCAGACATGTATCAGTTTTTACCGTACAAAGTTACGCTAAAATCTAAGCTATAAGGCGTATGAAGCTATAATTTGAGTAGCTGTTACCATATCAGGGTGCATCAGCCTATCTACCGCTACAAAAGATACTTTTTCGCGGAGTGTTGCTACTAGTTTTTCGATTGGTTCGGAGCTTTTAGCAGGCCTTCTAAAATCAAGTGCTTGCGCGGCGCTTAACAGTTCGATGGCTAGTACTTTTTCTACATTATTGATAACGCGTAAACATTTGGTAGCTGCGTTGGCACCCATACTCACATGGTCTTCCTGGTTATTAGACGATGAAATACTATCTACGGATGCAGGCGTACAAAGTTGTTTATTTTCACTCACAATACCTGCCGCTGTATATTGCGGAATCATAAACCCAGAATGAAGCCCTGGATCTTTGACTAAAAATAAAGGGAGATCGCGCTGACCACTTAATAACTGATAGGTTCTACGCTCCGAAATATTTGCCAGTTCACTCATAGCAATCGCTAAATAATCGAGTGAAATAGCAAGTGGTTGTCCATGAAAATTTCCACCACTCACAATTAAATCTTCTTCAGGAAAAACATTTGGATTATCCGTTACCGAATTTATTTCACGCATAAAAATATCAAGCACATGATTAAATGCGCCAATGGTGGCACCATGTACCTGTGGTATACATCTAAATGAATATGGATCCTGTACTTGTTTATTAGTAGAATTAGCAATGCTACTACCTGCTAAATAATCACGCATTTTTTTTGCAGTAAGTACCTGACCTTCATGTGCCCTGATAGCGTGTATTTGCGGGCTTAAAGGCTCAGTAGTACAATTAAAAGCATCAAAAGAAAGTGCAGCAACCAAATGTGCCATCTCAATTAAATGCTCTGCTTTTTGCAAACAATACATACCATAAGCACTCATAAATTGAGTGCCGTTAATAAGTGCCAGCCCTTCTTTACTTTGTAATTTTATGGGGCTCCATTTGAAGCGCTCCATAACGGAAGCTGTTTGGAGATTTACACCATCAATCGTTACTTCACCAAGTCCTAAAAGTGGTAAACTTAAATGGCTTAGTGGCGATAAATCACCAGAAGCACCTAGTGATCCTTGTGTATAAATAACAGGGAGCACCCGTTTGTTATACATTTCTAATAAACGTTTTACCGTATCAATTTGCACCCCACTATAACCATAACTCAAAGACTTAATTTTAAGCATGAGCATAAGTTTTACAATGGGCTCCGGCACCTGCTCTCCAAGTCCGCAAGCATGTGAAACAATTAAATTGTATTGGAGTTGTTCTATTTGAGAATCGTCGATGGTAATGTTTTGTAAAAACCCAAAGCCCGTATTGATACCGTAATAATTTTTATCTTTTTGGGCCATTTTTTGATCCAAATAAGTACGGCAAGCGGTTATTTTATCATGTGCATCAAATGTGATGGATACATCCTGATCATGCGCTAATAAATTTTTCACCTGGCTAAAATGGAGCCATTTTTGGTCTAATGGCAAATAATTATAACTCACAAGCATTCGTTTGATGCAAAGTAAAGACTTTTAAAAAAACGGGCGTAACTAATTAAGCTCCTAAGTTATACCATGAATTCTTTTGAAATTATGGCCATTTTTTCTTTATTTTGCGCCACTCTAACAAGGACCGGTAGCTCAGCTGGATAGAGCAACTGCCTTCTAAGCAGTAGGTCATTGGTTCGAATCCAATCCGGTTCACAAAGCCCCAAACACCTATTTTTGGGGCTTTTTCATGCCATTTCCTCCCCAATTGCCATTTATTTTCCCGACATTTACAAGGTATGCTAACCGCTCGTACTTACTTATTATTGAGTTGTTTATCTCTACTAATGGGGGTATTTCAGGTTATGGGACAGGGCTGTCCACCCAATATTGGCTTCGAAAACGGAAATTTAGGCAGTTGGGATGCTTATGATGGTTCTATAGCGCGCTCCAATGGTGCCTTAAATATGGCACTTACAAGCCCCCAAGATGGCAAACATACTATCATTACCAATTTTCCAGGCACAACAGCCAAAGACGAATATGGAGGCTTTCCAACCAGTTGCCCCAATGGTAGCGGTTACTCGGTAAAGCTTGGAAACGACCAAACTCAAGCAGAAGCTCAAGGTGTTTCCTACACGTTTACAGTTCCTTCTACCGAAGGTGATTATAGCATCATTTATAATTACGCTGTTGTATTTGAAAACCCTGCTGGCCATCAAGATTGGGAGCAACCAAAATTTATGGTTAAGGTTTTTAATGTTACCGATAATAAATATGAAACCTGCGGCGCTTTCGAATTTATTTCGGCACCCAACTTACCGGGCTTTAAAGAATCAACCGTAAAAAGAACAGTCTTCTACAAAGAATGGGCCCCCATTACTTTAAAACTTCCTGGATATCAAGGTAAAACCTTGAGACTTGAATTTACAACCAACGATTGTTCGAGAGGCGGTCATTTTGGTTATGCCTATTTAGACGTAAATGACAATTGCACCACGCCAGTAACGGGTAACGTTTTTTGTACCAATATTACGGGTCTAAACCTAACAGCTCCTTATGGCTTCGCAGAATATAAATGGTACACCGATGATTTTTCAAAATTATTAGGAACTGAAGTTGTGCTAACGATTACGCCAGCCCCGGCTCCAAAAACTAGACTCGCACTTGTTATTACCCCTTATCCCAATCAAGGTTGCCTTGATACTTTATATACTACCATTGTAAAATCATTGGACCCATATGTTTTTAAATTAGCAGATAGTGTTGTTGCATGTCAAAACAAAGGTGCCGATGTTACAGACAGTTTAGTAACGGCAGGTAGTAGCCCCGGATTAAAACTGAGTTATTTTAATAGCCCTACTAGTGGCGACTATGTAACTTCTCCCAAGGCATTAGGGAAATCGGGTTTGATATATGTTAAAGCAACCAATAGTGCCGGCTGCGCAGACACAAAACCCTTATCTGTTATTATTCATCCTAACCCTACCATAACTATTAAGCAACCTTTGGCTGCTTGTATTCCAGAAACTATAAATCTAACGGATACCAATTATACAAGTGGCAATGACCCCAATTTAAAATACACGTATTGGCAAGATGCCCTTGCAAAAACACCACTTTCCAATCCCACAAAAATTGCTCAAACAGGCAATTATTTTGTTTTAGGTACCAGTCAATTTGGATGTAGTAATATAGTACCTATAAATACCAGTATCAGTGCGCCACCCAATACATCAGTTACCAATTATATAGCCTGCGGTAGCATTCCTTTAGATAGCATTACGCCTACCAAAGGGAGTGACCCTAACGCAAGTATTAGTTATTTTTTTGACAGTACCGCTTCACTATCCATGATTAACAATCACCGATTTACAAGCAGTACCAATTATTTTATAAAATTTACAGCGGCAGCTGGATGCAGTGTTATAAAAAAAGCGAGCATTACCATTAATAATTACCCTGATTTTATTGTAACACAACCAGCACCCGTAAAAATACCTGTCACCATAGATATTACTACTATACCACCCCCATCAAGTAATTGGGTGTACAGTTATTGGCAAGACTCTTTGTGTACCGCACCACTACTGCAACCAAAAAGAGTTTTAGCAACCGGAAAATATTTTATTAAAGCGACCACCCCAATTGGATGTGCGCAAGTACAAACAATTAACGCTGTTGTAGATGACGCTGAGATCATTCCACCCAATGCATTTTCACCAAATAGTGATGGCATCAATGATACATGGAATATACCCCTATTAGATTATTACCCGAATTGTACGGTTAGTATTTTTAACAGAACGGGACAACAAGTATTTAACTCAAATGGTTATGGGAAAAACTGGGATGGCAAATCAAAAAATCAAACACCCTTGCCTTTTGGCGTATATTATTACGTAATAAAATTATCAGGTAAGCATCAAGCGTTTGCAGGCATTGTTAGTATTTTATTCTAAATTATTATGGAAGTAAAAATTGAAGCGTCTTGGAAAGAAGTATTAAGTAATGTATTTAAATCAACGTACTTTTTACAAACAGCAGCGCATATAAAAACAGAACTTGCCACAGGGGCAAAAATATTCCCTGCTGGCAATGCTATTTTTAATGCATTCAATCAAACACCTTTTAACGATATCAAAGTGGTTATATTAGGTCAAGACCCCTACCACGGCAGCGGTCAGGCCATGGGATTAAGCTTTTCTGTACCAAAGGGCGTTAAACCACCCCCCTCACTCGTTAATATTTTTAAAGAATTAAAATCAGATATTGGATTACCCATACCAACAAATGGGGACCTAACCCCCTGGGCTAAACAAGGCGTACTTTTATTAAATGCAGTACTTACCGTTCGTGAAAATGAACCCGCAAGTCATGCAAAAATTGGTTGGATGCATTTTACAGACGCCGTTATCAGAAAAATATCAGACGAAAAAAAAGGGATTGTATTTTTATTATGGGGTAAATTCGCTGAACAAAAACAAGTATTAATTGACGAAACCAAACATTTTGTTTTAAAAGCTGCGCACCCATCTCCTTTTAGTGCAGACAAAGGTTTTTTTGGTTGTAAACATTTTAGCAAAACAAATGAATTACTTGCAAAACAAGGACTTCAAGTAATTGACTGGCATATATAATTTTATAGTATGAGTGAATCGACAAAAAAAATATCGACAGTAAAATTTATTGCTGGAAGAATTTTAGCAGTATGGGCAATCATCATTTTTTCAAGCACTATGTTTGTGGCTGTCTTTTTTTTACTGCCCTGCTTTTTTTTATCTGAACCACATGTTGCCATATTACACAGAAAAGTGACACAAGTTTGGATGCGGTTTTTTCTATTTTTTATTGGATGCCGTATCAAAATTAAAGGTGCCCATCATTTTGTTAAAGGTGAAAACTATGTAGTTGTATGCAACCATAACTCTTTAATGGATGTTCCGGTAAGCACACCTTTTATGCCAAGAGCTAATAAAACCATTGCGAAAGTTAGTTTTTCTAAAGTACCCATTTTTGGATGGGTGTATAAATTTGGAAGTGTTTTAGTTGACCGCAGAAGCGACCAAAGCAGAAGACAAAGTTATGAAGAGATGAAAAGTATTTTAGCCGTAGGCCTTGACATGCTAATATATCCAGAAGGAACGCGTAATAGAGCAGGTGACCCACTCAAAAGTTTTTATGATGGCGCGTTTAGGTTAGCTGTAGATACAAAAAAACGTATCATACCGACTATCTTGTTTAATTCAAAAAATATTTTACCTCCTAGTCCAAGTTTTTGTTTAATGCCAGGAAAAATAGAAATGCACTTTTTATCTCCGGTATCCGTTGAAGGAAAAACAAGTAAGGAAGTGAAAGAAGAAGTGTTTGAACTAATGTGGAACTATTACGCCAAAAACCAGCTGCTATTAGAAGGTAGAATTTGAGAACACCCTACTTCTATTAATTTTCAAATCTCTTAAGATCCCCGATTTAGGATTCACCGTAATATTAAAGGATCTAAAAATACCAACAGGCATCACGTTAATGGACATCTGCCAGCAGTGCATTTCTCTAGAAATAAACATACTAAACTGTTGAAGTCCACCCATAGAAACATCGTAATAACCAGTACCCCCCACTTTCCATTTTTCACTCAAACTAAAGTCTCCATTAAAATTTAAACTTGAAAAAGTTTTAGTTTCAAAACCACTATAATCTGGCTTGAGCTGTTTATTAAATGATAAAGAATAAGAAAACGATAAAGTCCAAGGGATATTAAAATCTGTAAACTCGGCGGGATTTGATTTAGCAAATTGCAACTGACGTTGCTGTTCGTCGGGGGTTAAAAATGGATCGATAGGTAATTCTTTATCCTTTTCTGATTTACCATCTTTAGACTTACTTGAAAATGATGTGGAAATGGCAACACTTCCACTTGTAATGCGCCCAAATTTAAAAGCTTTGGGATCAAAAGCAAAAGTTTTTAATCGATAGCCTTTATTATCTACATCATAAGGATCTAGTGTAGCACTCGCATTGATATTGATTTTTTCAAAAAGTGTACTTCTAGCATATAGGTTAAAGTTCCCAAGTTTAAAACTATCCGCTAGCATGTTATAAGAAGAAGAAAAGCCAAAGCCTTCGATTAATTTAACTTTTTTGTCTTTGGCAGTAGAATCTGATTTATCACGCACTTTCATTTCTAGTAAATTATCTACCCCAAATCCAATACCTCCAAAGCTACCTTCTGCAAAAGAACCGATAACGCCTCCTTCATATTGCGAAAAACGGAAGGTACGGCCAGTGCTATCAACTTGTGAACTGTAATGGTATGCAGCCGCCATATCTGGCTGATAGTTCATAGAAATGGTAGGTCTGATTTCATGTCTAATACCCTTAATACTACTGTTTTTGCCAAACGTATAAGTACCAAAAATTCGTGTAGCCGCACTAATACCAAAACTCATTTGACGAGCGGTATACAATCCTCTATTTTTAACAGTATCTACTTTTTTATTCGCCGAATTCCAGCTCCTGAGAAACCGTTGTCCATACCAACGCTCTTCATAAGATATGCTAGGGCTAATGGTTACAGGCCCTAATGCCGGAAGTGACATAGATAATGGTATATTATGAACAGCGCCCCATTGCGCAGTATCTAATAATCTTTTTAAATTAAAAGCAGTGTCATAAAAAGACAACTGATTTTGAACATTTCCGCTATACCCTATACCAATTTTTTCGTACCATTTACCAGCACCAATTTGCTCTTTGGACTGAAAAGGATACAATGTTACCACGTTAAAGTTTACTGTTGGGAGTTGTAAATTAACGAGGCGTAAATTATTGTTTTGATTATGGTTAGCGTTCACAGATAAATTGTATTTACCTCTCCAATCTTTCGAATAACTTATGGAAGAACTCAACTGGTTCTGAAAGTTTTGCATGGGATTGTTTAGAAGCAATCTATTAAACCTAGAGCTACCAAAATTTACATTGGCAGAAAAACTAGTACCTGGCCTTGCCCGATTATCTCTACTGTGGCTCCAGTTTAGCATAAATGACTTATTCTGATTGAACTCGTCTCCAGTGCCCCCCGATCTATTTAGGCTTTTTGTATTTTGTAATGTAAGGTTAACCCCTCCAGTAAACGCATAACGTTTAATGTATTTAGAGTTAAGGTTTGCATTCCATCCTCCATAAGAATATATATTAGCCCTAGTAGTAAAATCGAGATAATCATTAATAACTTTATAGTAACCAAGCCCTTCAAGACCCAATCCAAAATCTTCAGAGGCCGTAAATGCAGGAGCCAAAATACCAGAGTGTCTACCTCTATTTAAAGGGAATATACCAAATGGAATACCAATGGGCATAGGTACGCCCTCAAATTCCGGGAAAGTCGGGCCAGAAATACCTAATTTGTTATTGATGATTTTCATCCGGCCAGTTCTAAAGGCAAAGTGTGGCGTATCTAAATTACAAGTTGTAAATCGTGCTTTTTTTGCATAAACAACGCTATCACTCATTTTTTTTAGGCTAATTGCATTCACATAAATTTCCCCTTCCTGAAAAAAAGTGTTTTTTGTCAAGCCCTTACCCGATTCCATATTAAATGATATGGTATCACTTATCGATTTCATTTCTCCTTGAATGAAGACGGGTTTGCTATCTAATTTACCAGTAGAATCGGTACTTCCATATGCTTTTACCATTTTAGACTGCTGATTATATCTAATGGTTGCCGCCTCAATTTTTAAATCCTGATAATTGGTTTTAGCCTTTCCGTAAAGCAAAAACTCCCTGGTTTCCACTATTAATATGCCAGAATCGGATGCATTATAGTCGATTGGGGTATCTATAGAATCTTTTGATAATTTGAGTGTATCGGTGATATTTAGGAGAGAATCGGTCTTTTTTGCTGAGGTATCGACCTTTTTTACAAGGGTATCTATAAATAAGGGGGTATTTTGCCTTAAAAAAGCCCTAGATTCCCACTGAAATGTTAATAAAAGCAAAACTATGCCCATAACAATAGCGGGTGCTGTTTTTACGTTAATTTTACGTCGTTTGCTTCTATTCACTAGGCAAAAATAGTGTATGAAAGGTGTAAAATGACTTATATCTAAAATCCTTTAACGAATTGATATGAAGATAAGAAGAATAGCTGCCCTTGTAGGTTCAATTTTTTTGAGTTTTCAGGCATTTGCTGCACCTAATCCAACCCCTAGCAAAACGCCAGCACCAACTCAAAAACAAGCCCTAAAAAGAATCATTATTGATGCTGGACATGGTGGTGGAGATATTGGAGCTAGAGGCAGGTATTCTACCGAAAAAGATATTTCACTTGCAATTTCCTTAAAACTAGAAGCGCAATTAAGACAAGCCCTTCCAGATGTTGAAATATTAATGACCCGCAAAACAGATGTTTTTAATTCGGTCATTGAAAAAGCAGACATCGCCAACCGCTTAAAAGGTGATTTGTTTATATGCATACACGTAAACTCGGCAGGGTCAAGAACCATCAGAGAAGTGGTAGGCTATAAAACCATCACCGTAAAAGGAAAAAAAGGGAAGAAAGTGAAAAAACAAGTGCCTCAATATAAAGTAACGCGATTGCCAAGTACTGCCATTGGTACCGAAACTTTTATTTTTGGTGTTGACAAATCTGATGAACGCGTAGCTGCCGCAGGAGAAAGTGTGGATGAATACTTAGATAGTGTTTCTCTAAAAATATTAGAAGCGCGCAAACAAACAGACGCCAATGACCCTACCAAACAAATGCTAGCCAGCATTATGGCACAGCAATACTTTCAGCGCAGCGCCAAATTAGCGCTCACCATTGAAGAAGAGTTTCAAAAATTAGGTCGCGTAAGTAGACAAGCCCAACAGCGTAAAAAGGGTATTTGGGTGTTGCAAGCGGTAAGTATGCCGGCAGTTCTTGTAGAAACCGGTTTTATATCAAACCCAGAAGAAGAGGACTACCTCAATAGTGAGCAAGGTCAATTAGAAATATGTGATGTAATCACTAAATCTGTGCGCATTTATAAAAAATCTCTAGAGAATCAGATAGGCGTGGGTGCCAATAAACCTTAATTTTGTTACATGAAGATTTCGAATGAGTCAAAAGTTGGAGCCCTTACCGCTATTTCAATTACAGTTTTAATTCTGGGCTTTAATTTTTTAAAGGGCAAAACATTATTTAAAACAGGTAATTACATATTTGCCAAATACGCAGATACCAAGGGCCTGATGGTATCAAACCCTGTTTATGTAAACGGCTTTCAAGTAGGAAGTGTTATTGATATAGAAAACACTGACTTTAATTTGCACTCTATACTCGTTACTATTAAGTTAAATGAAGATTATAAAATTCCAGCAAACTCTGTAGCAAGTATTAAAGATAACCCACTTGGTACACCAAGCATTGTCATTAAGCTTGGAACCAATGCTAATTTTTTAAAGCCACAAGACACCATTTCTACTAGAAGTTCTATAGGACTTTTTGATGAAGCCATGAACAAACTAGAACCGGTAACAGATCAAATAAAAGTTACTGTGCAATCACTTGACAGTGTATTGAAGAATATCAACCGCATATTTGACCCTAATACAAAAAATAATTTACAAGAAGCGATTGCCAATATTAATAACACAACCGCTAGTTTAATTGTATCGGCCGCTGCAATAGAGCAAATGCTAGACAAGCAATCTGGCGCTATCACAAGTTCTGTAAACAATATCAATAGCGTTACCAAAAACCTAGCAGACCATAACAAAGAAGTAGCTTCCACCCTATCCAATTTAGAAAAAACCACCAATAAATTAGCGAGCGCTGATATTACTGGAACCATTGGCAATTTAAAAACGGCCATCGATAATTTAAATGTGCTTGTTAAAAAAGCAGCTAGCGACGAAGGAAGTTTAGGAAAACTCATCAACGATAAAACACTCTACAACAACCTCAATAATAGTTTAAAGAGTGCCAATACACTAATAGACGACTTGCGCATACATCCAAAAAGATATGTTCAGTTTTCTGTTTTTGGCAAAAAAGACAAAAGCAGTCCACTCCTAGCACCAATTATAGACACTGCTAGTACCAACAAACAATAATGGCTGCCGTGCTAAAACGATACTTTACAATTTGCTTTGTGCTGCTTGCCATTACTACGTATGCCCAACCCGGAAAGCCTAAAGAAATTAATAAGCCAAAAGACAGTATCAAAACCAAAGTAATTACACAAGAAAACTTTTTATACATTCTTGCTGCCGATAAACAGTACCTACAAAAATCCGATTCTAATCAACTCGTTTCGTATGCTGGTAATGTAAAGGTTAGGCAAGGCAAAACACTTTTTTATGCCGATAGTGCCATTATCAACCCCATCTTTAATACGCTAGAATCTTTTGGTAACGTTCATATCAATGACGCGGATAAGGTACATATATATTCACAGTACCTCCGATACATGGGGATTGAAAAAAAGGCCTTACTTACAAATAAAGTAAGGTTGACAGATGGAAAAAGTATACTTACCACCGAAAACCTAACCTATGATGTAAACCTTAAGTTAGGTACTTACTTATACGGCGGCAAAGTAGTCAATAAAAAAACAACCCTTACCAGCACCGAAGGAAATTACTATGGGGACACCAAAGATATTTACTTCTATAAAGATGTATTACTCGTACAACCTGATGGCACCATTAAAACAGATAGCCTTCAATACAACACCACAACCGAAGTTTCTACTTTTATTAGCCCTACTATAATTAAAGATAAAAAAGGTCTTACCATTAAAACCCGCGAAGGTTTTTATGATATTAAAAAGAAGATTGCCAACCTCTACAAGCGCTCTATTTTAGAGGATTCTACTTTTAGCATTACCGCCGACGAAATTGCCATTGACAGCCTTAATGGACTAAGTGAATTTAGAGGCAACGCTGTGTATAGAAGTAAAGACAAAGAGCAAGGTTTTGATATGATTGCCAATAACATCAAAACCAATAATAAAAGGAGCACCATTATGGCTACGCAAATACCACTCCTTATTATTAAACAAGGGGCTGATAGTATTTTTATTACTGCAGATACTTTGTTTTCGGGTCGCGTTATAGACTTATTAAAAACAAAAAAGATTCCAAACGTAAGGCCAGTAACAGTTGATACAAGCATTAAAAAATTGATAATTAAAGATACCGTTAAAACAGCAGTAGCAAAATCAGCTGTAAAAAAAGGTGTTCCAAAAAATACGATCGATTCCGTTAAGCTATCTACAGCCTCGACCCCACCAGTTGATAGCACTTTAAAATATTTTGAAGCGTATAAAAACGTAAAAATATTTTCAGACTCTTTACAGGCTGTTGGTGATAGTTTGTTTTTTTCGGGCCAAGACTCTGTTTTTAGACTTTTTAATGAGCCAATTATATGGGCACAGGAAAATCAAATTAGCGGAGACACTATTTATTTATTTTTGAAAAACAAAAAACCAGAGCGTTTATACGTTTTTGAAAACGCAATAAGTATTAGTAAAGTAGATAGTAGTATTTATTTTAACCAAGTGAAAGGTAATAGCATCAATGCATTATTTGATAGCACAGGACAAGTTCATTTTTTAACTGCTAAAGGAAGTGCCGAAAATATCTATTACGCCCAGGACGAACAAAAGGGTTTTGTGGGCGTCAATAAAAATAGTTGCGACTTAATTGAAATTAACTTTACCGACGGTAAACCCAAGCGCGTTAAATTTATTAATAATTTAGAAGGCGGACTGCTTCCCATGCGGGGCAAAACCAATCATGAAGAACTCAAACTTAAAAGCTTTAACTGGCAAGACAAAATAAGGCCAAAAAGCAAATTTGATATCCTAACAGGTAATTAATTTGTTTTTATAGATATGCATGCTGTAACATAAATACGGCAGCGCCTGCTAAAAATCCTATCAGCGCAATCCAGCTTACTTTTTTGAGGTACCAGAAAAAATTTATTTTCTCAATCCCCATAACAGCCACACCAGCAGCAGATCCTATAATTAAACAAGATCCACCTGTTCCTGCCGTATATGCGAGTAGCTCCCAAAAATAATGATCTTGTGGATACTGCTCTAGTGAATACATGCTTTGTAAAGCAGCCACAAGTGGCACGTTATCAAACACAGCAGATAATAATCCAATTGCAATCGCTACAAGATTAATATCACCAATACTACTATTTAAATAAGCTGCCATTTGAGGTAAAACGCCCACAAATTCAAGTGAGGCTATAGCCATCAGTATTCCAAAAAAAAACAAAATACTAGGCGTGTCAATTTTTCGGATGGCATGATTTACTGATAAAAGCCCTTTTTCATCATCTGCCTTTTTCTTATGCAACAGTTCGGTAACAACCCAAATAATACCTAAACAAAGTAGCATACCCATATACGGCGGCAAATGCGTAAAAGTTTTAAATATGGGCACAAAAAGTAAGCAGCCAATACCCACATAAAAAATGAGGTTACGCTCAAAAGCGCTTGAGTTAAAGTTTAAATTATTTTCAACAACTGGCTTTAAAGCAATAGGCCCTTTAATTAAATAATTAACAATAAGAGCTGGAACTATCATACTCACTAAACTGGCAAAAAACACCTGTTTTATAATATTTAAAGGGGTTATCTGGCCACCAATCCATAGCATGGTTGTGGTAACATCGCCTATGGGACTCCAGGCGCCACCGGCATTGGATGCAATGATAACAAGGCCTAACAGTAACCACTTTACTTTTTTATCCTGAATTAACTTGTTTAAAATGGAAATCATTACAATCGTAGTTGTAAGATTATCAAGTACTGCTGACAAGAAAAAAGTAATAATAGCAATAAGCCAAACAAGCCTTGTTTTATTGGTAGTTTTTATGGCATCTGCAATATTTTGAAATCCATCATGCGCGTCAATTAATTCCACAATGGTCATGGCTCCTAGTAAAAAAAATACGATTTCACTAATCGCACTTAAATGATGAGTAAGGGATTCTACTACTAATTCTTTATTGTCGGCATTGAGTACAATTAGCGTCCAACAAAGCACTGCTGTAATAAGTGCTATTGCAGATTTGTTTATTTTAATACTGTGCTCCAGTGTAATAGCCGCGTAACCAATTACAAAAATTGCTAATAAAATTGCTACCATACTTTACATTGATTGACTAAGTTAATGAATTCATGAGTAATGCTGCTATTCAGGGTCTTCAGTGAGCATCATTAAATAAGCCTTAATAAATCCATCAATTTCACCATCCATTACAGGACCCACATTACCAACTTCATAATCGGTACGGTGATCTTTAATCATTTTGTAGGGATGAAACACATAGCTCCTTATTTGACTTCCCCACTCTATCTTTTTCTTGTTGGCATTGCTCGCATTTAAAGCTTCTTGTCTTTTACGAAGTTCCTCTTCATATAAACGAGACTTTAGCATTTTAAGGGCAAGCTCTCTGTTTTCACCCTGTGTTCGTGCCTGCTGGCACTCGACAATAAAACCACTAGGACCATGCTTTAAACGTACCGCTGTTTCAACTTTATTTACGTTCTGTCCACCACTACCTCCACTTCTATAAAAAGCCCATTCCAAATCGGCAGAGTTTACGGTAATTTCGATGGTATCATCAATTAATGGATATACATATACAGAGGCAAAAGAAGTATGCCTTCTGGCATTGCTATCAAAAGGAGATATACGAACAAGGCGGTGCACCCCACTTTCTGCTTTTAAAAATCCATACGCAAAGTCACCCTCAAATTGAAGTGTGGCACTTTTAATACCGGCACCATCTCCTGCCTGAAAATCTATTTCTGTTACTTTCCATCCCTGCTTTTCGCCATACATACGGTACATGCGTAATAGCATTTCGGCCCAGTCTTGACTTTCTGTTCCACCTGCGCCTGGATTAATTTGTAGGATGGCCGTTAATTCATCTTCCGGCTTATTAAGGGTACTCTTAAATTCTGCGTCTTCTATTTGTTGAATGGCAAAAGCGTGCGCCTCTTTGGTTTCCTCTTCGCTGGCGTCACCTGCTTTCCAAAAATCAAATAAAATGGCAAAGTCTTCTACGCTAGCTTCTACGGCTTTGTAAAGTTTAAGCCAATATTCATTGACTTTAATTTCTTTCATGATGGCTGTAGCACGGGTATTATCATCCCAGAAGCCAGGAGATAATGAAAGTTGTTTGTCGGTATCTACTTTATAGTTTCTATTATCGACGTCAAAGAAACCTCCTCAAAACCGTCACTCGGTCTCTCATACTCTTAATCTGCTCTTGTGTCATATCAAATCAATTGTTTCAAAATAAAAAAAACCATAAGCCTCGTAAGCCGGATTCTGTTTCTAAACCATCATTTATCTAGTTGTGCTATTACTAACACAATCTTGCTGCCTACCCTGGAACCCTTCCAATAAATTGGAATCAAACGAGCCGCTTTCAAAGATTCCTATACATGGCATTACAACACCCAAGGTTTACCCTCCTTTGCTGTTACCAACAAAAGCTGTGAGCTCTTACCTCACATTTTCACCTGTGTCCGCTTTTTGCAAAACGGAAGTTATTTTCTGTGGCACTATCTCTCATATATATGCTACCATATAAACGGCCGGCGCTTAACCGGTGGGTTGCCCTATGCTGTCCGGACTTTCCTAAGTGCCTAAGCACCTCGATGGTTCGGGCTTATGGAGCTGCAAAGATAACCTTTATTTAAAGAATATCTCAGTGGCACCATACCCAAAGCGCGCATCGTATTGATTGATAAAGTGTTTGACCTCTCTTTTGGTCTTTAAAATGCTATGCAATTCGTCTCTTAAAACCCCTTCGCCTACTCCATGGATCACGATAAATGAAGGCAGACGGTGTGCTACGGCTAGGTCAAACCACTTGTCGAATTCACTTAACTGAATACCCATGATTTCGGTATTAGAGAGGTGCAAATAACTATTGGTGAGCCTTTCTATATGAAGGTCTATCACTGTTCGGGGCGCCGGTAAATTTTCTTTTATTTTTTTTGCGTCGTACACTTTAAATCCTGCCGCCGATAATTTAGAAATATCAAATGTTTCTACAATAGCTTCGTCGGGGTAAGCATCAAATAACAAATAGCTGAGCGTAGGCTCATTGTTTTCTTTGAGTTTTTCGATGGCATTAAATACCTGCTTGGGTTTTAATTTAAGAAGCGTTTCGTAATGCGCCGCCTTGTATTTGACTTTTTGAAGTAATGAGAAGTCTACACTAAAATTAGGTGTATCGTTAATGGCTTCAAACGCAAGGTCATGCAAGTAAAAATCATGAAAAGGTTGAATGGTTGATTCCAATTCAAAATTTAAACTAGCAGATAAATACTGCTTGTAATGAAATCCATATGCAGTGGCCATATTGTTTACCAGATGAACTTTAAATGAAGAAACTATTTCGTCATTAAAATCATCGAGCCCAAATTTTGGAATCAAGGTTAACCAAACGCCTGTTTCTTCTTTTACAGCCGTAGGCTTTGGCTTTTCGGTTGGAATGTTATCAATAAATTGCTTGAGCGGTTTTTGATCCTCTACAATTTTTTTTTGGGTAAAGCGTTTAAAATAGGGAAAATCAATTTGATCCATATACGCCGGAAACTTTACGCCACGCACTTCAATCATCACCATTTTATCGTTGATAAAATCAACCACTTTCCCTTCTTCGTTGCTATGCAACACCAATATTTCGTCACCTATCTGATACTTCATTGTTATACTGCGAGTTTACTTCTACGTCTACTATACAAGAAGTAAATGGTTAAACCAATGCCCATCCATACAAAAAACCACAACCAACTAATGGCGGGTATTTCAATCATTAAATAGAGGCAACAAAGTGCACCTACCACAGGTATGACTGAATATTTTCGAACAAAACTTAAAACGCCTGTAACTATGGCAATAAAAATAAAGAGTAAAAATAAAATTTCTTGGAACCCTTCGGTTTTATAATTGCTAAACGCATCTGTAATTCGGTTCATTGAAAAATAAACAAAAATAGCAACTATAGCAGGGATGATAAATTGTCCGTTTAAGTAAGGAAGTCTAAATGCAGAACTACCCGCTTCTTTAGCCATCCGCGGTAATACAAGTACACCAAAACAAACGAGCACAAATGCAAAGAGTGTTCCAATACTGGTTAAATCAGTCATTGTCGAACTTGCTACAAATAAGGATGGAATACCTACAAGCAAACCAGTAACAATGGTTGCAAAAGATGGCGTTCCAAATTTAGGATGCACTTGCGCAAACTTTTTAGGTAATAGGCCATCTCTACTCATACTCATCCAAATACGTGGTTGCCCGAGCTGAAATACGAGCAGCACACTGGTGGTTGCCACAACGGCACTCACAGAAATTAAATAACCAATTTTATTGAGGTGTAATTTTTGAAACACATAAGCTAAAGGATCATCCACTTTTAACTCACTATAATTTACCATACCGGTTAATACAAGTGCAATTAAAATATACAGGACCGTGCAAATAATTAATGAATAAATCATACCACGCGGTAAATCTCTTTGGGGATTTTTACATTCTTCGGCAGTGGTTGAAATGGCATCAAAACCAATGTAAGCATAAAACACAGCAGACACACCCGCAAGTACACCTGTAAATCCGTTTGGTAAAAATGGATCCCAGTTTTTGGTGTCTACATAAAAGAATCCCATCACAATTACAAAAATGATAACGGCAATTTTAAAAATTACCATATAATTAGTGGTTTTCTTACTCTCCTGAATACCTACATACGCAAGTGCCGTAATCAGCATTACAATGATAAAAGCAGGAATATTTAAAATCAGTTTGATGCCGCCAATAACCGGTGCGTTAACAATAGCATCGTACCCGGTTCTTGCATGTCTACCCAAACTTTCGAGTGTTGCGCCTCCGGCCATTGCTTTTACCGCTTCGTCGTAACCACTTTGTGCGTTGGTTGTATTGGTAGCAAGCCATCCTGGTAAATGAATATTAAATCCTTCTAATAAATTATTAAAATAACCACTCCAACTAATTGCCACTACAATATTTCCAATAGCATATTCGAGTATTAACGCCCAACCAATAATCCATGCAACTACTTCGCCAAATGAAACGTATGCATATGTATAAGCACTTCCTGCAATTGGTACCCTACTTGCAAACTCGGCGTAGCACAGCGCACTAAACCCACAAGTAATGGCTGTAATTACAAAAAGTAATGAAATGCCCGGACCCCCATTAAAGGCAGCCGTACCAATAGTAGAAAATATACCTGCTCCAATAACGGCGGCAATACCCATAAAAGTTAAATCCTTTACGCCTAATATTTTTTTAAGCCCAGTGCCATGTCCTTCTGCGGCAGCAGCATCAGAATTAATTTTTGCGATTGATTTTTTTCTAAATAAAGAATTTGACATGCGCTATGAATTGCGTTTAGTATGCGTAATAAAATGTAAAATTATTTTTCTCGTTGCATTAAATAATTGGCAAGCGACAAAAGAGCTGTCTTTCTTGCACTGGTTACAGCAATATCTTCTAAGTTAGCTAAGGCCATTTGCAAATATTTTTCTTTTAGTTCTATAGACCAAGCATCTACGTTACAAGCTTTAAATATGTCCATTACCTGTGGCACTTTATCCGGACCATTACTTGCAAGTAAGCTATTAAGTTTAGCGCGTTGATCAGGCGTTGCTACTTCTAATGCGTGCAGTAGTAAAAAGGTTTTTTTATTTTGTCTAATATCGCCACCCACTTCTTTACCAAATTTTTCCGGATCGCCAAAAGCGTCTAAATAATCGTCCTGAATTTGAAAAGCAATACCTAGGTTTTTTCCAAACTCATATAAGTGTTTACAATTGCCTGGTGTAGCGCCACCCAGTATGGCACCCATTTCTAAACTAGCTGCAAGTAGCACCGATGTTTTAAGGGTAATCATATGAATGTATGCGTCCAGTGTAACCGATGGCATTTTTTCAAAATCCATATCGAGTTGTTGACCTTCACAAACTTCTCTTGCAGTGGTATTAAAGAGGCTTAATATTTTAGGTAAATACGCCGGATTAATGGTTTGTAATTTTTCGTAGGCTCTAATGAGCATTACATCACCCGTTAATAGCGCGGTGTTGTCGCCATATTTTGTATGTACCGTTTGCATGCCGCGCCTTAGTGCGGCCGCATCCATCATATCATCATGAATAAGGGTGAAATTATGAAATAGCTCGATTGCTGTGGCAAGGGACCACGCGTCTTCAGTGATCTCACTAAAAAGTTCATTCCCGAGCACACATAGGATAGGTCTAATCCTTTTACCGCCAATACTTAAAAAATATTCGCCAGGTTCATAAAGGCTTGCAGGGGCCGCCGGAAATTGTGCAACCCCAAATCGGGTTCCAAATTCTGCCACCAATTCTTTAAAATCATGCATACTACAAACCTAAATAATTATTAAAGAGCAACCTTAACTATTCTTTCAGTATTTGACAATTATTTTTGTAGGGTATTTTCAATCCCCCCATCATGAAAAAATTACTTTTTACCGCATGTCTATTAATTGCCGCTTTTACCTTGAGTGCCCAATCTACAAAACCCATGCTTCAATCTATTGGTGTTAAAGTTTACCCTGGCGCCATTACCTATAAGCAGTACAAGACTGAGTCTATAGCCAAAGAATTACTTGCTTATTTTAACGAAAACGGCTTCAGATTAACGGGCTTATATGAAAAGCATATACCTATACCTAATACAGAGGGCCTGCAATGGTATGTGGGTGGTGGTGGCCACTTTGGCCTATGGAACAATAGTTGGCGTCTTAGAAACCCGCCTAGCACGGCTGTATTTGCCATTGGGGTAGATGGTGTACTAGGTTTAGACTATAAAATACCTAACGCGCCTCTAGCCATTAGTTTTGACTGGCAGCCCTCTTTTAATTTGGTGGGCCATACGTACTTTGAAGGCGGTTGGGGTGGATTAGCCGTTCGTTACACCTTTAAATAGGCTGTCAACAAATTCGTGCTTGTCAAAGATGATGAGGTCATCTATTTTTTCACCTACCCCAATATATTTTACTGGAATTTTAAACTGGTTGGCGATGGCTAGCACTACGCCACCTTTTGCGGTGCCGTCTAGTTTGGTAATGGATAAAGCCGTTACCTCGGTGGTAGCCGTAAACTGCTTGGCTTGTTCTAGTGCATTTTGACCTGTAGAACCATCTAGTACGAGCATTACCTCGTGTGGGGCACCTGGTATTACTTTTTGAATAACGCGCTTAATTTTGCCTAACTCATCCATGAGGTGGAGCTTGTTGTGTAAACGACCGGCCGTATCAATAATCACCACGTCGGCATTTTTAGAAACGGCACTTGTTACCGTATCAAAAGCCACGGCGCTAGGATCGGCACCCATGGTTTGCTTAACAATTGGAACACCCACGCGCTCACTCCAAATGGTCAGCTGCTCGGTGGCTGCTGCTCTAAAAGTATCTGCGGCTCCAAGTACTACCTGGTTGCCTGCCTTTTTATAATTGTTGGCTAGTTTACCAATGGTGGTGGTTTTGCCTACCCCATTAACGCCTACCACTAAAATCACATAGGGCTTTTTACCAGCCGGTATAGTAAAATCTTTGTATTCAGGTTCCGGTGCATCTACGAGTATTGCTTCAATTTCTTGTTGAAGTAATACATTTAATTCATTAGTATTCAAGTATTTGTCTTGCTTTACTCGTTTTTCTATTCTTTCAATAATTTGAATGGTCGTTTCCATTCCAACGTCGGCGCCTATAAGCGCTTCTTCGAGGTTATCGAGTACTTCGTCATCAACAGTACTCTTGCCCGCAATGGCTTTTGTGATTTTAGCAAAGAAGCCTTCCTTGGTTTGTTGCAAACCCTGGTCTAAACTCTCCTTCTCTTTGATACCAAAAAGCTTTCCTAAAAATCCCATAGTACTAATTTGACGTGTAAAAATACAAAAAGCCTTCCCGATGAGGAGAAAGCTTTATGAATAAGTTTAAGTATTGGAACTATTTCTCTTTTAAGAAATCGTTCACTTTGTCTTTGTGAATGATGTTTTCTTTAAAAGTATAGGCACCAGTTTTAGGGCTTCTTACAGCCTTGATAACTTTAGTCCAGTTTTTAGCTTCTGCAGAAGCCTTAAGATCTTTTACTTTCGCGTTTTTCGATGCAGCTTTTGCCATGACTATTTAATTTCTTTATGAACAGTTACTTTTTTCATGATTGGGTTAAA
>JBIISK010000050.1:0-13899 GCA_044341045.1 Sediminibacterium sp. | reverse complement strand
TACAATTACAGTGTATTTTCCTGGAGGTGCTCCATTGTCTACTGGTAAGTCACGATTCAGGTTACGCTCAAGGTATTTAGCCCAAGCAGGAAGTCCACCAGGGAATTCTGCAGGGATTTGTACCACGATAAATACTTTATCGTAATCTTCTTCTTTTGGCGCTTCTACCGTACCAGTACCTTTTTCTACTGGTGGAGCAACGATACCGTCATCTTTAGCACCTTCTTGGTTTATGGTACCAATTTTAGTGTCTTCCAATTTTTCAACCTCTTTGATTTCATCTTCAGGCTTTACTTCTTCATCCTTCACAATTTTTGGAGGGGTGAATTTTGCCATTTCGATTTTTGGAGGCTCTTGTTTTGGTGGTGGTGGCGGTGGCGGTGGTTCAGGCTTTTTCTCTTCTTTTACGCTTTCCAAATTAACGTCTTCGACAATAATTTGAGATTTGCCCTTAGAAGTTGAATTAGCAATAAACGAACCAACGAACAAAAGAAGGCAAATGGCAAAAGTACCTGCAAGGGCAATTTTGACACGCTTTTCGTAAGTGCGTCTTAAATCATAAGCACCGTACGCTTTATTTTTACCCTCAAATAAAATATCGAGGATATCCGCTGTTAATATTTTGTTTACGTCCATGATCGGTTCTTCTTTAAATAATTAGTTTGCTGGTGCAGCATTTGCTACAGATATTTTTACGAGCTCTTCTTCTTGTTTGCTGATATCAACTAAAGCATATCGCTTTAGTACATTGATAGACATTTCGTCTAAAATATCAACCACGTTTTTATACGTACTTTCTGAAGATGCTTTTAATACCACTACCAAATCCTTTTCAGGAGTTCTTCTTTTTTTATCAAGAAGAATATCCCTGATGCCAGAAAAATTAGACGATTTAAAGTTAGAAGCTGTGTTATCCAGTTGACCTTCGTAGTAAAAAACGGTATTGTCTTTTCCTAATAAAAGTGTGATAACACCTGATTCTTTCGCTTTATTTTGCTCTTCTGGTTTATCTGCATCCTTTGGTAACATGAGCTTTAGCGCTGTGGGCTGGCTCATAGATGTAGTGAAAATAAAGAATGTGATGAGTAGAAAACCCAAATCAACCATGGGTGTTAAGTCAACACGGGTAGAAAGCTTCTTCCCTTTTTTGACCCCGGGGCCCTTTTTGTGACCCCCGCCACTCGATGTATCCATTTCTGCCATGATAATAGCATTTAATTTTCGTGAATGATTTATTGTCTATTCGTCTCTCTTCTCTCCCGCCATCGAAAGTTTCCATAATTCAGAGCCAGTTGGTACGCTTTCAGGATTTGTAATCATTTGGAACTTCTGTTCGTCGTTCTTTTTGAAAGCATCGATCACCGCTTTAAATGCAGGGAACTTTGAAGCATTGTCGCCTTTTAATAAAAGATTCATTTTCTTACCTAGGTACGCATCTTTAACAACACGTATCCATGTATTTAATTGGTTGTCTGTAGAATCTTTGATTGGAATACCTGTTAAAACAGCTCCAGTACGCTTTTCTGCGGGGATTTGAAGGAATGAAGCAAGGCTACTAAATGGTACACCATAAAATCCCGCTTTTTTAAACGCATTAACGTCTAAGCCAAGATTCATGGTAGTGTTTAGATTATTTGCAACTACCTCTTTAATTTGTTCATTATCCAGCGAAAGAAAAACTTTTCCGTCTTTGTCGATTGTAATTAAAACAAGGTCTTTATCTGGTGCTATTTTTGCTGCTACCGAACTTGGTGTGGTAACTGCAATTGCTTCTGCAGGTTTAAACTTTGTTGTTAAGATAAAAAACGACAATAGAAGGAACGCCACATCACACATAGCCGTCATGTCTATGTTGGTGCTCTTACGTGGTAATTTGGCTCTTCCCATTGTTATATAATTTAGTAGGTTTTCATATTAAGATTCAAAACTTTGTGTTGTACAAAATAGCTATTCGACTATTTGTAGTTTGCAGCAAAGCTTTGTGTTAATGTGAAACCAGACTCATCAATACCGTAAGTAACCGCATCGATACGCGTTGTAAATACGTTGTACATGATAATCGCTACTGCAGAAGTACCAATACCTAAAGCGGTATTGTAAAGGGCCTCAGAAATACCTTGAGATAATTCACGAGCAGCTTCTCCACCACCTTCATCACCTAATTTAGAGAATGAACGAATCATACCAAGTACCGTACCTAATAGACCTAATAAGGTTGCTACTGATGCGATAGTAGATAAGAACACCAAATTCTTTTCTAGCATAGGAAGTTCAAGCGCTGTTGCTTCTTCTACTTCTTTTTGAATGTTTAATACTTTTTGATCTGTGGTAAGTTCAGTATTTGAAATCATTTCTTTGTATTTCTTAAGACCTGCTTTCATTACATTACCAACAGAACCTTGTTGCTTATCGCATTCAGCTAAAGCTTTTTCAACTTCTTTGTTTGCTAAATGAAATTGTACTTTACGCACAAACTCAGCAATGTTTCCAGTACCAGAAGCTTTATTTACAGTTAACAATCTTTCAATTACGAAAGTTAATACCGTTAATAAACAACCAACAAGGATAGGTACAATGATACCACCTTCATACATTTTTGTAAAAGTTCCTTTAGGTCCTTTGTGGTTAGGCCAAAACCAATGGCTAGCATCAGGATCAGGAGTTGTAAAGTTAGAAGCGCTTCCTAATAGTATGCGCCAAATAAGGTAACCGCCAATGATACAAGCAATTGGAGCGATTGTTGCAATTAAGTTACTGCTTTTGTTAGGTTGTGCAGTTGAACTACTTTTTGCAGCTGTTGCAGTTGGTTTTGTCTCAGCCATGATTCGATAGATTTTTTGTTTTTTAAATAATTAAAACCGATTTAAAAATTTGTCCCTACAATGCTAATTAAAAAAACGTTTTAAACATAAAACTTCTTCAAATAACCCCTTAGGAGCTTACAAATTAGGTATTTTATTGAAATAGCCAAATTTGGTTGCAAAAAAATAATACAAGAAGGGTGAATAACTGTCTAATTAACTCAGTATAAGCGCGCTAATGTCAAGAAATCCACAATTTTTCACCGATTTTTTTAATTTTTTTTACCATTTATCCAAGTTCATCTAAAAAAGATAGGGCTGAATTATTTACAGCCCTATCTTTAAAGCATTATTCAACAACTAAATTGACCAATGAAAAACTATTTTATCGCGGCGGCGCTCCTAGTTACTACAATGGGTACCGCACAACAAAGAGACACCACGCAAGCACCAGGTGGTAGAGCTGGTATGCCAAGCATGGCTGGCATGGCCGGTATGCCAGGTTTGGGTGGTGCACGTCAAGCTCCTAAAGCTTTTAAAGATGTAATTACGTCTAAAGCTGTATCACAAAAGGGTTTATTTACCGTACATAAAGTAGAAGACAAATACTACTTTGAAATTCCTAACAGCCTTTTAGGTCGTGAAATATTAGCCGTTACACGTTA
Source organism: Sediminibacterium sp. (assembly GCA_044341045.1). Lineage (GTDB taxonomy): Bacteria > Bacteroidota > Bacteroidia > Chitinophagales > Chitinophagaceae > Sediminibacterium. Next base: position 10,433 of record JBIISK010000050.1, on the reverse strand, counting down.
TGTTAAAGTGCCTGCAGTGGGTGGTGGACGTGGTGTGTATGGTGGTGAAATTGCCAACCAACAAACCATGGCCTTCGAAAAAGGACCAAGCAGCAACATCTTTTTACGTGGTATTGCACTAATTAGCAATGCCAACCCAACAGATGATATTTACAAGGCTGTTACAAACTCTAACTTAAATGCGATTGCTGCTGCTTTTCCTATTGCAGCTTTTTCAAAAGATAGTTCTGGCGTTGTAATTGATGTGACTGATTACTTCAAAGGTGATAACCCTTTGGTAAGTGTAAGTTCGCAAGTAAAACGTTCTTTAAGCTTAACACAAATTTCTGCTGACAGATCTTATATCGACAAGATTTCTAGTTACCCAATTAATACCGAAATCAGAACTGTAAAAACTTTTGGTTCGTCTGCAGCTGGTGGTGGATTTGGTGGCCCAAGCCCTACTCCAACAGCGTCTATTCCTACAGCAAATGGCAACAACGCTATCACTATTGAATTAAACACTTCGCTTTTACTGCTTCCTGCAAAGCCAATGGCAGCAAGGATTGCAGACAAGCGTGTTGGATTCTTTACCGATGATTATGTTGTGTTTGGCGACAACCAACAAAAAGTTGAGAACAAAGAATTTGCAGTTCGTTGGAGATTAGAGCCAAAAGATACAGATGTAGAAAAATGGAAAAAAGGTGAACTTGTAGAACCTAAAAAACAAATCATTTATTACATCGATCCTGCAACTCCAAAGCAGTGGCGCAAGCACCTAATTTTAGGTATCAACGACTGGCAAAAAGCTTTTGAACAAGCTGGTTTCAAAAATGCAATTGTAGGTAAAGAGTGGCCAGAAAATGACACGACTATGAGCCTAGAAGATGCGCGCTACTCTGTAGTTCGATATTTTGCTTCTGAAACAGAAAATGCATACGGTCCAAACGTTCACGATCCGCGCAGTGGTGAAATTTTAGAAAGCCATATTGGCTGGTACCACAACGTTATGAAACTTGTACACGATTGGTACATGATTCAGACATCAGCTGTTGATCCACGTGCACGTAGCATGAAATATGATGATGATTTAATGGGTGATTTAATTCGTTTTGTGTCTTCACACGAAGTAGGTCATACACTAGGTTTAAGACATAATATGGGAAGCAGTAGCAAAACCCCAGTAGAAAAATTACGTGATAAAACATGGGTAGAAGCAAACGGTCACACTGCTTCTATCATGGACTATGCTCGTTTTAACTATGTAGCACAACCAGAAGATAATATCTCTAAAGCAGGCTTATACCCGCGCATTGGTGATTATGATTTATGGGCTATCCGTTGGGGCTATGGTTATATCGCTGGTAACACAGAAGAAGAAACCAAATTAGCGAGCAACAAATTAATCACTGAAACATTAAAAGCAAATCCTCGTGCTTGGTTTGGTACTTACGAAGGTGGTAACACACAAGACCCTCGTAGCCAATCTGAAGACCTGAGTGACAACGCTGTTAAAGCAAGTGACTATGGTATCAAAAACTTACAACGTTTACTTGCTAAATTACCTGAATACACGAAAGAAGAAGGTGATTTAAATGAAAACGTAGCTACTATTTATGGTCAGTTATTAGGTCAATTTAGAAGATATGTTGGACATGTTAGCCGCAACGTAGGTGGTGTTTATGAAACATTCCAAACTTCTGAAAGTGGCGTGTCTGTTTATGAGCCAACACCTAAGCAACATCAAAAAGATGCATTAGGATTTTTAAATAGACAATTATTCCAAACACCAACTTGGTTGATTGACAAAAAAATCTGGGATAAAATAAACGTTCCTGGTTCTTCAGATCCAATTGCTAGTGCACAAGAAAGTGCTTTAGCAGGTATGTTAAGCACAGACCGCTTACACCGTATGCAAATGAACGTTGACCGTTTTGGTGCAGATAAAGTATATGCTGCTACAGAAATGATCAATGATTTGCAAAACGATTTATTTAGCGAATTAAAGTCTGGAAAAGCAGTTGAAACCTACCGTAGAATGTTACAAAAGAGCTATGTAGATAAATTAGATGCAATCATCAACCCTAAAGCAAGTGCTGGTGGTATCACCATTAGCTTTGGCGGCGGTGGCGGCTTTAACAATCCTTACGGATCTGGCTACAATAGCCGTAGTGATGTAAACAGCATTGCACGCGCTCAATTGACTGCTTTAAAAGGCACTGTAAATGCAGCATTAGCTTCTACTTCAGACAAAATGACAAAAATGCATTTAGCAGATTTAGCGCAAACAATTAAGTTATCACTAGATCCTAAATAAATTTTCTGAAACATTTAGATCTGAAATTTTTGAGATTGTTTTAAGAAATATTCGAGAAAATTTTTGAGATCGAAAAATCCGAGGGCTTCGCCCTCGGATTTTTTTTGCATTTTTTTGCCCAAAATTTCCTGCACCTATTTTTGCGCAGATTTTATTTTATAGTTCGGCTGCATTCATTTAAATTGTGTCAAACCCTACAACCATGTTACAACCTTGGCGTACAGGAACAGTGATTAAAATTGAAGATGCGTCGGATACCACCAGGCGTTTTTGGATACAAATTCCAGAACTGGACGTTTTTGATTTTAAACCAGGGCAGTTTGTAACACTCGATTTACCTATTCACGAAAAAACCAACAAGCGCTGGCGCAGTTACTCCATTGCATCTGCCCCGGGTGGCACCAATATTATAGAGCTGGTTATTGTTTTATTAGAGGGGGGCCTTGGTACCACCTACTTATTCAACGAAATAAAGGAAGGAAGTACCCTTACTTTAAGAGGCCCTGTGGGCGTGTTTACACTGCCTGAAACACTGGACAAAGACCTTTATTTAATTTGCACGGGCACGGGTATTGCACCTTTCAGATCCATGGTTCATTATATTCATCAGCAAAAAATAGCGCATAAAAATATTCACCTCATATTTGGATGTCGTAAATTAACCGACCGTTTGTACGGCGAAGAATTAAAAGCACTTGAAAGTCTAGAAAATAATTTTTATTACCACCCCGTTTTTTCTAGAGAAGAAACAACGCCAGAAGGCGGCTACAGTGGTTATGTGCACAGTGTTTACGAGCAGTTATTAGCATCTAAAAACCCATCACAGTTTTATTTGTGCGGCTGGAAAAACATGATTGACGAAGCCAAGGAGCGCATCATGGCAGCAGGTTACGACAAAAAAGATGTTCATGTAGAAATTTACGGATAAGCATTGTTGAGCGCAAAAAGTGGCGCAAAGTTTAAACGCTCATCGCGCGCAACAGGCTTTAAGCAATCGCCGCCAACACAATCTCCTTTACCTTGCTAATATGCACACGCTCTTGCGTCATCGCATCACGGTAACGAATGGTAACGGTTTGATCTTCTTTTGTTTGATGATCAATGGTTACGCAAAACGGCGTACCAATAGCATCTTGTCTGCGGTAACGTTTTCCAATCGCATCTTTTTCTTCGTAGAAACATTTGAATTGACCTTTACAGCTATCCATCAGTTCACGTGCAATTTCTGGAAGACCATCTTTTTTAACAAGCGGTAAAATAGCGAGTTTAACGGGCGCAATTTTTGCTGGAATATGAAGCACCACGCGTTCATCTGTGCTGCCATCTTCTTTAGTAATTTTTTCTTCTTCGTAGGCGTTACTTAAAACGGCTAAAAACATACGGTCCAGTCCTATAGAAGTTTCAATAACGTACGGAATGTAGTTGCCATAAGGCTTTCCGGTTGCTTCGTCGATATCGTTATCAAAATACTGTTGCTTCTTTTTACTAAACTCTTGGTGTCTAGTCAAATCAAAATCGGTACGGGAATGTATACCTTCTAATTCTTTAAAACCAAATGGAAATTCAAACTCGATATCTAATGCAGCATCTGCATAGTGCGCAAGTTTTACGTGGTCATGAAAACGGTATTTATTTGCTGGCATGCCTAACTCGGTATGCCAATTTAAACGCGCTTCTTTCCAATAGTCATACCATTTTTTTTGGGTGCCAGGACGTACAAAAAACTGCATTTCCATTTGTTCAAACTCACGCATTCTAAATATAAATTGACGCGCTACAATTTCATTTCTGAAGGCCTTTCCGGTTTGTGCAATACCAAACGGCACTTTCATGCGCGCTGTTTTTTGCACGTTTAAAAAGTTTACAAAAATACCTTGTGCGGTTTCTGGTCTTAAATAAATAGTATTGGCGTCTTCAGCTACAGAACCTAACTGCGTCTCAAACATTAAATTAAACTGTCTAATAGCAGTCCAATTAGAAGTGCCACTTACACTACAAGTGATTTTCTGATCCACCAGTAATTGCTGCAGGGTTTCAAAATTATCCGAACCAAGCAGTTCCTCCATTTTTGCAATGAGTGCATCTGCCTCTGCTGCTGCTCCTGCGGCGCGTAAACTGTCGGCTTTGGCTTCAATCAAATGATCTACTCTATAGCGCTTTTGAGAATCTTTATTGTCAATTAAGGGGTCACTAAAACTATCCACGTGACCGCTCGCTTTCCAAGTGGTAGGGTGCATAAATATCGCCGCATCAATACCCACAATATTTTCATGCATTTGGGTCATGCTATGCCACCAATAATCCCTGATATTTTTTTTGAGTTCAGACCCGTAAGGACCGTAATCATGTACAGCACTTAAACCATCATAAATTTCACTACTAGGAAACACAAATCCATACTCTTTGGCATGCGATATAATGGCCTGAAAATTATTTTCTTGTGGGGTTAACGCGGGCTTACTCATACAGGGCAAAAATAAGCCATTCTCCCTAAAAAAGGCGCTTTAGCCCCTTTATCCATTTTTTTTCTCTGACTCAGAGAAATCCTATAGCTTTAGCGGGATAAATTTAAAACACCATGAATAAAAAGAAGATGATGTTGTGGATGCTCACATTTGTGGCTCCTCTACTGGTTTTTGCTCAGCAAACAACCCTTTACCCAAGCGATTATTTAACACCCGAGTTTCATGCTGGCCGCAGGGCTGCATTTAAAGAAAAACTCTCTAAAAATGGAGTGGGTATTTTCTTTGCTTCCCAGGTGCGTGTAAGAAATAACGACGTAGATTTTCAATATTCTCAGAGTAAAAATTTCTACTACTTTACAGGTCTAGAAGAACCTAATGCAGTTTTGTTGTTATTCAAGCAGCCCGTAACCATTTTAGATAAAACCGGTACCGAATTTATTTTTGTTCAAAACCGTGATCCCCAAAGAGAATTATGGACTGGTAAAATTTTAGGAGCTGAAGGCGTACAAGAAAAGTATAAAATTGCAAACGTTTTCACCAACGATAAATTTAACGCTAGCACGATTAATTTTTCAACGATCGATTCTGTATTTACAGCGTATAAAAACGAAGATATTTTTTACACCTATAAAAAAAGCGTTGATCCTTTAACACGCATGGCTACTATTGTTGACAGCGCTATTGCTGCCTCCAACAAGCCTGTTGCTGGGCGTAGTTTACAAGGCATTTTATCTGGCTTAAGAGGTATCAAGCAACCAGAAGAAATTGCACTTATTAGTAAAGCTGCAGCAATTAGTTGCGATGGCCACAACGATGTTATGCGCGCTGTAAAGCCAGGCATGACTGAATACCAAGCACAAGCTATTATGGAATACCATTTCAAGAAAAATGGTTCTGAATATCCTGGCTACCCAAGCATCGTAGGTGCTGCCGAAAACGCATGCGTACTGCACTATGTGACAAATCTTAAATTAATGAATGATGGTGATTTATTATTAAGTGATTGCGCTGCAGAATACCATGGTTATACTGCAGACGTTACGAGAACGGTACCTGCAAACGGCAAGTTTTCGCCAGAGCAAAAAATCATTTACGAACTCGTACTTGCTGCCCAGGATGCTGGCATAGCTGCTTGTAAACCTGGCGCACCATTTGCGTCTGTAGATGCGGCTGCAAGAGCTGTTGTTAACAAAGGCCTTGTAGCACTTGGTATTGTTAAAACAGAAGCAGAAGCGCGCAAATATTTCCCACACGGCACGTCTCACCATTTAGGTTTAGACGTGCATGACATGGGACCTCGCACATTAGATCCAGGTGTGGTGTTAACGGTTGAGCCGGGCATTTACATTCCACCAGGAAGCAACTGCGATAAAAAATGGTGGAGCATTGGTGTAAGAATTGAAGATGATATTTTAATAACCCCAACAGGTAATCAAAACCTATCGGCTTCTTCGCCAAGAACCGTTGCCGACATTGAAAAAATGGCCAAACAAAAAAGCATTTTTGAGACTAAATAATTTTTGAGGTTACTCAAAGTTAAAAGGCGCGCTTGATTCAAGCGCGCCTTTTTTAATTAAATTTTTTGTTGCGGTAATCGACCCAATTAGACAGGAAAATTATTTTAATTTTTCGTTATTGATATGCCTGATGGCATCTCTATTATTTTTCTTTTCAAAGTTTTTTTCTAGTGCTTTTGTTAAGTCTACGCCTGTCTGATTGGCGAGACAAATAAGCACCCACAATACATCAGCCATTTCATCTGCTATGTCTTTATCAGACTCTCCGGCTTTAAAAGATTGTTCGCCATATTTACGCACTAGTATTCTACTCAATTCCCCTACTTCTTCCATGAGTATGCCCATATTGGTAAGCTCATTAAAATACCTGACACCAACGGTTTGAATCCAGGTATCTACATCTTGTTGTGCTTTTTCAATTGTCATTATTCTTTGTTTTTAGAGTCGATGGTAATGGTTACCGGACCGTTATTAATAAGACTTACTTTCATGTCGGCACCAAAAATACCTGTTTGTACGGCTTTGCCTAAATCATTACTTAAAGTAGCAATCATTTGTTCATACAAAGGCATAGCAATAGGCGGTTTTGAAGCTTTAATATAAGAAGGTCTGTTTCCTTTTTTGGTACTCGCTAGTAATGTAAACTGGCTAATGAGTAAAATATCGCCTTCTATATCTTTAACACACAAATTCATAACGCCATCTGCATCGTCAAAAAGCCGTAGTCCTGTAATTTTATTACTGAGCCAGGTAATATCTTCTATGTTATCCGCGTCTTCGATGCCAAGCAGCACAAGTAGGCCATTACCAATAGCCCCTACTAGTTTTTCATCTACCACCACCGATGCTTCGAGTACACGCTGAATAACGACTCTCATAATTACGCTAACTTAATTGTTTCTTGCATGAAGATATTAATAAAGACGTTTGTACCTTTAACATGCCGCTATTTAAGTGTATGAAAATTTCTGTTGCGTCCATCATTACAACCCTTTCCTTTGCCGCGCTATGCATGGGATCAACCGCTATTTTTTCATACAAACCAACCCCCGTAAAGTTTGTAAGCCCAAAGGGCTGGCCAGCACCAGCGTACAATTTTAATAGGAGCCCACTTACAAAAGAATGCATCGCACTGGGTAAAAAACTATTTTATGACCCCCTGCTTAGTAGCGATAACACTGTTAGTTGCGCCACTTGTCACGAACCGTCGGCAGCTTTTGCCACTTATGATCATCCATTAAGTCATGGCGTTAACAACCTAACTACCCGCAATGCGCCTAGCCTTTTTAATAGTGCATGGCAAAAGGAATTTATGTTTGACGGGAGAGCTGCTAGCCTTGAGGAGCAGGCGCTTTTACCTATGCATTCTAATGATGAAATGGATACCAATATCCCGGAACTGCTTAAACAGTTAAACGCTAGTCCTGGCTATAAAAAAATGTTTAGTGCTGCATTTGGTCCATCAAAAATTACACTAGATCAAATTACGAGGGCACTCAGTCAATTTCAGCTAACCCTCGTATCCGCTAATAGCAAATACGATCAGGTGATGCGGGGCGAAGCTTCTTTTATTTTACCAGAAAAATTAGGGTATGAAATATTCGAAACAAAATGCGTGTCTTGTCATACCCCACCATTTTTTAGTAATTACAGTTATCAAAACACGGCTATTACAAGAGACCCTGTTTTAAAAGACAATGGACGGGCCCGGTTTACGGGTAGTAGCGCCGATTCTCTCAAATTTAAAGTACCTAGTCTTCGTAATGTAGCCCTCACCTTCCCATATGGGCATGACGGGCGCTACTATTCAATACTGGATGTACTCACCCACTACAAAACATCGGGGCAAATCCCCCTATCCAATTACGAAATAGGGCAGCTGACCGCTTTTTTAAATACCCTCACAGATTCTAGTACTTTATCCAACCCCGCATTTTTGCCTACACAGGCCGCAACCAATAATAAAATCCCAAATCACGCGCATCAGTAAAATGGTTTTGTTACTTTAGCAGCAGCAAAACAAGAAATCATTGAGCGGTATTAAAAAATTAGCGGGTCAAACACTTTGGTATGGCGTAAGTTCTATAGCCGCCCGTTTTATTGGTTATTTACTGGTGCCGCTTTTAACCTATTCGGAATATGTTTCGCCTGCCGATTTTGGTAGACAAAGTTTGCTCTACTCGGCCATTCCTGTTTTAAGCATTTTATTTACTTATGGTTTTGAAACCGCTTACTTCAGATTTTCAAGTCAGGAAGCTTATAAAAAAACAATTTATAGCACTAGCTTTATTTCAATTGTTATTAGCACCATTTTACTGTCTGCACTTTTATGGATTTTGAGAGCGCCCTTTAGTGCACTCATTGGCTTTGCCGATATTCCTCAAATAGCAATTATTACCATTGGTATTATTGGAATAGATACACTCAATAAAATCCCATTTGCAAAGCTTCGTCAAGAAGAGCGTCCTATTAAATATGCATTTGTAAATATTGCAGGCATTTTTATTAACCTAGTGCTTACCTGGTTTTTTATCAACTATTGTCCGCGCTCACTTGCTAGCGATCCGGGCAGCTGGACCGGCAACTTTTTTAGTTTTTCTACTAACCCCATTGTATATGTAGTGCTTGCGAATTTGATTCAAAGCGCCATAACACTTCTTTTATTAAGTAAAGAAATTTTGAGCGTACGCCTCACATTCGACACCAAGCTTTGGAAAGAAATGATGGTATATGCGCTTCCTCTATTAATAGTTGGATTTGGCGGCATCATCAACGAAACTTTTGATAGGCTGATGTTAAAAGCATGGCTACCAGGTACAGACATTTTTAAAAACGAACAAGTAGGTATTTACAATGCCTGCTACAAACTTTCTATTTTAATAACCTTATTTGTACAAGCCTTTAGAATGGGCGCCGAACCCTTCTTCTTTAAACAGGCTGCTGGTCAAGAGCCACAAAAAATATATGCGCGCGTGCTAAAGTTTTTTGTGATTGTACTTAGCATTATGTTTTTAGTAGTGTCGTTATTTTTACCCATTTGGTCGCATTTAATAGGACCTGCATACCGCTCCGCCATTGGCATTGTGCCAATTTTATTACTTGCCAATATATTTTTAGGTATTTATTATAACCTCAGCATTTGGTTTAAATTGACGGGCAAAACAACGGCTGGTTCTTACATTACACTTATTGGAACAGCCATCACCATTGTTCTCAATTTTATTTTTATTCCATATTTTGGATTTATCGCAAGTGCATGGGCTACATTTTGTTGTTATGGTACCATGATGCTCATCAGTTACAACTGGGGACAAAAAGCATATCCGGTACCTTATCCTGCAAAAAAAATTATAGCATACTTAACAATTGCGGTGCTGGTTTATTTACTACATAAAACCATATCTATTTATGTAGTAGATTTTTGGTGGCAAACGATTAGCGGCGCTATCTTATTAATAGGTTATCTTTTATTTGTTGCACGCATCGAAAAAAAGGAATTGGAAAAAATATTTTTATGGCAGAAGACTTAAATATTGTTAGCGGTAGCAAACAAGAAAAATACATTTCAATCACGCAGCAAATTGAGGCCCTCATTACAGGAGAGTCGGACCTTACGGCTAACCTCGCCAATATTGCAGCTGCACTCAAAGAACAATTTGGTTGGTTTTGGGTGGGATTTTATATGGTAAAAGAAAATGCCAATACTGGAAATTCCGAACTTGTTTTAGGCCCCTTTCAAGGCCCCGTTGCCTGCACTAGAATTGCAAAAGGCAGGGGTGTTTGCGGAACAAGTTGGGCGAAGGAGGAAACGATTGTTGTTGCAGACGTAGAAAAATTTCCAGGACATATTGCGTGTAGCAGTGCATCAAAATCTGAAATTGTGGTGCCTATTTTTAAGGACGCTAGCGTAGTTGGCGTACTCGATGTAGACAGTGAACTGCTCGATCAGTTTGACGCAGTAGACCAGCAGTATTTGGAAGCGATTGTGGCGCTAATTCAGCACTAATTTTATTTTACGTACCTTTGTGGTATTCATATACGTTCTCTCCCTATCAGACTAGATCACACTTCAGTGACAAAGTAATTCAAGTCCTTAACAGAAAGTTTGTATAGCACCCGGCCAATGCCCCGTGTTTTTATATTTAAATAATACTA
>JBIISK010000070.1:0-4218 GCA_044341045.1 Sediminibacterium sp. | reverse complement strand
CCATCAATGCCTACCACATTATCACCATCTTTAATGCCTATTGATTTTGCCAACGAATCGGCAACAATTCCATTTTTTAAATTTTTAACAGGTAAATATTCTTCACCCCATACCCAGGTAATGCCAATAAAAATTACAATTGCCAGTATGACATTTACAAGTACCCCACCTATCATAATAATTAAACGCTGCCAGGCTGGTTTAGATCTAAACTCATGTGGCTCGGCGGGCTTACTCATTTGCTCTTTATCCATACTCTCGTCAATCATGCCGGCAATTTTTACATAGCCGCCAAAAGGCACCCATCCAATACCATATTCGGTTTCACCTTTTTTCTTTTTCCAAATACTAAACCAAGGATCAAAGAATAAATAAAATTTATCTACCCTGCATTTAAATAATTTGGCAGGAATAAAATGCCCCAGCTCATGTAGGGTTACTAAAATTGAAAAAGATAAAATAAACTGTCCAGCTTTAACGCCAACACTTAACCAATCTATCGCTAATAATGTCATAAATATATATTGAAATGCTTTTTATAAATGGATGAGTGAGGCAGCAAAACTTCTTGCTTCACCGTCACTTTCAAAATACTGTTCGAGGGTTGGCTTTTCGATGAATGGCATTTTTTGCATGGTTTGTTCCACTACTTCTGTCATATCTAAAAACCCAATACGGTTTCTTAAAAAAGCATACACTGCAATTTCATTGGCCGCATTTAAAATACATGGCAGGTTGCCTCCTTTATGAAGTGCCTCTATAGCAAGTGCTAAATTTCTAAAAGTTTTGGTATCTGGCTCGTCAAATGTTAAGGCATTTGGCTTTCTAAAATCGTAGCGCGGAAAATTATTTTCAAGGCGCTGCGGAAAAGCAAGCGCATACTGTATAGGAAGTTTCATATCAGGAAGCCCCATTTGTGCTTTAATACTTCCGTCATCAAATTGTACCATGCTATGAATGATACTTTGCGGATGAATCACCACTTCAATTTGTGCAGGTTGTAAATTAAACAACCACTTGGCTTCAATCATCTCAAGCCCTTTATTCATAAGGGTTGCAGAGTCTACACTAATTTTTGCACCCATACTCCAGTTAGGATGTTGTAGTGCATGGTCACGTTTTACATTCACCAAAAAATTAGGTTTTTTACCTAAAAATGGACCACCGCTAGCCGTTAAAATAATGCGCTCAATTTTATTACGACCCTCTCCTACCAAGCATTGGAATATGGCAGAGTGTTCTGAGTCTACGGGAATAATAGGCACTCTTTTTTCCATTGCCATTTGCATCACAATATCACCGGCAACCACAAGGGTTTCTTTATTGGCTAGTGCAATTGGCTTACCGCATGAAATGGCTTTTAAAGTAGGTTTTAATCCTGCATAACCAACAATGGCAGCAAGCATCATATCGTAACAATCAAGTGCTGCTACTTCAACAAGTGCTTGCTCTCCTGCAAAAACTTTAATATCGGTTTTTGCGAGTGCTTCTTTTACGGTTAAGTATTTTTTTTCGTCCCCAATTACAACGACGTTGGGGTTAAACTGTAATGCCTGTGCAATTAAAAGTGCATCGTTGCTTTGTGCTGTTAGCACTTCGGCACTAAATAGTGTTGGGTTGGCAGCAATCACTTCAAGTGCCTGCGTTCCTATGGAACCTGTAGAGCCGAATATGGCGATCCTTTTTTGACTACTCATTTTGATATGGGTATTTTCCAACCCTCATTTTTTACTGCCACAAGATAAGATAAAATTAAACTACAATTCGGGGGCATGGTAGTTTGAAAGTGCATCTGCCAGGACCCGGTCATTACTGAGCCTTGGCACTTTATTTTGACCACCCAATTTGCCAATTGAACGCATATACTGCACAAAAGCATCTTTTTGAAGGGGTCTTATTTTTAAAGGCTCTAAAATGGCGCCTTTTATAAGGTCGTCATAATATACATTTTGTTGACGCATAGCGGCGTCTAACTGGGATGCAAAATCAGCCAAATTAGAAGGCGCTTTTTCAAATGCAATAAACCATTCGTGGTAACTTTTGCCGCCATCATCTACCCCCGCTACAAACGGTGCTACTGTAAATTCGGTAACACTTGTATTTGTTTGAGCGGTTACTTGTAAAAGTGCAGCTTCTACTTCTTCACCAATTACATGTTCTCCAAATGCAGAAATGAAATGTTTGATACGACCAGATACAATAATTTTATAAGGGTCTAGACTTACAAATTTTACCGTGTCTCCAATATTATATCCCCATAGTCCAGCATTGCTATTGATAATGAGTGCATAATTTTTACCAAGCTCAACCTCTTGCAAACAAAGCCTTCTAGGGTTTTCAACAAAAATTTCTTCCGCTGGAATAAATTCAAAAAAGATACCGCTATTGGTATTTAATAATAATCCAGATTCGGTTTGCGTATTTTGAAAAGCAAAAAATCCTTCACTCGCTGGAAAGAGTTCTACGGTATCAATTTTCCTGCCAATGCTTTCAAATAATTTGGCTTTGTAAGGTTCAAAATTGACACCCCCTTGCACCATCACATTAAAATTTGGAAACAGCTCGCCTACTTTTTTATGGGTGGTCGCTTCTAATTTATCAAAATACATTTGAACCCATGGTGGTATGCCACTGATAAGTGTCATATTCTGATTGACCGTTTCCGACACAATCGCATCTAATTTTTGCTCCCAATCTTCTATGCAATTGGTTTCGTAACTAGGTAGCTGATTGGAACGTAAATACGCAGGCACGTGATGGTTTACTATGCCGCTTAATCGTCCGGTAGCAATGCCACCCACCCTTTCTAATTCGGGAGAACCACTTAAGAATATCAATTTACCAGAGGCAAAACCTGTATTTCCCGTTTCGGCCATATAACAAAGTAGGGCGTTACGGGCAGTATTAATATGGTTATCGATAGAGTCTTTAGTGATAGGAATATATTTAACGCCACTTGTCGTGCCACTTGTTTTGGCAAAATAAATGGGAAGGCCTTTCCATAATATATTTTGCTTCCCTTCTTTAATCATGTTTATATAGGGCACAAACTGCTCGTAATCTCTAATGGGTACCGCTTTTTTAAAGCCTTCGTAGTCTTGAACAGCTTCTAAGCCATGATCTTTCCCAAACTGGGTATTTTTAACCCCTTTTAATAATGCCTTAAAGATGGATGTTTGGTCCCCTACGGCCTGCTGCGCCTCTTTTTTAACCTTATTGGCTATATAATGAGCGAAGGGCTTAGCAAGTAATGATTTTAGATTCATTGATTGACCTATGGTTGTTAGATCCGGCAAAAATAGAGAATTGTAGGCTTCAGATTTATTTGTAATTGTTAAGATATTAAAACATTGAAAATCAATGATTTAGCATTTTTTCACAAGAAGAAGCAGAATTTTATATGATTTTCGCTTCAAAACCCTACCTTTGCCGTCCTAATTTTGGATAGCTATGTTAGCAGTTGTAAAAATCGCAGGTCAACAATTTAAAGTGCAAGCAGGACAGAGCTTGTACGTACCTCACCTGCAAGGTAAAACCGGAGACAAAGTTGAGTTCTCTGATGTATTGATGGTTGACAATGACGGGAAAATTGCCCTTGGCAGTGCCGTTAAAGCAGTCGTTAAAGCAGAAATTCTCAGCGACCTAGTACAAGGTGAAAAAGTGATCGCCTTTAAAATGAAAAGAAGAAAGGGCTTCCGCAAGAAGCACGGTCACAGAACGCATTATACGCGTATTAAAATAGAAAGCATCGCTTAATTTAAAATAGTATTATACCATGGCACACAAAAAAGGTGAAGGTAGTGTAAAGAACGGCCGCGACTCACAGAGTAAGCGTTTGGGCGTTAAGATTTATGGTGGCCAACCAGCCATCGCAGGCAATATCATTATTCGCCAGAGAGGTACGCAGTACCATCCTGGTAAAAATGTTGGTGTTGGTTTAGACTTTACTTTATTCGCGTTAAAAGACGGCGTAGTAGAGTATAAAAAAGGCAGAAATGACAGAACAACTGTCTCTGTTGCTACCCCAACTCAAACAGCTTAAAAAAATATTTTTTTGTAGTTTGAAATAATTTTTTACTTTTAATGTATTATTTACTAACCATTAAATCAAAAAAACATGGCAACTGCAAAAAAAGCTGCTAAGAAAGCTGCTCCTAAGAAGGCTGCTGCTCCTAAAAAAGCTGCTAAGAAAGCTGCTCCTAAAAAAGCTGCTAAGAA
>JBIISK010000015.1:0-44288 GCA_044341045.1 Sediminibacterium sp. | reverse complement strand
CGCACTTATTAAACCAGCTTTTGTATTTGGCAATAACCTTACTTATTTATGGAAACCGCCACTTTATTTAAACAGTGACACGGCAGCTGTACCACGTACCACACCACTTGACGATGTAACATACATCTTAGAACTAACTGGGATTGGTAATTGTATGGTTAAAGATGATATATTTATCAAAGTATTACTCGCACCAGAAGTACCCAATGCCTTTTCTCCAAATGGTGATGGCATCTACGACAAATGGGTGATAAAATATTTAGAAAGTTATCCGGGCGCTACCATTGATGTGTACAACAGATACGGACAGCCTGTATTTAAATCGGTGGGGTACGACAATCCTTGGAATGGACTATACAACGGAAACCAATTACCAATTGGCACCTACTACTATATTATCAATCCTAAAAATGGAAGAAAAATAATAACAGGGTCGGTGACCATTATAAGATAGTGAACATGAAAAAAACAATATTCATAGCCTTGGTTTTATTGTTGCCGCTCATAAATATGGCGCAACAACGTCCTTATTATACACAGTATATTCTAAACAACTTTTTAATTAATCCAGCACTTGCTGGCATAGAAAATTATTGGGATGTAAAAACCTCACATCGTATTCAATGGCAGGGTATACAAGATGCACCTGTTACTACCTATTTAACTTTTCATGGACCGCTTAAAAAACAAGGGTATGCTTCTGCAAATCCAACTAGTATGTCTGCACCAGGAGACAATCCTAGAGGTAGTGCCTACTGGCAAAATTATCAGGCCCCAGAACCACACCATGGTGTTGGCTTTACCGTATTAAACGATCAAACAGGACCACTAAATAGATTTGCAGCTTATGGTACTTACGCATATCATAGAGGCATTGCTGCGCAAACTACATTATCATTTGGCGTATCTGCAGGGATGACCAATTTAACATTAAACACCAGTAAATTAAATTTTGGCAACACCGTTATTGATCCTGCAGTAGGAGCAAGTGGACTTATCAATTCCATTAAACCAGATATTAGTGCGGGTTTATGGCTCTATTCAAATAATTATTTTTTGGGCTTATCTGCACAACAAATTGTACCACAAAATGTAGCTTTTTCAGATAATAAAGTATATCTCACTCAAGGCAAATTAGTACCACATATTTTTTTAAGTGCTGGTTACAGATTACAAGTTTCTGAAGATTTAAGTTTATTGCCATCTGCACTCATCAGATATATTAGTCCATTACCGATAGGAATAGATATCAATGCAAAACTTATGTATCAAGATTTGATTTGGTTTGGAGGCTCTTACCGTTTAAAAGAAGGGTATGCTGGAATGATTGGATTTAATGTAAACAATAGTATTAACATAGGATATTCTTACGACTTTGTAACCTCTTCCCTAAATACCGTGAGTAGAGGAACACATGAAATTTTAATTGGGTTTCAGTTAGGCAATAAATACGGCGATTGGTGTCCTAAAAATTTATGGTAGGGTTGGTGGTTGTTCTGATAAGTAAGCAATAAGCAAAGCTTTATCATCCTCAAATAATTCAAGCAGTATTTTCTTTACTTGATATTCCTTGGCCTGATCTTTGGTGTAATTTGCTTTATAAATATGCTGTTTGGTAGTCGTATCTCTTTTTACAATTCCTTTATCAAACATAATTTGCATAAGTTTTAAAGTAGTGGTATAGCCTGTTTTTGAAGCCAGTTTTTCATGTACTTTTTTTACGGATGCAGCACCTTCCTGCCATAGTACAGATAATATTTCAAACTCTTTTTCTGTAGGTTTTATATATTTCCCCATAGACAATTTTGTAGTACAATAGTACAAAAAAAATCCCTCCTAAATAGGAGGGATTTGAATTCGTATACTTAACAAGTTATTGTTTAATTGCCATTTTAATATGCAAATAACTTTTGTATTTTTCATTTTGTTCTGGTGTAAGCGCTTTACCATTTACAGAGATATTACCATCTTTAACTTCAATTTTTACATTGTCTTTGGGCGCTAAACCATCTTCTTGTAAAGCTTGTACTAAAGTTTTAGAATCGGTACTCATGGTAACAGTGTTAGCAGTATCTACAAGTGGTTTAGAAGTGTCTGTACTAATGATAGACATTTCAATGGTTTGAGATTTTGTAACAGTATTACTTGATGTTGGATGCATTTTAGCAAGCGTTGGCGCAATTACTAAAGATACAATTGACATTAGCTTAATTAAGATGTTCATAGATGGACCTGATGTATCTTTAAATGGATCACCCACAGTATCACCTGTTACAGATGCTTTGTGTGGTTCAGATTTTTTATAGAACATCTCACCGTTAATTTCAACACCTTTCTCAAAAGATTTTTTAGCATTATCCCAAGCACCACCCGCGTTGTTTTGGAAAATTCCCATCAACACACCACTTACAGTTGCACCTGCTAAGAAACCACCTAAAGCTTCTGGGCCTAATAAAAAGCCAACTAATAAAGGAGATACAATAGTGATAGCCCCAGGTAACATCATTTTTTTAAGAGAAGCCTCCGTAGAGATAGCCACACACTTATCGTATTCTGGTTTACCAGTACCTTCCATGATACCAGGGATGGTACGGAACTGACGACGAACTTCTTCAACCATTGACATAGCCGCTTCGCCCACCGCTCTAATAGCTAATGAAGAGAAGATAAAAGGAATCATACCACCTACAAATAATGCAGCTAATACATCGGCTTTGTAAATATCGATGTGCTGATTGTCAGGCATTGCAACACCTACAAACGCAGCAAATAATGCTAATGAAGTTAACGCTGCAGAAGCAATGGCAAAACCTTTACCACTTGCTGCAGTGGTGTTACCTACCGCATCTAAAATATCTGTTTTTTCACGAACCTCAGCCGGTAATTCACTCATTTCTGCAATACCACCAGCGTTATCAGCAATAGGTCCAAATGCATCAATAGCAAGTTGCATACCAGTTGTAGCCATCATACCTGCAGCAGCAATTGCTACACCATATAAGCCTGCACAATAGAATGAACCAAAAATACCAGCAGCTAATACTAATATTGGTAAAAATGTAGATTCCATTCCAATTGCTAAACCACCAATAATATTTGTTGCGTGACCAGTGCTTGATTGTTTAATAATACTTAATACTGGACGCTTACCCATTGCAGTGTAATACTCAGTAATGATACTCATTAAAACACCAACTACTAAACCAACACCAATGGCACCAATTACGCCGTTTCTTGTAAATTCTAGGCCACGTAGGTACATGGTTTCAGGTAATACATTACCTACTAAGAAATAACATACTACAGCTGTTAAAATCATAGAACCATAGTTACCCATGTTGAGTGCATTTTGAACAGTAGCGGTATTTAAACCAGCTTTATCACTGATTCTTACAAATAGGGTACCAATGATTGATAAAATAATACCGATACCAGCAATTAACATAGGTAATAAAATAGGAGATAAGCCACCAAATGCATCTACCAATTGAGATTTGTTGGCACCTGTAACTTCTTGACCTAAGACCATAGTAGCAAGAACTGTTGCAACATAAGAGCCAAATAAATCGGCACCCATACCAGCAACGTCACCTACGTTGTCGCCTACATTATCTGCAATGGTTGCAGGGTTACGCGGATCATCTTCAGGAATACCCGCTTCAACTTTACCTACTAAATCTGCTCCTACATCTGCAGCTTTGGTATAAATACCACCACCTACACGCGCAAATAAAGCAATAGATTCAGCACCTAAAGAAAATCCAGTTAAAATTTCTATTGTACGCAACATACCTTCTGCATCACCATCTGGTGAGAAGTAATGTTTTAAAATCAAAAATAATCCGCCTAAACCTAAAACGGCTAAACCAGAAACACCCATTCCCATTACAGATCCACCTGTAAATGATACTTTAAGCGCACGTGATAAACTTGTTTTAGCGGCTTCTGCAGTACGAACGTTTGCTTTAGTTGCAACTTTCATACCAATGTAACCAGCAGTTGCACTAAACACAGCACCAATAACAAAAGCAATGGAGATACTCCAATGACTTGATTCATTTGAATTTGCCATGAAGCCAAGTAATAAGGCAACAATAACCACAAAATAACCTAGGATCTTCCATTCTGCTTTTAAAAATGCCATAGCACCTTCAGCAATGTAGTCACTAATTTCTTTCATTCTTGGGTTACCTGCGTCTTGCTTAGATACCCATAAAAATTTAACGAGTGTGTAAAGGAGACCTATAAGTCCCATCGCCGGAACGGCATAAAACAACATGTTGTTCATAATCGATTGGATCTAGTAAAAAATTAGATTTTTAAAGTCTGCAAAAATAAGGGTAATTGGCTAAAAATTGCCCAATTTAACCCCTGTTTGTATAAGTTTTTGGTTCATTCAGGTATTATTCAGCAACGGAGGTTGTATCTGAACCAGCCAAAAAGGAAGCAGCTATATTCTTGGCTTTGTATATATTACGGTTAAATCTATTTCCTAATACGATAATGGTTGCCGTATCCTTAATAAATCGGCTAAATACAGAATTATTACCATGCCACCAGCCATTGTGGTAAATGATTTTTTGATCTGGTTGTTCTAGCATTCTCCACCCAAGGCCATAGTTATGAATAGAAGGCCTGTCATTACTTCCTGGTAAAAATGCTAGTTGTAAGGATGTTTGACTAATATAAGTCCCTTGATATAAGGCTTTATCCCACAATAAAAGGTCACGAACGGTACTATATATGTTTTTATCGCCATATATACAATCAAATTTTTCAAGTAAATAGGGACGATTATTGGGATAATAAGAAGGTTGATAGCGGTCCGTGTCTTTTTGTGAAAACACATAACTATTTACCATGCCTAATGGTGCAAAAATGTTTTCTTTTACATAAGTAGGGTAGTCTTTACCCGATAATTTTTCGATTATAAGGGCTAATAAAGCAAAATTGGTATTGGAGTAACTAAATGCTCTATTCGCACCAAATATTACTGCAGGCTTGTACCTCATCATAAAGTCAAGCATATCTTGGTTGCTAATAAGGCCCGGTTTAACTACAACAGGCAATTTGATGGTACGGTATTTTTTTATCCATCTACCTCTTTTTCCCTTGACTCTATAACTCTCCAATTTCTTATCCACCATAAAATAGGCATAATTATTTAAGCCGCTGCGGTGGTTAAGAAGCATCCGAACAGTAATTTCTGGATATGGAAACCCAGTCAAATAGGTATCAACGGTTTTATCTAATTCAATTTTCCCTTCTTCCCATAGCTTTAAAATAGCCATAGCCGTAAAGGTTTTAGAAGTGGAGGCAATGTGAAAAGGGGTAGTTGGTGTAATAGGTGATTTTGACTTAACGTCATATAAACCCTGATAATCTTCAAATAATATCTGCCCATTTTTGGCTACTAATATAGACCCACTAAAGCCACGCTTACCTAGTATATCTTGGTAAGACGCGCGTATTTGAGCCTCATATTTTTGTTTGGAACTAGAATCAATAACAGAAAATATATAAGGGGTTGAAGGAATAGACTTAGGCTTGGCACCACATGCAATGAGTACAAAGAATAAACAAAATGCGTATAGATATTTTGCAACCATATGTTAGTTTTTCTACAATTGCTAAAATATCACAATAATACCGTTCGGGACACAAACGTTAATAACTGTTGGACAAACCAAACTTTCTACACACAATTGCTTAAATTTGCAATCATGAGTAAGCAAGCATTAACCAGTTTTCCTAAAGAGAAAATTAATATTTTATTTCTAGAAAATATTAGTGAAAAAGCAGTCCAACAATTTAAGCAAAATGGATATGCGAATGTTAAAAAAATAGCTGGTGCGCTGAGTGAAGATGAATTAATTAAAGAAATAAAAGATGTTCATTTAATTGGTATTCGTTCAAAAACTCAAATTACCCATAAGGTTTTAGCAGCTGCAAAAAAATTACAAGCCATTGGTTGTTTTTGTATTGGCGTAAATCAGGTTGATATTAAAGCGGCTTCCAAAAAAGGTGTAGTAGTTTTTAACGCGCCCTATAGTAACACCAGAAGTGTTGCTGAACTAGTAATTGGTATTTCAGCAATGCTTATTCGACGCATCTCAGATAAAAATATAGCCGCGCACAAAGGTATTTGGATGAAAGAAGCCAAAGGTAGTTTTGAACTACGCGGAAAAACTTTAGGTCTTGTGGGTTATGGAAATATTGGATCTCAAGTAAGTGTGCTTGCAGAAGCCATTGGCATGAAAGTGATGTTTCATGATACTGAAACAAAACTCCCACTTGGTAATGCGATACCTGCAAAAAATTTAAAAGAATTACTAAGTGCTTCTGATATTGTTTCATTACACGTTCCTGAAACAGCACAAACAAAAAATTTAATCAATAAAACAAACCTCAAATATTTTAAGAAAGGTGCGTTATTATTAAACTATGCAAGGGGAGAAGTAGTAGACTTAAAAGCCTTGGCAGAAGCCATCAAAGACGGGCTTATTGGCGGCGCAGGTATTGATGTGTTTCCAGTAGAGCCAGAAAAAAATGGAGATGCATTTACAACACCATTACAAGGTTTGCCCAACGTTATTTTAACGCCACATATTGGTGGTTCTACCGAAGAAGCACAACAAAATATTGGTGAAGACGTAAGCATCAAATTATTTCAATACCTAGAACGCGGTATCACCAACGGTTCACATTCTGTTCCATCGATTGCATTACCACCTGTAGAAGGCGCACACCGTATATTGCATATGCACAACAATGTGCCTGGCGTATTAAGTGCAATCAATACGGCACTTTCTAAAAACAATATCAATATTGTGGGTCAATATTTAAAAACCAATGAAGATATTGGATACGTTGTTTTAGACGTAGATACTAAATTATCTAAACGTGCACTTGAACTTTTAAAAGAAGTAAAAGACACCATTAAGGTAAGAATGCTCTATTAAAATACGGCGTTTTATTTACGCAATTGCAGCAAGCATGTTTTTAATATCTGCTATATCAACTAGCATATTTTGTAAATTTTCCTGCATCGATTCTTTAACAAATTGCATTTGAGTTGGCACTACTTTTCTTGCAGACGAATGAAATTCTTTTGCATTTGTTACCTGCTTGATGTTTGCAATATTATTACCTCTTACGCCACTACCTGGCATAATAATTATTTGATCACCCGCTTCTTGTACAAGTGTTTGTAGCAGCGCTAAAGCGTCTGGTGCACTGGGCACTTGACCACTGGTTAAAATTCTTTTACAACCTGTTTCAATAATATCATGCAGGCCTTGTATAGGATCATTACATCTGTCAAAAGCGCGGTGAAATGTAACGTCCATAGGTGCAGCCAGTTCTACAAGCTCTTTGGTACGTTCTATATCGATACTGCCATCTGGTAATAATAAACCAATAACAACACCCGCAAAACCAAGTTCTTTGCATAAGCGGATATCGTTTTTCATGACGTCAAACTCTGCGCGCGTATATAAAAAATCGCCACCACGCGGTCTTATAATTGGAAAAACAGGAATTGAAATAGTAGATGACACCACACTTAAAGTTCCATAAGATGGGGTAGTACCTCCCTCATTTGGATTTTCACAAAGCTCTAAACGGTTTGCACCAGCGGCTTCTGCCTGTATGGCCGATTCAATATTAAAAACTGCTACTTCAAGCATGTATAAAAGATTTGTAAGCGTAAAATTAAAGAATGTGTTTTCCGTCTACTAAAATATTTGAATCATCTGCGGTACATACAGCAAAATTGAAACCTTTTTGAATGCAGTAGCCACCATATTCACCACGCTTATTAATGGCAATAAAACCTACTTGAATATCACGCGCTTTATCGCCTTTGATTTTTATAATTCGTTCTACCGCTTTTTTACACGCTTGTTCTGGAGAATTTCCCATACGCATGAGTTCAACTACTAAATGTGATCCACAAATACGAATTACATCTTCGCCCTGACCAGTGGCTGTTGCAGCACCAATTTCATTGTCTACAAATAAACCCGCACCAATAATAGGAGAATCGCCAAGTCGTCCACGCATTTTAAATCCCATACCTGATGTGGTACAGCTGCCACTTAAATTTCCATTCGCATCTAATGCCACCATACCAATGGTGTCATGATTCCAATTGCCATTTTCTAATTTGTTAGGGGCAAATGCCGATTGTGATTTTAGATTGTTGCCAGAATTTTCAATATTGATAACAGGCTTGTATTCACTTTTTTCAAGCCATTTTTTATAAGAACGCTCAGCGTCTGGAGATAATTTTTCTGATTCTAATGGAAAACCTTCGGCTACCGCAAATTGCTGCGCTCCAGAACCAACGAGCATTACATGGGGCGTTTTTTCCATAACACGCCTTGCCACCGATATCGGATGCTTGATTCGCTCTAAAAATGCCACAGAACCACAATTTGAAAATTCGTCCATAATACAGGCATCGAGGGTTACATAACCATCACGGTCTGGATTGGCACCAAGACCCACACAACAGTTCTGGCTATTTTCAGTAACCATTACACCTTGCTCAACAGCGTCGATGGCACGGCCGCCATTTTTTAAAACCGCCCAAGCCGCTTTATTGGCATTTAAACCTTCGGCCCAAGTAGAAATTACAATAGGCTTTTTACCAGCAGGATTAACCGACTTACTGGTGAAGCCAGAAAATGTGATGGCTGATAAACCAAGGGAACTGAGTTCTAAAAATTTACGACGTTGTAACATGGAGGTAGATTGTGTTAGGGTATAATTAGATTCAAATATAACCAATATAGACTCAATTAAGATTAGCCAATGATTCGTCAATATTGACAGCTTATGTTCGTTTTAGATCTATTATTTTATCCTATAATTAATATTATGTTAAATAGATACTTTATACAAACAAAGCTTCTAGTCTATGGCTGCCAAATGAAATGTCTTAATATTGCGCATGCATATTCTGATTGTAAACAATACTTCTATCCCAGTTCACAAATACGGCGGCACCGAAAGAGTTATCTGGTGGCTTGGCAAAGCGCTAGTTCAGTCCGGACACCAGGTTTCATATTTAGTTGCACCAGGATCAAGTTGCGAATTTGCTAACGTATATGCTTACAACGAATCGGTTCCATTTAATAGTTTAATTCCTGATGGTATTGATGTTGTGCATTTAAACCATCATGTAAACGAGACTCCTAAAATCCCCTATATCCAAACCATGCATGGAAACATAAACCATGCTCTGGAATTAGACCACAATACCGTGTTTGTATCTAAAAATCATGCAGCCCGTTTTGGGTCTGATTGTTATGTACACAATGGAATTGATCCACAAGATTATGGAACACCTGATTTACATAATGATGCCGTTAAAAACTATTTCCACTTTTTAGGTGACGCAGCCTGGCGTGTCAAAAACGTTAAGGGTGCTATTCAAATAGCCAAAATGGCCCATCAAAAATTGAGGGTTATTGGTGGCGTTCGCTTTAATTTGAATCAGGGCATTCGACTAACATTTGATACACATGTTCGCTTTGATGGTATGCAAGGTGGCGTGCAAAAAAATGAAATTATTAAATATTCAAAGGGACTCATATTTCCTGTTCGTTGGCATGAACCCTTTGGACTTTCACTTATAGAAAGTTTGTATTTTGGCTGTCCTGTGTTTGGAACCCCCTATGGTTCTTTACCAGAAATTGTAATACCCGAGGTAGGACATTTAACAACAACAGCATCAGGGTTAGCTGATGCTGTTATACATGTGAATAATTTTAGTAGGAAAAAATGTCACGAATATGTGATGGAAAACTTTACACATATTCACATGATGGCGTCTTATGTACGCCTCTATGAAAAAGTGCTGAATGGAGAAAAATTGAACCCAAAGGCCCCTATTTTACAATCTATTCAAACCGATAAATTTTTGCCGTTTAACTAAATTAAAAATTAGTTGCCAAACGAATTTTGTAATGCATCAAACTCTTTGTATTTAGCTTCGTACATATCATATTTTTGTGGATCCTTACCTCTAAATTTATTTCTTTTAACTTCATATAAATTAGTAAGATAACGAACACAATTATTAAGTAAATTATTATCTCTTTTTGATTTATCAGACTTGTCTTTTAATGACAAATAAGATTTTTCAAGCGCATCAATTGATAAATCAATATTTTTTTGAACATCAACATCAATAGCGGCATTGAGTTGCTTTAATGGAGCCTGTGCTGCAGCTAATTTATCTGCTGCTGCTTTATTTACAGCGGCTTTAGCTTGAGGTGTTTTCGCAGCAGCTTTTTTTGCAGAGAATTCTTCTTCGTTGGCGGTGCTAATAGCACGAAGTGTTCTGATATTTGTGCTTACTTTATCGTCATACTCTCCAAAAATATTATAATATATAACACCCACGTTAAAGATAGCAGCTGCATTAGCATTGTTTAATTGATAAGCTTTTTTAAATGCGTCGGCAGCTTTGAGGGTATATTTAATTTGAGTTGCACTATCTAAATCTTTTTCTTTGTTTTTAACATTCACAAATAAGTCTCCAAACTGTAAATATTTTTGCTCACTCAATTTACCAGCTGCATCTTCAGTATCATACAAAGAAGTTTTTTTAGCTAAATCATAATTGGTGTCAATAAATTCGACTTCATAATCATCCCATTGCTCTTTAGGATAAATTTCTTTTCCAAGTGCTAAGTATTTGAAAAAGGATGCTTCATTATTTGTTTTTGTATAATGTTGAGCCAGAAAACGATATAAATCTAAATAGATCGCTTCATTTACTTTACTGTCAGCTAATCGTGCATAGAACTTAGCTGCATTATCCATTTGAGTTGCATTCTGATAGGCATACCCAGCATATAACAATGCAGTAGTATCCATGGTTAAAGTTGGAGATGCCGCCCATTTATTTTGAATAATGACATCAATGTATTTAATGGCTTTAACAAAATTTTCGGCTGCAGGCAACCAAGATTTTTCGTTGAAAACGTTTACACCCAATTGAAAATAAGTAGCATACATATCAAAATATGGTTCTACCCCACCCAATTCTTTTATTTTTGTAAAACCAGGATCCATAGATGCATATTTTTCTAAAGCAGCAGCAGTTACTTCACTAGCATTTGGATATTTTGCGCGTAATGCAGCATCTTTAAATAGTGCAGCATAAATACGTGCCTGATAGTAATACAATTCAGGTTTGTCTTTTGCTTTAGGGTCATTAGCTAGTTTATCAATTTCGGTTTTAGCATCTTCCCATTTTAAGATGCCAACAGCTATTTTTACCTTTTTGAAATCTTGCGCTATTGATACTTGTGCAACAGCAGCAAATAAAAGCACTAATAAAATCTTCTTCATAACTGGAGTTTTATTAAATAATAAATTTATTAATTAGTAATTGTATTATCTGATTCACCTTGAACATCAGTAGCAGCATCATCTGAAGAGTTAGCCTCCGTATCATTATCGGAAGCAGCAGCTTCAACAATACCCTCTGCACCTTCAACTACGGTTTCAATATCTTCCTCAGCTTCTTCAATTTGAGAAATAGCAGCAATTTCATCACCATCATCAATTCTGATGAGTTTGACGCCTTGTGTAGCTCTTCCCGCTTCTCTAATATCTTGTATGCCAGTTCTGATGGTTACACCCGATTTACAAGTAATGATCAAATCTTCTTGTTCGGTTACATATAAGATACCTACTAGACTTCCCGTTTTATCGGTAACGTTAATGGTTTTTACGCCCTTACCGCCTCTATTGGTAATACGGTACTCGTCGATAGGTGTACGCTTACCATAGCCTTTTTCACTCACTACTAAAATAGTACGGGTAGCATCTTCTTTGTTTACACAAATCATTCCTATTACTTCGTCTTTTTCATCGTCTACCTCAATACCGGTTACACCAATTGCACCACGTCCAGTAGCACGTACTTTAACTTCTTCGAACCTAATTGCGCGGCCAGATTTTAAGGCCAACATAATTTCTGAAGCACCATCTGTCATGCGCGCTTCTAGTAATTCGTCACCTTCATTAATGGTAATAGCATTTACGCCATTAGCTCTTGGTCTACTAAAATCTTCGAGAGAAGTTTTTTTGATGATACCTTTTTTGGTACAAAGTATGATGTAGTGATTTTGAACAAAATCTTTATCCGCTAATTTTTTAACCTCGATAATTGCTTTTACTTTATCGTCTGGCGGAATTTGAATAAGGTTTTGAATGGCGCGTCCTTTAGATTGTTTTTCACCTTCAGGAATTTCATATACACGCAGCCAGAAACATCTACCTTTTTCGGTAAAGAACATCATGGTATCGTGTGTAGAAGCCACAAATAAATGCTCTACATAATCTTCCTCTCTGGTTTTTGAACCTACAGCACCCCTACCGCCACGTCTTTGTTGACGGTACTCAGTTGCAGAGGTACGCTTGATATAACCTAAATGAGAAATGGTGATCACCACGTCTTCATCTTCAATTAAATCTTCGATACGCATTTCATCTGCGAGGTATTGTATTTCACTTTTACGAACGTCACCAAATTTTTCTTTTACTTCTAATAATTCAGTTCTGATAAGCGCAAAACGTAAATCTTCTGAAGCAAGTAATGCTTTAAGATCTTTGATGGTATTAATTAAACCATTGAATTCTTCAATGATTTTATCACGCTCCATTCCTGTTAAACGTTGTAAACGAAGTTCTAGTATTGCTTTTGCTTGGGCTTCAGATAATCCGTCTTCTTGTTTGTATAACTGACTGGTCACTTCATCAAACATTTCTTGCTTGAGCATCCAGCGCTCTGCTTTACTGCGTGCAATTAATGTATCTTTTGCATCATCAGGTGTGCGGCTTGCTCTAATAAGCGCAATCACTTCATCTAAATGATCAAGCGCTTTTAAATAGCCTTCTAAAATATGTGCACGCTCTTCTGCTTTTTTAAGTTCAAATTTAGCGCGGCGTATCACCACTTCCATTCTAAACTCGATGAACTCTAAAATTAAATCGCGGAGATTCATGATTTTAGGTTTGCCTTTTGTTAGGGCAACGTTGTTGATACCATAGCTTGTTTGAAGCTCCGTAAACTTGTATAATTGATTGATAACAACCTGTGCAACTGCGTCACGTTTTAAATCGAGTACAATACGTGTTCCTTCACGCTTGTTACTTTCATTGTTAACGTTAGAAATACCTTCGATGGTTTTATCGTTAACGAGTTGTCCAATACGGTCTGTTAAGTTATCACGGTTTACTTGATAAGGAACTTCCGTAATTACGATTTGCTCGCGACCACTTTGTTTGGTATCGACCTGGCATTTACCACGCAATACCACTCTTCCACGTCCAGTAAGTAAACCTTGCTTCACACCTTCCATTCCAAAAATCACACCGCCTGTAGGGAAATCTGGCGCTTTAACATGCGTGATTAATTCTTCTACAGTAATATCTCTGTTGTCAACGTAAGCAACACAACCATCTATCACTTCACTTAAGTTGTGCGGCATCATATTGGTAGCCATACCTACGGCAATACCAGAAGAACCATTTACCAAAAGTTGCGGAATACGTGTTGGTAAAACAGTAGGTTCTTTTAAAGAATCATCAAAGTTGAGTTGAAAATCAACGGTATCTTTTTCGATATCGTCAATCATGGCTTCTGCAATTTTTTGAAGACGCGCCTCAGTATAACGCATTGCAGCTGGTGGATCACCATCTTGGTTACCAAAGTTACCCTGACCATCTACAAGCGTATATCGCATGGTCCAATCTTGCGCCATACGAACAAGGGTATCGTAAATAGAAGCATCACCGTGTGGGTGAAACTTTCCCATTACTTCCCCAACTATACGAGCAGATTTTTTGTAAGGTTTGTTGAAATTATTGCCAAGTTCATTCATGGCAAATAAAACCCTGCGGTGTACAGGTTTAAAACCATCACGCGCATCAGGTAATGCACGACCAACAATCACAGACATCGAGTAATCGATGTACGCTGTTTTCATTTGTTCTTCGATATTAACCTGTATAATACGGTCGTTATCGGAGGTTTGTTCTGGTATCAAATTTTCTTCCATAATTTCTAATCTATAAACGTATCTGTATCAACAATTTGACACGCCAGTCTGGCGGCTTACGAAGATACTTTTTTTAACACGGAAATAGATTAAAATACACCCCAAAAAGAGGGTGTTTTATCCACAATTTTACACACAAAATGTAGGTAAATAATGGAGTAAAAATGGACTATGGAACTTGAACCCATTCATAATCTAGCTGACGCTTGTCTAAATTGGCCGCAATGACCTTTATAAACACTTTATCGCCCATTTTAAAGCTACGTCCACTCCTTTTGCCTACAAGACTATAATCAGATTCTATATGCCTAAAATCGTCAAATTCGGAGAGTCCAACAATGGATACCAAACCCTCACATTTATGGGCCAATGTTTCTACCCAAAATCCAAAGCTAGAAACACCACTTACTACCCCTTCAAAAGTATCCCCAATATAGTCAAGCATAAACTCTACTTGCTTGTATTTATTAGAAGCTCTTTCACACTCCATCGCAGCACGTTCCCTATCGGAACTATGCTTACATTTTTCTTCCATTTTTTTATCGACAACAAGTTTGTTATCCAGCACTGTTTGAAGTACGCGGTGCACAAGTACATCGGGGTATCTTCTAATGGGTGATGTAAAATGACAATAAAAATCAAAAGCAAGTCCGTAGTGTCCAATATTTTGTGTTGAATAAACTGCTTTTGCCATGGTTCTAATGCCTAATTGTTCGAGCACATGTTGCTCCGGCTTTCCCTTTGCATCTTCAAGCAATTGATTAAAACTTGCAGAGATTTTTTCTGGCGAACTAGCATCAAAACCATGTCCGTATTTTTTTGCGTACTGCACAAACGGAGCCAGTTTTTCTGGATCTGGTTGGTCATGAATACGGTATGGAAAAGGGAGCGGTTGTTTATTGATTTGAATTTTAGAAATATTTTCAGCAACTGTTTTATTAGCGAGTAACATAAACTCCTCAATCAATTGATGCGATGGTTTACTTTCCTTAACGGTAATGCCAATTGGTTTTGCATTTTCATCCAGTGTAAATCGTACTTCTTGTGAAGAAAAATTAATAGCCCCTTTTTTAAACCTGGCTTGTCTTAATTTTTGCGCAAGGCTATGGAGTAATAAAATATCCTCCACGTTTTCACCCTCCTGGGTATCAATAATGGCTTGCACATCTTCGTATGCATATCGCTTATCAGAATGTGTTACCGTTCGGCCCAGCCAGTATTGTTTTACCTGCGCTTCGTCATTGATTTGAAAAATGGCAGAAAAAGTAAATTTATCTTCATTGGGACGTAAGGAACATAATTCGTTTGAAATTTTTTCCGGTAACATAGGGTTTACGCGGTCTGGCAAATACACAGACGTGGCGCGCTTGTATGCTTCAGCGTCTAAATCGGTATCTGGTAAAACATAATAACTAACGTCTGCTATATGCACACCAATTTCGTATAGGCCACTAGGTAATTTTCGTATGGAAAGTGCATCATCAAAATCTTTAGCATCGACCGGATCAATAGTAAACGTTTTGATATCTCGGCAATCTCTACGTTTTGCTATTTCTTCTTCATCTAAAACAACAGGTAATGCTTCGGCTGCTTCTAACACGTCTTGCGGAAAAGATAACGGGAAACCGGCCTGCGCCAAGAGCTCCTTCATGGCAGCGTCATTTTCATCTTCAGGAGCCATCACTGCGGTTACTTCACCTACTGGTTTTTTGTCGTCTCTATCCCATTTTACAAGTTTTGCAGATACTCTGTCTTTATTTTTTGCGCCATTTAAAAACTGGAGCGGAATAAAAATATCGGGCATGGGTTTGTCGGTGTCTGGCACAAAAAATGCAAACTTATCGGAGAGCTGTATATGCCCTATAAATTCGGTTTGACGGCGTTCTACTACTTCTACCACCTTCCCTTCTTTTTTACCAGTTCGTCCATTTTCGCGGGTAATTTTTACACGCACCGTATCTCCATTTAGGGCGTTGCCCATATCAGAGGGACGCACCATAATATCAATGGCATTGTTGTCTACAATAACGTAGCCCATACCAGACCGCGTAATATCAATTTTACCTTTTAAGGTAGCAACCACAATGGGCTTTGCTGTTTTCTTTTGTTTTGACTTTTTTGCTTTACTCATGTTGCATATTGATGTTAAACCCATTGATAAATGAAAGGATCAACTCGTCAAACTGAGGGCCTTCGTCAAATAAAAAAGAGTGTTTGATGGGTAGCACGTAAAAAGGGAGTGACTTTAATTCGTCTTGGAATTTTGTAAGTCGTACAGCATCTTTTTCCGTGGTAATAATAAATTTATGTTGCGCAGCAATGCTATTAAACTGACGCACCACATCATGTAAATCATCAATGGAAAATATATGATGATCTGCGTAATCTTGTTGGTAATAGGTTCTAGCCTGTTCGTGTAAATAATTTTTGAGGGGCTTTGGATTTGCAATACCACACATTAAAAGCACTTCGTCTTCATTTGTGATGGGCCGCTTGTTATTAGCATCTAAAATATGATAGGGTGTTTCATATTCGATACAAGTGAAAAATACGCGCTGGTAATTTTTAGGACGTAATGTACTAATGATTTTTTGCCTTTGTGCCTCCGTTATATTAGGTGGACACTTAGTAACAATAATAACTTGTGCCCTTTTTGCAGAACCTCTTTCGTCTCTTAAATCGCCGGTGGGCAAAAAGAAATCATTATTATAGGTATTACCAAATTCGGTGAGTAAAATATTGAAACCTGCTTTCACAGATCTGTGCTGAAAAGCATCATCTAAAATAATAGCTTGTAAATCTTGAATGTCATGTAAAAGTTGTGGAATAGCCACCAACCTTTCTTCACCTACAGAAACAGGTACAGATGGAAACTTTTGATGAAATAGCATGGGCTCATCACCTATTTCAAGGGCTGTTGTAGTAGCACCAGCTAATACATAACCTTTTGTTTTTCTTTTATAGCCTCTACTAACCGTGGCTACTTTGTAACGGGTATGCAATAACGCTAATAAATACTCCACCATGGGTGATTTACCTGTACCTCCTACTGCTAAATTCCCAACACAAATAAGTGGAAAATTAAACCTTGCTGAACTTAGATACTGGTTATCAAAAAGCCAATTGCGGATTTTAATAAAAGCCCCATACAAAATAGCAAGCGGCAATAATAAAACACGAAAGGAAGTAAGAAAAATGGTATTAAAATTCATAGATGCGACTCGGCGTAATGAGGTAGTGCAAAGGTACGTCAAATTGGTCTGTATCTGCTATTTGCTGAATGGGGTCGAAATACGAAAAACCCATGGCAATCACCCCTTCGTTACAAGAAGCTAAAAAACGGTCGTAATAGCCTTTCCCATATCCGACTCTATAGCCTTCTGTATCAGCAACTAATAATGGCACAAATACCAAGTCAATTGTTGCTGGGTCTACAGGGTTTGGAGCATCGGGCTCTAAAACCCCAAACTTGCCTGGCTTATACACCGTGTTTTCATCTATTTGATGCGCCGTAAATTGATGCGCGTCTGGATCCATAACCGGATACGCTATAGATAATCCCGGAACCATATGACGGAGATACCCCGAAAATAAATGGGTGTTGGGTTCAGCTTGACTCGGCATAGGCCAATAAGTGAGTAATTTTCTAATGGCCGAAAAATCAAACTTTTGAAACTGAATCAGCATTAAATCATCAAACTGCAAACGCGTTTTGCTGGGCAAGTCTTGACGTTTGTTTTTGTATAGTTCTCTTAATGCTTGCTTGTTCATTAGATACTATGTTGCAACAAAAAATGAAAAAATAGTAGTCCCATAATTACGCTGAAAAGAGTAGCCATCAAAATTTTTATAATCGTTACGTGGGGTATGTTCTAGTACAAAAAAACCACCCGGCTTAATAAGCTTTTTAGCAACAATAATTTTAGGTAGTTCATCAATAGTTCCTAATGCATAAGGAGGTCCTGCAAAAATAAAATCGTAAGCGGTGGTACAACTATTTAAATAGGCAAACACATCAAGTTTTAATACCTGTGCGCCTTCTATATTTAATAAAGCAATATTTTTTTGAATAAACCCCTGCATAATGGGGTCTTTTTCGATCAGGGTAAGTTTAGCTGCACCCCTAGACGCGAGTTCGTAACTTATACAGCCCGTGCCGCCAAATAAATCGAGGGTTTCTATCTCATCAAAAGACATTCTACTTTGCAAAATATTAAAGAGTCCTTCTTTTGCAATATCAGTAGTTGGCCTGGTGTGCGGCATGTTGGTGGGTGGACTAATACGGCGACCACCATATTTACCTGAAATTATCCTCATGCTAGTGGCTTCAAAAAGGCAGTAAAAAAATGGGAAGTTTCCGTTTCAAACATAGCAGGCAATACTTTTTCTTGACGCGGCTTTTTATATTCTACCAGCGGATAAATTTGTTCAACACAAACGGCCGCCGCAGAGCTAACATCAATAAAGCCCATCATGTTTACCTTTATACTTGCCGCTTCAATTTGGTGCGACGCATTCATGTGTAAAAGATGATAGCATATATCTTCGGTACTGGTAAATGAAAAACTTTGTATGAATTGAAGCTTACTTGACACAAACAAACTCGCAATAAAATGATTTTTATAGAACTGCAGTTTGAGCATAGGTTTGTCAGAAACAGCTTCTGCATAAAGTCCTGTAATATTTGGCGTATATGCATGCGCTAATTGATGCAGGGGATATCTTGCATTTAATACGTCAAGTAAACTATTGGGTATACGGTAACAATTAATAAGAGAAGGTGTATTTTTTATTTTCTCGTGCTTGAGTGAAGCCTGAACAGCAGGCCCAAATAATAATTGCAAATAATCGTTGGCCGCTTCGGTATTAAATTTTTCGAGTGGAACAATTACTGCAGTTGCACTATTTATGAATACTTGAACAGCGCTCACTGGTTTTTGCAATAAATTAGACGCAGCAGCTGCTTCAGAAAATAGAAGTTCCCAATTATTATCTTGCGCACCTAGCCCCGCCTCCCATTCAAAAAATTCAAAAGCTTGCACTGCT
The DNA here is from genome assembly GCA_044341045.1 of Sediminibacterium sp. Lineage (GTDB taxonomy): Bacteria > Bacteroidota > Bacteroidia > Chitinophagales > Chitinophagaceae > Sediminibacterium. Next base: position 25,158 of record JBIISK010000015.1, on the reverse strand, counting down.
TGATTTCCCATATTAATAAGTGAACAAGCTATATGATCATTTGCAATATCAAATTGTAATAATTCGGCAGTTGATGTTAAAGTAACAGAAGCATCACCATAAAAGGAATATGTTTTTTGAATAGCCATTGGATTTAACTGCTTATTTATGTGCAATAATATAAAAAAAGAAGGTGATTTGGACACACTATTATATAGTAGATTTGCAAACCCTATGTCTAGCAGCCTAAACACGTCTAATTTACAGGTAAATAGCTCTCACAAGCAAATATTATCGATTGCTTTACCCATTAGCGCTTCCATTTTAGTCCCACAGATTAACTTTATTACCAACAATATTTTTTTGGGTGGATTGGGGCAAGAAGCTTTAGGACTAGCTGGTATTACCGGGGTCTTTTACCTCATTTTTGCCGTTATTGGGCATGGCCTTAACAATGGTTTACAATCCCTTATTTCGCGAAGGGCCGGTGAAAATAATATTGAAGAAATTGGTAACCTCTTTTCGCAAGGCATTCGAATTGCTTTGGCATTTTCATTAATAGGTATATTACTAACATGGCTAGTGGTACCCGCCTTATTTAAATTTGCACTCCACGATCCGCTACTTGTAGATAAAGCAGTCAGCTTTTTAAATATCCGAATTGTAGGCCTACCCTTACTATTTGTATATCAAATGCGCAATGCTTTACTGGTGGGTACCAATCAAACAAAGTACCTTATTATAGGAACGGCCACAGAAGCGATTACCAATATCTTTTTTGATTACGGATTTATTTATGGCAAATTTGGTTTACCCAACCTTGGCTTTAATGGTGCTGCTTATGCCTCTATCATTTCTGAATTTGCAGGTCTTGCTGTATTATTTATTTTAATTCATGTAAAAGGAATTAGCAAACAGTTTCAACTATTTAAGTATTGGGCTTTTGATTGGATCAATATCAAACTCATTTTAAAAATTTCTAATCCTATTGTTTTACAGTATGCAATTAGTATTATTAGTTGGGAGTTCTTTTATATTTTAATTGAACACCATGGCGCTAGAGATTTAGCCGTTTCTAATACCATGCGCAATATATTTGGATTTTTCGGGTGCTTTACCTGGGCATTTGGCGCAACAGCCAATAGCATGGTAAGCAATTTAATGGGACAAAATTTAAATGATCAGGTGCCTGTAGTGATTAACCGCATTATGATGTGGAGTGCTGGGATGGCCATTTTTGTATGCATCATTTTAAATATTTTTCCTACCCAAGTACTTGCTATTTATGGTCAAGGGCCTGCATTTATTGAAGCAGGTATTCCAGTACTTCGCATTGTTTCAATTGCACTTGTACTCATGTCAGTGTCGGTGGTTTGGCTTAATTCGGTAACAGGAACGGGTAATACAAGAATAAATTTATACAGCGAGTTTGCAGCCATTATTTTATACTGCAGTTATGTGTACTTTGTATTAGAACACTTGAAATTACCTATCGAATGGGGTTGGTTGAGTGAAGTAATATACTGGGTCACCTTGTTTGTTCCTTCCTTTATTTACATGAAAAGTGGTAGGTGGAAAAAACTAGCCAAGTACTAATTTATTGACTAGATCGATGTAAGCCCTCATCGCATCTTCTTTGGACATGCCCGCTAATTTTTGCCAAGCATTAAATTTAAATGTTGCAACAAAATCAAAAGCATTTTCTGGCTTGTTAACATCTGTAGCATCACCAATAGTCCCTTGCTTATATAAAGAATACAACGAAAGCAGTGTTTCGTTATCAGGCTTTTCCGTTAACGTTTTAGTTTTTGCAAACGCTGCCTCAAATTGTTCTTTTAGTTCCATGATTGTTGATTTATTGAGCAGCTGCAAGCATTTTAGCACCGGCTGCTTTTAGTGAAATATCTTCTGTTTTTCTGGTAGGGAGTTTTACCATTTTTGTAAGCACTTCTATCACTTTAGTGGGCTGATGTAACTGGTCGTAAATTTTTGCAAGCTCTAAATAAGTATTTACAAAATATGGATCATGTGTTCTAGCTTTTTCCAAAAACAAAACAGCACTATCCATACTTCCTTCGGGTAATCCCCCATACATGAGTTTTACAGCAGCCTTTTTTACAATATTCAAATTGGCCATTTCCATATGCCACTTACCAACTGTAAAATTTGCTTTGGCATGACCCGGATTAATGGCAAGTGCCTCATCTGCATATATCTTAGAATTGCGTACGCACTCAATTAATTTTTTATTGTCAGGTTGAATTTCAGAAAGTTTTGCCTGCGTTAATGCCATCACATAAGCTGCTTCGGCATTTTTAGGATTAGCGCTATAGGCTCTTACCGCATAAGCACCCGCCGTTGATAAAAACAATTGTTTTGACTTTGTGTCTTTTTCGTTAAAACCAGCAAGCATAGTAGATAGCTCTGCTGCTTTGACTAACGCCGTTATATTGGTTGGCTCCTGACTTAATACGATTTTATACTTTTCTAGTGCTTCAATTTCTTTTTGCGAGCGCTCTAGTTGTAATCCTTCTTTTAATAAAGTTGCAATATCCTGTGCATGTGCACCATTAACAAATGCGCTACAACAAAATACTAAAAGAAATATAATTTTTTTCATGTTTATATATCTTTACGGTTCATGATTAATCCCACAGCTACAGATCCCACCATACCAGCAATGGGAGGTGCCATTTTTTGAATGTGAGTAGAAATTTCTTGCGCCGCAGAAAATTGTTCAAAAACAGCTAAGGTGAAATTAGCTGCAACGGTTTCAAGTAAGGGTGTTGACTGCTGCATTTGATGTTGTAAAATAGAAAACACAGCACCATAATCGATGGTATCGGATAGCCTTGTGATAGGAAAACTACTAGGCTCGTAAACAACCGTTACATTGATTTTGAAAGTATTACCAACTAATTTTTCTTCTTCAAATAACCCATGATAACCATGTAGTAAAATATCAACTAGTTGTATGGTTTGGGTCATAAAATGGAATTAAGCCAAGCCTTCTGCTGTTAAATAACGTTCTGCATCAAGCGCTGCCATGCAACCGCTACCAGCTGCTGTAACTGCTTGTCTGTAATTTTTATCTTGTACATCACCTGCCGCAAAAACACCCGGAATATTTGTTTTGGTTGTACCCGGAATGGTTGTGATATATCCGGTTTCATCCATTTCTAAATAGTCTTTAAATATTTTGCTATTAGGCTCGTGACCAATGGCAACAAAAAATCCTGAGATAGGAATTTCTTGTGTATCACCCGTTTTATTATTTTTAATACGCACCGCTTCTACTTTTTGTGCGCCTAAAATTTCGTCGGTATCAGTGTTCCAGTAAACTTTAATGTTTGGCGTATTTAAAACACGGTCTTGCATTACTTTACTTGCACGCATTTGTTCTTTTCTAACAAACATGTGAACAGTGGTGCATAGTTTAGATAAATACACCGCTTCTTCAGCAGCAGTATCACCAGCTCCAACTATTGCCACTTCTTTTCCTTTAAAGAAAAATCCATCACAAACGGCGCAAGCACTCACACCAAATCCATTTAAACGCTGTTCGCTTTCGATGCCCAACCATTTTGCAGAAGCACCTGTAGAAATAATAACCGTATCTGCGGCAATCCATTTTTCTTCATCAATTTCTACGAGAAAAGGACGCTTGCTAAAATCTACTTTAGTAGCCATACCATATCTAATATCGGTACCCATACGTTTAGCCTGCGCTTCAAAATGCACCATCATTTCAGGTCCTTGAATACCATCTGGGTAACCCGGATAATTTTCAACTTCGGTGGTAATCGTTAATTGACCTCCTGGTTGAATACCTTGGTACAATAATGGTTTCATGTTAGCACGTGCCGCATAAATAGCAGCTGTGTAACCAGCAGGTCCAGAACCAATAATAAGTACATGAACTTTTTCTGAAATTTCTTGAGACATAAACTTATATTTTACAAAAAAGCCCCAACAATAATTACTTGTAGGGGCTTCTCTTTTATTATTTTAAATTAGCCCAAATATGCTTTTAAGGCGTTGCTATAACGTGCTTTTTGCAAACGTTTAATAGCGCGCTCTTTAATTTGTCTAATACGTTCTTTGGTTAAATCGTATTTCATACCAATTTGCTCAATGGTTACACCATTTTCGCCATCTAAACCAAAATACGCATTCACTATTTCTGCTTCACGCGGGCTTAATGATTTTAAAACGCGTCTGATTTCTTCACGTAAAGAGTCTTTCATTACGTCTTCGTCAGTATCATCAGAACCTTCCAATAAATCACCCATTGCTACATCTTCTGCTTCGTGCACTGGTGCATCTAGTGAAGTGTGACGAGTATTTGATTGGAAAATATTATTGATTTCTGTTTCAGACATTTCGAGAATTTCTGCTAACTCCTCGGTAGAAGGCTCACGCTCATGCTCCTGCTCAAAAGCCATATATGCTTTGTTGGCTTTATTGTAGGTGCCAATTTTGTTTTGAGGTAAACGCACCAAACGACCTTGCTCTGCTAAGGCTTGCAAAATAGATTGACGAATCCACCACACTGCATAAGAAATGAATTTGAAACCTTTTGTTTCATCAAAACGTTGCGCTGCTTTTATAAGTCCTAGATTTCCTTCATTGATTAAATCAGATAAAGACAAACCTTGGTGTTGGTATTGTTTAGCAACCGAAACCACGAAACGTAAATTGGCTTGCACCAATTTATCTAGAGCGCGTTGATCCCCCATTTTAATGCGTTGCGCCAAAGTTGTTTCCTCTTCTGGCGTAATCATTGAAATTTTAGAAATTTCCTGAAGGTATTTTTCAACTGCTTGGGAGTCACGGTTGGTAATCTGTGTAGCGATTTTGAGCTGCCTCATGCTGTCTTACGATTAGTTCTTTAATAAGCTTATAAAGTGTGCGAAGATACAAAATTGCCCTACAAAAACCGCATAAAATGTCGATTTTATTACGATTTGGAATCTTATCTTCGCAGCCATGATAGACTTTAGGTCCGATACTGTAACAAAACCTAGCCCCAAAATGTTGGCCGCCATGTCTAGCGCGCCAGTGGGTGACGATGTTTTTGGCGAAGATCCTACCGTAAATGCCCTCGAAAAAATGGCTGCGAATCTCTTTGGAATGGAAGCTGCCCTCTTTTGTCCGAGCGGAACCATGACCAATCAGTTAGCGATTAAATGCCATACAAGTGCAGGCGACGAGGTTATTTGTGACGAGATTTCTCATATTTACCAGTACGAAGGCGGTGGAATTGCATTTAATTCTGGCGCGTCGGTAAGGTTATTAAAAGGCGACAGGGGTCGAATAACGGCTAACCAAGTAGCCATGTCTATTAATCCCGACGACATTCATAAGCCACCTTCTACCCTTGTCTCACTCGAAAATACGGTGAACAGAGCTGGAGGTAGTATTTACCAACTAACTGATATTAAACCTATTAAAGAGCTTTGCTCAACTAAAAATTTAGCACTTCACCTAGATGGCGCAAGACTTTTTAACGCACTTGTCGCCACCGGAGATACGGCCATTAGTTATGGTGAGACATTTGATAGTATCAGCATTTGCTTAAGTAAAGGCCTAGGCGCCCCCATTGGAAGTTTATTACTCGGGAACGCCCCATTTATCAAAAAAGCCAAGCGTTTTAGAAAGGTATTTGGTGGTGGCATGCGTCAAGCCGGGTTTATTGCGGCTGCTGGAATTTATGCCCTAGAAAACAATATTGAGCGTTTAGCACAGGATCATTCACATGCCAAGCAACTCGCGGCTGCCCTATCTGAACTTGATTTTGTGGGAGAAATACTCCCTGTTGAAACCAATATCATCATATTTGAAGTGAAAGGACGCTATACTGCCACCGAACTTCTTAAGGCATTACAACCATTTAACATTTTAGCCTTTACAGTGTCGGATCATCAAATTAGATTTGTACTCCATTTAGATATTACCCCAGCTATGGTAGAAGAAACGATAGCTGTATTACATAAATTATAGAATTGAAGCGATATGTTATCCAGAATTAACCCAACCAACACGCAAGCTTGGTTTGTTTTACAAAAGCATTATGAAGAAGAAATGAACCGCAGACATATGCGAGATTTATTTGCATCTGATCCGGATAGATTTAATAAGTTCTCGATTACACTGGGCGACATTCTTTTTGACTATTCTAAAAATATCATCAACGAAAAAACCCTCAAGCTACTTTTACAACTAGCCGAAGACTGTAATGTTAAGCAGTCCATTGCCGAGCAGTTTGCAGGGATTGCCATTAACGAAACAGAAAATAGAGCCGTTTTACATACCGCCTTAAGAAGCTTTGACCCTAGCCCTATTATGGTGGATGGTGCAGATATTAAGCCGGGCATTCAAAAAGTACGTGCGCAAATGGAAGCATTTTGTACGGCTATTCATAGCGGATCGCACACAGGCTATACCGGTAAAAAAATCAAATACATTGTAAATATTGGGATTGGTGGAAGCGATTTAGGTCCGGTAATGGTAACTGAAGCCCTAAAACCATACTGGGTTGAAGGTATTCAAACCTATTTTGTATCCAATGTAGACGGTACCCATATTGCAGAAACATTAAAAAAAGTAACACCCGACGAAACTTTATTTTTAATTGCATCCAAAACATTTACCACCCAAGAAACCATGACCAATGCCCAAACGGCAAGAGATTGGTTTTTACAACACGCTACCAACCAAAAACATATTGCACTGCATTTTGCGGCACTCAGCACCAACGAAAAAGCAGTGACTGCTTTTGGTATTGATACAAAAAATATGTTTGAATTTTGGGATTGGGTTGGTGGCCGTTACTCTCTATGGAGTGCGATTGGATTATCTATTGCACTCACCATTGGCTACAACAATTTTGAAGCATTACTAAAAGGTGCAGAAGCTACTGATAAGCACGTAGCATCTACTCCATTTGATAAAAATATCTCGGTACTGATGGCGCTGATTGGCATTTGGTATACCAACTTTTTTGGTGCTCAAAGTGAAGCCATTTTACCTTACGATCAGTACATGCACCGCTTTGCTGCTTATTTCCAACAAGGCAATATGGAAAGCAACGGTAAAAGTATTGACAGAAGCGGAAACCCGGTAAACTATGCAACGGGCCCAGTCATTTGGGGTGAACCTGGCACCAATGGTCAGCACGCTTTTTACCAACTCATTCACCAAGGAACTTTATTAATTCCTTCCGATTTTATTGCACCTGCTAATTCACACAATGCAATTGGTGATCACCACGTAAAGTTGTTGAGCAATTTCTTTGCGCAAACAGAAGCTTTACTAAATGGTAAATCTGAAAATGAAGTGATGGTTGAATTTATGAAAACATCGATGGATGAAAAAGATGTAAAACGTTTAACGCCATACAAAGTTTTTGAAGGCAATAAACCCACCAACTCATTTTTATTGAAAGAAATTAATCCGTTTAATTTAGGAAGTTTAATTGCACTTTACGAACATAAAATATTTGTGCAAGGTGTTATTTGGAACGTGTTTAGTTTTGATCAGTGGGGCGTAGAATTAGGTAAACAATTAGCCAATAAAGTGCTTCCAGAACTTGAAAACAATGATACCATCAGTTCACACGACGCTTCTACCAACGGTCTCATCAATGCTTACAAGGCCTTTAGAAATGGACATTAATATCAAACCTATTGCACCCGAACACAACAAAGCGCTTGCTACTATTATTAGAGCGGCACTAGAAGAGTTTGGGGCCAATAAGCCTGGTACCGTTTACTTTGACGATAGTACCGATCATTTATACGAACTATTTTCGGGCACACCACAAAGCTTATATTTTGTGGCAGAGGATGGTGATACGGTTTTGGGTGGCGCTGGTATATTTCCTACCGAAGGACTTGGAGAAACTACTTGTGAACTTGTAAAAATGTATTTAACACCAAGTGCTAGAGGAACCGGGCTTGGTAAACAATTAATTGCTACTTGTTTAGCCGAAGCCAAAAAAATAGGATTCACAAAAGTGTATTTAGAAACCATGCCCGAATTAAAAAAGGCCGTTAGTGTCTACGAAAAATTTGGCTTTACCTACCTAGATGCACCCATGGGAAATACGGGTCACAATGGATGCGACATTTGGATGCTAAAAAATATTTAATCGAAATTTTAAACTACCACTTATCTACCTCTTCGGTACTTAAGTTATCGCCTGCACTTACATCCGGCCTTGGAGTTGGCGCAGGTGTTGGAGTTTCTGGCGCTTCTTCTTGAGCAGGAGCAGCGGGTTCAGAAACTACTGGCGCTTCTGGTGCAGTAGCAGCAGGAGCAGCATGTGTATATCCACCTTCTTGACCTTCACCTTCTTCGTACTCGTGGTTGAAAGCATCAAAATCAAAATCAGGCATTAAATCTGTTTTCACATAATCTACTGACTCACCTAATGCTTTAACAAATTTGTTGAAGTCTTCTTTATATAAAAATATTTTATGGCGGTCGTAGCCAGAATCATCGGCACGCTTTCTACTTTCTGTAATGGTCAAATAATAATCACTACCTCTTGTTTCTCTTACATCGAAGAAATAAGTTCTTCTTTTTCCAGCTTTAATTCTTTTGCTGTAAACACTTTCCATTTTCCTATCGTTGTTCTCGTACGCCACAGTTGTAAGTTTTAAATATTTAGATAAATGATCTCTAAACAAATATAAGATTGTTTGGGAATAAGCAAAATTTTAGAAAAAACTATGAATAACATGTGAAAAACACCTGCCAAAAGGGCTTAATCGTCGTTTTCGGTACGCTGCAAACGGTATAGTTCTGCGTAATATCCCTGGGCTTCCAAAAGTGTCTCATGGGTACCCATTTCGAGGATTCGCCCCTCTTCTAACACTATAATTTTATCAAAATGGAGTACCGAAAAGATACGATGGGTAATTACAATGGCGGTTTTTTGGTCCAAAAACCCCGCCAAATTATTTAAAATTTTATGTTCGGTTTTAGCATCCACGGCGCTCAAACAATCGTCCAAAATAAGTAGTTCTGGAGCTTTTAAAAGTGCTCGAGCAATAGAAATACGTTGTTTTTGTCCCCCACTTAAAGTCACCCCTCTTTCGCCAATAAGTGTGTCATATCCTTTTTCAAAACCTTCTATTTCATGATCTACCGCAGCTAATAACGCGGCATTTTTTACGGCCTCAATACCCACTTGTTCTTTACTGCCAAACGAAATATTATCAGCTACCGTATCACTAAATAAAAACACATCTTGTTGGACATAACTAATGTGATGACGAAGTGCCTGCACATTAAACTCCGGTAGCGGTATTCCGCCCATGGTAATTTGCCCACCGTTGGGGTCATAAAAACGAAGAAGCAACTGGGCAAGTGTAGATTTTCCCGAACCCGTTTTACCAAGTACTAAAACCTTTTCGCCTTTTTTAATGGTAAGCGAAAAATCAGATAATGCTTTAATCCCCGTATGGTTGTAAACAAAATTTACATTGTCAAAAACGATATCGGTATTGTTTGTGGGTTGCACCGCATTTGTTGGAGAGGACACGGCTTCTTTAATATCTAAAAATTCGTTGAGTCTTTTTTGAGACGCCGCTGCGCGCTGAATCATACTAGCCGTCCAGCCAATAGCACTCACTGGAAAGGTGAGCATATTAATATAAATCACAAACTCTACAATCACCCCTACCCGGCTTGGATCCTGCAAAGCTTGCAGTCCGCCTAAAAAAATAGTCACAATGGTACTGAGTCCAATAAGTAGTGCCATCGATGGAAAATAAATGGATTCTACCTTGGCTAAATCAATCGCATTTTGTTTATAGTCTTCGCTATTTTTTTCAAAAAAAGATAGCATGGCTTTTTCCTGTACAAAAGATTTTATAACTCTAATGCCCGCATAGGTTTCTTGTGCATTGGTTGTTAAATTTGACAATAAGCCCTGAATTTTTTCACTCTTTTTATTGATAATACTATTTACAAAATAAATGGTAATAGCAAGTACGGGAAGCGGCGCTAACACATACAGGGTAAGGGTTACATCTTTTTTGAGCATGTAATAAAGTGCAAGCCCAATCAGTGTTACCAGATTTATCAAATACATGATGGCCGGCCCCGTATACATACGAACACGGCTTACATCTTCTGTTATACGGCTCATTAAATCGCCGGTGTTATGTGTTTTATAAAATCCTGCATCGAGCGCTTGATACTTTGCGTACACTTCGTTTTTTTGATCGTACTCGATATGCCTACTCATTACAATAATGGTCTGGCGCATAAAAAATAACATCACACCTCTTAGTACGGCTAAAATCAAAATGGTAACACTACAAATGGCCACCAGTTTTGCAAAACTTATTTGCTGAGTATCCAACCAATTAATTAAAATATTAACAAGGTAACTATGCGTTTGAACATGCGGTAATTTTGTAGCGCCGGGTAAATGCTGCTGCACCTGACTTACTACATAACCTGTAATTTGAGGAGCGATAACTGCAAAAAAATTAGAGAGCACCACAAAAAAAGTACCGAGCAAAAACCGCTCTTTATACTTCCATAAATATTTATTGACTGCTGCTAATTCTTTCACAAACCTCGGGTTGATATATTTGCAAATGTATGATGGAGAACTTGATTCAATCAATTACTTTTGCACCATGCTTACTGAACTCGAAAAAGACTTTCTGGACTATTGGGCAAAAAACAGAATTGCCGAAAAAACAAGCAAGCGTCCATTTTTAATTGGACTCTCGGCAGGACTTGTATTTGGCCTTGTGGTGCTCGTTGTTTTATATTCTGGCTGGTATACCAGGGCTAATATGCAGGCCAATAGTAAATTAAATGGGTTCGTGTTTTTTATGGGCATTTTAATCGTTTCTTTTTTTATGGCCTACCTCTACCGAAGTTTTAGTTGGGAAAATAGAGAACAGCAATTTAAAGAGCTGTTGGCCAAACAAAAGCGCGAAAAACCCCATTCTTAAACCCTACTAAGAAATTTAAGGTCCGTGGCCTTTATCTCATTAAATTTGCAATAACTATATAAACTGTACTTATGAAAAGAAATGTTTGGATGGCTTTTATATTAGCCCCGTTTTTGTTTGCTAGTTGCGGAAAAACAGATACTGAATGTGTACCCGCTACCGTTGCTTCTGAAAAAGCTGCCATGGTTGCCTATTGTACCGCCAATAATATCACTTACACTGAGCATGCTAGTGGTATTTTATATGAAGTTATGTCTCCAGGACTAGGAACGCAGCCTACCCTAACAAATACCGTTGCTACTGTTTATACTGGTAAATTGTTAAATAACACTCAGTTTGATGCAAGTGCCAATCCAGTAAGCTTTTTATTAAGTGGCGTTATTAAAGGTTGGCAAATTGGTATTCCTCTTATCAAAAAGGGGGGCCGTATTAAACTCGTAATTCCTTCATCTTTGGCTTACGGTTGTAATGGTTCAGGTTCAATTCCAGCCAATAGCCCACTTTATTTTGAGGTGACACTCACAGATGTGAGATAAATAATTGATTTTTAATTAGTTAGATGAAAAGAGTGGTGAATAGGCCTATATTATATGCATTCCCCTATCTTTGCCGCTCTAAAAAAATATGTAAACCCTTACCAATATGCAACTGAAAGGTTTAGTTCGATTTTTTGCGATAGCGCTGATTTTGATTTGTTTGTACCAGCTATCATTTACTTGGTTTGTTCGTAGTCACGAAAAAGCAATCGATGAAAAGGCACAAGCTTGGATGAAAAGATTTCCAACGCCAGAGCAACAATATCCAGGTGATAAAGATAAGCAGGCTATTTATGCCGATAGTTTAGCGGAAGTTAAAAAGGAAAGAGTACTTCGTTTATTAGACAGTACCAAAGAAACCAAATTAGCTTTTGGCCTTGTAACATACAGAAGTGCTAAAGAAAGTGAATTAATGTTAGGTCTAGACCTTCAAGGTGGTATGAGTGTTACCATGGAAGTAGGTTTAGATGGTTTAATCAAATCATTAGCAAACTTTACCAAAGACGCTAACTTTAATAAAGCATTAGACAACGCTGTAGCACGTAAAGCCAATAGTGGTGCGAATCTAATTACCTTATTTGAAGAAGAATTTAAAAAGGTAAACCCTACAGGTAAATTAGCACCTTACTTTGCTGCTCGCAGTAATGGAAAAGTAAAAATTGACGCAACGGATAATGCTGTAAATGAATATTTAACAGCGCAAGCAACTGCTGCGTTTAACAATACCTACCGCATTTTACGTACGAGAATTGACCGCTTTGGTGTTGCTTCTCCAAGTATTAATCCTGATCCAGCAAAAGGCATCATCAATATTGAATTAGCAGGTGTTAATGATAAAGAGCGTGTACGTTCTTATTTACAATCTACGGCTAACCTTCAGTTTTTTGAAGTGTATACTTTTGAAAGCACCGATTTACAAAATGGTATTGTTGCTGCAGACAAAGCAGTACAAGACATGCTTGAAGGTGCTCCAGTTGTAGCTGATACTGCTGCCGCAAAAGATACTGCTGCAAAAAAAGCAACTGCTAAATTAAAAGATAGCGCTAATGCAAACCCAATTGCGCGTTTGGTTCAGTTCACTCAACCTTATAACGATGGAGCTGGAAAACCAGTTTTCCCTGCAGCAATTGGATATATTCAATCTAAAGATACCGGTACTTTAAATGGTTATTTAAGACTTGATTTTGTGAAAACAAAATTCCCAGCGAACCTACAATTTATGTATGGTAAAGCAGAAGCAAGTACCGATCCAAAATTCAAAGACATCCTTACTTTATATGCAATCAAAACATTAGACAATGGTCAAGCCGAATTAGAAGGTGATCATATTTCTAGTGCTTCTCAAGATTATGATGAGCGTGGAAGAATTGCAATCAAAATGAATATGGATAAAATTGGTACCAACTTGTGGTCTAAAATGACCACTAAAAATGCGGGTAAACCAATTGCTATTGTACTCGATAATTTTGTGTACTCTGCTCCAAATGTCAACGAACCAATTACTACTGGTAACTCTCAAATTAGCGGTAGCTATTCTTTAAAAGAAGCGCAAGATTTATCTGAAATATTAGAGAGCGGTAAATTACCTGCTCCAGCTAAAATTGTTCAAGAACAACAAGTTGGTCCTACCCTAGGTAAAGAATCAATTATGGGTGGTGGATTATCATTCTTCATTTCGTTCTTGGTAATTTTTGCCCTCATGCTACTTTACTTTAATACTGCAGGATGGGTTGCAAATATTGCACTTATCTTAAACTTATTATTTACGGTAGGTATATTAAGTGCCCTTGGATTTACATTGACTGCTCCTGGTATTGCCGGTTTGGTGCTTACCATTGGTATGGCGGTGGATACCAACGTACTTATTTTTGAGCGTATTAAAGAAGAATTAACCAAAGGCAAGAGCTATCCATTAGCGGTAACCGATGGTTATAAAAGATCTTTAGCACCAGTACTTGATGGCCACATCACTACTTTATTAACTGCTATTATATTAGCATACTTTGGACTTGGTCCAGTACTTGGATTTGCAACCACTCAAATTATTGGTATTTTATTATCATTATTTTGTGGTATCCTAGTTTCAAGATTAATTACAGACTGGTACACCAATAAAAATAGACACCTCGAATACTTTACGGGTATTTCTAGATCTATCTTCCAAAAAGCACAATTCAAGTTTATTGAATACCGCAAATTTGCCTATGGTTTATCTGCAGTGATTTTTGTATTAGGTGTAGCAAGTTTCTTTAATGGTTTTGACGAAGGTGTTGAATTTGCTGGTGGCCGTAGCTACACTGTTAAGTTTGACAAACCAGTAAATGTTGAAGAAGTTAGAAATGAACTAAAAGCAGTATTTGGTGAAGCGCCAATTATTAAAACTGTAAACTCAAACAACCAATTAAACATTACCACTTCATACAAAATCAAAGAAACAGGTAATAATGTAGATTCTTTAGTTGAAAAAATGTTGTTTACAGGTCTTGCAAAACAATTACCTGCTAATGTATCATTCAATGAATTTGAAACGAAGTACAAGCAAAGTTCTCAAACTGTACTTCCTACTATCTCTGACGATTTAAAAGCGGGTGCAACCAAAGCAACAGTGATTGCAATGATTGTGATTTGCTTATTTATCTTTATCCGTTTTAGAGATTGGAGATACTCTTTAGGTACTGTATTTGCGTTATTGCACGACGTTTTTGTAACACTTATCATATTTAGTTTTGCGCGTACAATTGTACCGTTCCCGCTAGAAATTGATCAGCACTTTATTGCTGCCGTGTTAACCGTTATTGGTTTTAGTATGAACGATACCATCATTGTATACGACCGTATTAGAGAAGATAGCAGATTACATCCTAATCTAGACAATCATACGGTGATCAACAAAGCCATCAATGAAACATTGAGCCGTACCATCATGACTTCGTTAACGGTGTTCTTAACCATCTTAATATTATTTATATTTGGTGGTGAAGTAACCAAAGGATTTGCCTTTGCAATGTTAGTGGGTGTGATCACTGGTACTTACTCTTCAATCTTTGTTGCAGCTCCAATCTTAGTAGATTTTTCGAAAAACAAAAAGCTAAGCAAAGCAGCTAAAAAATAAGAACCTTATACATAAGATTCCATAAAAAAGCCTCGCACTTTAATTAGTTGCGAGGCTTTTTTGTGGGGAATATTTTAAGAAAATTATACAGCAAATGAAGTGCCGCAACCACAAGTTTTACTTGCGTTAGGATTACTAAATGTAAATCCACGGCTACTCAGTCCACCCTGCCAATCTACTTCCATACCAAAGAGGTATAGTTGGTGGCTAGCGTTCATAATACATTCAATTCCTTCTATTTCAAAATGCGTATCTTCTGGTAAGGGTAAATCAAAGCCAAGTACGTAAGTCATTCCGCTGCATCCACCCCCTTTAACGCCAATTCTAAGGCGCTGGTTGGTGTCAAAGCCGTCTTCTGCCATCAGGCGCCTAATTTCCACTATAGCACCTTCTGTTAAGGTTACTGGAGCCGTTTGTGTGATTGTTGAGCTAGACATAAGTGCTTATTTTAAGCAAAGCTACTAAGAGCAGCGCAGATTGCCTTATTTTTGATAAAATTTAGCAAATGCTTGATACAACAACTGTTTTAACTGTTGTCATTGCAGTAATCATTGGGCTATTTGTAGCTACCCTAATTTACCTTCAACAAAAAATTGGAGTAGCAGCAAAAGCAGTGGACAAAGACACCCAATTACTAAAATTACAAGCCTACGAAAGGCTCATCTTACTTGCCAACCGAATAGCAATTCCTCATTTAATATCCCGCCTTCAACAAGATGGTATAAGTAGTTCTAACCTATCCTCTACCGATCAACAACTGCTACTTGTAGCAACCATCAAAGAAGAGTTTGAACACAATGTTACCCAACAATTGTATGTTTCAAAAACGGCTTGGGACGCAGTAACAAATTTTAAAGAAAAAAATATTTTACTCATACACCAAGCTGCTGCAACCCTACCTGTGGGAGCCACCGCTGGTGAACTCAATAGATTACTCATTAGTTTTTTAGCAAATGATCCGTCTGGTGACTTGCACCAATTAGTAAGCGGAGTATTAAGTCTCGAAGTAAAACAAATTTTATAATGAGCTCCAATAGTAAAAAAACAGATAGCGGCATCGATATAAAAACGGTGTACAACGCATTAGATATTGCATCAAACAAAGAGGCAATTGAAAATGCACAAGCTGGTCAGTTCCCTTATACCAGAGGTGTTCAGCCCGATATGTACCGCGGTAAACTTTGGACAATGCGCCAATACGCAGGTTTTTCTACCGCCGAAGAAAGCAATAAGCGTTACCATTATTTACTATCACAAGGTGTGATGGGCCTTAGTGTTGCTTTTGATTTGCCTACACAAATTGGATATGATAGCGACCACGAATTAGCAGATGGTGAAGTGGGAAAAGTGGGCGTTGCCATTGATAGTATCGATGACATGGAAATACTTTTTAAAGGCATTGACCTAGAAAAAGTAAGCACGTCCATGACCATCAATGCTACTGGTTTTATTTTACTTGCTTTTTATGTGGCAATTGCAAAAAAACAAGGTGCCGATTTGCACAAGCTTACAGGCACCATACAAAACGATATTTTAAAAGAATACGCAGCAAGAGGCACTTATATTTATCCGCCTAAACCATCCATGCGTATCATTACCGATATTTTTGAATGGTGTAGTGTGCATGTACCAAAATGGAATACCATTTCTATATCGGGGTATCATATTAGAGAAGCTGGTAGTACTGCAGTACAAGAAATTGCATTTACTTTAAGCAATGGTAAAGCCTATGTAAAAGCGGCCATCGAAAAAGAAATGGACATTAATGTTTTTGGCAAACGCCTCTCCTTCTTTTTTAATGCGCACAATAATTTATTTGAAGAAGTAGCCAAATTTAGAGCAGCCAGAACCATGTGGGCATCAATCATGAAAGAGCTTGGTGCCACAGATCCTAAAGCCATGATGCTTCGTTTTCATACACAAACTGGCGGCGCCACACTTACCGCGCAACAACCGCTTAATAATATTAGTCGCGTTACCATTCAAACCCTTGCTGCTGTTTTAGGCGGTACACAAAGTTTGCATACCAATGGATACGACGAAGCCCTTAATTTACCTACCGAAGAAGCAGCACGTATTGCTTTAAGAACCCAACAAATTGTTGCGTTTGAAAGTGGTGCACCAGATACAGTAGATCCATTAGCGGGTAGTTATTTTATTGAAAGCTTAACTGCAGAAGTAGAACAAAAAGCCTGGGAACTGATTCAAAAAATAGATGTGATGGGTGGCAGCGTAGCTGCCATAGAATCTGGTTTTATGCAAGATGAAATTGCAAAAAGCGCCTACGCCTACCAAAAAGATATTGAATCTGGGGAAAAAATTATTGTTGGCGTAAACAAATTTACCATTGATGAAGCCCCTACTACTATTGCATTTAAAATAGATGACAGTATTAGACAGGTTCAAATTGACAAAATTAATACCCTCAAAAAAAATAGAAACAACGCTAAGGTTACCGCTTGTTTAAACGCCATTACTACTGCAGCAAAAGGCACTTATAACATCATGCCGCTGGTTGTAGAAGCTGTAGAAAACAAAGCCACCCTTGGTGAAATTTCAAACGCATTAAGATCTGTATTTGGCGAATTTTAAAAAATTTATATAAACTTTTTTATCATGAAAAATGTATCCCTAGCCTTATTACTTGCTGTTACATCACTTACAACAGTAGCGCAAAAAAAACAAACAACGGCGGCAAGCGCTACCCCTGCAAACTATGCAGCATTAGTAGCAGAAGTTACGCCTCAGTTAACAACATGGCGCAGGCATTTTCATGAACATCCGGAGTTAAGCAATCGCGAATTTAATACTGGCAAATATATTGCCAATTACATGCGCTCGATTGGTTATGAAGTAAAAGAAAACGTTGCTAATACCGGTGTTGTAGCAGTTTTAAAAGGTGGTAAACCAGGCCCTGTGGTTGCGTTAAGAGCTGATATTGACGCCCTACCGGTTACCGAAAGAAACAGTTTACCCTTTGCCTCAAAAGTAGTTACCGAATACAATGGTCAAAAAGTGGGTGTCATGCACGCTTGTGGACATGACGCACATACTTCTATATTAATGGGTACAGCAACAGTGCTTAAAAAAATGCAAGCAGACGTACCAGGTACTGTGGTGTTTTTATTTCAACCCGCCGAAGAAGGTTCACCAGAAGGTGAAGAAGGTGGTGCACAACTTATGATCAAACAAGGTGTATTAGAAAATCCAAAAGTAGACGTGGTATTTGGTATGCATATTAAAACGGAAGTACCTGTTGGTGAAATTCAGTATAAGGCACAGGGCTTTATGGCTTCTTCAGATTGGATTAAAATTGTCGTGAATGGAAAAGGCGCGCACGGCTCAAAACCTTGGACTGGCGTAGATCCAATAGCAGCTTCAGCGCAAATTATTCAAGGGCTACAAAATATTGTTAGTAGACAAATGGAGCTTACCAAAGCACCGGTTGTAATTACCATTGGCGCCATTCATGGTGGTGTGCGTAACAACATTATTCCAGAGTCTTGTGAAATGATTGGTACGTTAAGAACCCTTGACCCTGCTATGCAAAAAGAATTGCATGAGCGTATCAAAAACACCGTAAGTCATATAGCTGCAAGTGCTGGCGCTACTGCAGATGTAACTATTAGTACTAAAACACTGGTTACCTATAACGATCCCGCCCTTGTAAAGCTTACGGTTCCGTTTTTAGAAACAGCTGCTGGTAAAGGCAATGTAAAAGAAAGAGATTGGGATACGGGTGCCGAAGACTTTTCATTTTTTGGAGAAAAAACACCTGCGTTTTTCTTTTACCTAGGTGCCATGCCAAAAGGTATGAAACCATCAGAAGCGTCTTTACACCATACGCCCGAATTTTTTATTGACGAGTCAGGATTTGACCTGGGCGTAAAAGCATTTTGCCAATTGGTATTTGACTACGCAGGAACAAAAAAGTAGTAATCGATTTATTGACGGGCACCAAATAGTAAGCTTCCTATTCTCACCATCGTGCTACCAGATTTAATGGCAAGTGCATAATCGGCACTCATACCCATACTTAATACAGCGGTAGGCTGTACATTAAAGTGATGCGTTGTAAAAAGCTCGTGTAAGTATTTAAATTCAGAACCTACTAGGTCCTGATTATCAGAAAATGATGCCATACCCATGAGGCCTCTAATATTTACGTTGGGTAAATGTTTGGCAGCTTCTAGCGCATCTGATAACTCGGGGGCGTCCATGCCAAATTTTGTTTCCTCTTTGGCAATATGCACTTGCAACAAACAATCGATTACACGGTTATTTTTTAGTGCTTGCTTATTTATTTCTTGTAATAATTTTAAACTGTCGACTCCATGAATGAGGTGCACAAAGGGTGCAATGTATTTGACTTTATTGCTTTGTAAATGACCAATAAAATGCCAGTTAATATTGGAAGGTAATAACGCCTGTTTTTCAACAAGTTCCTGCACATAATTTTCGCCAAAATCAAGTTGCCCTAATTTGTAAAGCGCTTCAATATCGGAAGCAGGTTTTAGTTTACTCACCGCTACAAGGGTAACTGATGAATTTGCAAACTCCTGAATAATTTGATGGTATGCTTTTTCATTAACCGCCATAAAACCTGCTATTTATACAAAGGTACATACAAGTGCTTATTTTCCCATAATAATGCCAGGTTATAGGCAGGGCAACGGTATTCAAACTTTGCAAAAGCCAATTTACTGAGTGGGCGCTTTACCGGATTTGGAAGCATGGACGCCATATTGGCAATAAAAAACGGATAGGTACTTTGTTCGATGACAGCTGCTTCAACCGCGTGTGTTGCTTGTACATCACCAGCAAATCCGCCAAATTGCAACCGTGCCGATTGTAATAAAACAGTTTCTAATGGATCTTTAGTAATAGTAAGTAACGAATCTGTGTTATGTAATAAAGCAGGTTTAAGTACCATTAACGCCTCCAAATTTTGCTGCTTACCTGATTGTAATAAACGGGCAATATGGTATAATATGACTGCTGGCTTTGCATAATGTGGCGCAATAAAATTAGTCTTACGCATATGCCAATTGTTTTGAATGGCTGTTGTAATGAGTTGTAAAGAAGCCGAGTCTGAGCTCGTCCATGGTAAATCGTAAGTATTTACAAAACTAAGCACATTACATAGTACCGCCATGTCAAAATCAATGGGCATTTTTTTACCAAACCAAGTAGAGTATGCAGGCAATGTTTCAAAAGTTTTAAGCGTATTATTAACGGTTTTACCATTTGTATTAGTAAAAAACTGCATGGTGTCATGTATGGCAGCTGCGCGTTCCCTTGTAACTTCCTGTGCCCATAATAAAATAACGGTGTCATCAAAATCGTCAGGTAAAGATTGCGATTTATCAAATTTATTTAGCCAACCCGCATTTGGGAAAATTTGTGGGGTATCGGTACGCCAAAAATTATAGGTGTCTCTCCCCTGCTTATTTTTAAAAAGCCCTACTTGTGACAATGCATCTTTTGCTATTTGATTGATAATCCCTTGTTGAAAAGGTGTACAATACTTTTGGTACTTTTTGAGCGTGAGCACAATAAGACCCGTAAAAAAAACATTGGGGTCGTTTTTAGTGTTATGTTTATTGTAAGCATATACCCTAGTGGACGGAAAAATTCCGGGAGGAAACCCTGTATTTGTTTGTTGTATGGTCTGTATCTTTGTTAGCAACTGATAAGACCAAATGGTATCATTGCTTGTTTGCGTATTACCACGCAAAGCAAGGGCACAAAAAACAACAAATAATATCAGATGAACACTTTTCATGAATGGGACAGCAATTTACAAGATTCGTCCAATAAACCACCTACAAACCCCTTACCAATATGTATGTAAGACTTTCTATTGTTGTTTACCCGAATTGGTTGGGCTGGGCTGGCTTTTTATCAATGGCGCTGTTTAGATTTCCATTGTGGTTATCTAGTGGCCTTAGGTTTTGGAAATTGATGGGTACCGGTAAAAATGGAACTTTTGATAAAAATCCGGATTGGAATAGATGGGCGGTACTTGAAGTGTATGAAGCTCCTACACCGAGCCCAACATTTATTACTGGGTGGTGGAAACTATTTAACGCCACGCAAACCATTTATGAATTAGAACCCATAGAAGGACATGGACTATGGGATGGCAAACAAGTTTTTGGCGACCTTCCTAAAAATTCAGATTATGAAGGTAAAATAGCTGTGCTCACTAGAGCCACCATAAAATTATCGGGCCTTAAAAGATTTTGGGAACATGTAGACGCCATTGCTAGTCAAATGGCAAGTGCTCCTGGTTTTATAACATCGGTGGGTATTGGTGAAGTTCCATTTATTAAGCAAGCCACTTTTAGCATTTGGGAATCCAAAGAACTCATGCGCAGCTTTGCCTATAAACTTCCATTACACAAAGAAGTAATCAAGAAAACTCATCAAGAAAAATGGTATTCCGAAGATATGTTTACACGGTTTAAAGTGATTGAGAAATAAGTCTATTTGATTACAAATACATAACTGTACCTGTTTTCAAACTGCTTGTTCTTGTCTTTATCCAAATCTGAACAATCCATTACGAGTTGTTTTTCACCAACCGGCATTAGTATAAACTGATTACCACCATACTTAGCAATATCTTTTTTGATTTTTTCTGTTCTTCTACTTGACAATGCTTCGTTGTAAGTGTCTGTTCCAAAACAGTCTGTTGCTGAAACAACCACAATAGTTACACCACGTAAATCTTGTAAGCGGTCTTGTAGTTCGTTGTATATTTTTTTATCCTGCTTAACAATATTTACTTTGTCAAAGTCATGATGTACCAAAATATAATCTTTGGTGACAGACTTTAAAGAATCAATTACGGAAATAAATGTTCTAGTTGGTTTAGTAATAACTGGAACTTCTTTTTTAGGGGTTACAAAATTAAATTTTCCTAAATCTTTATTTAAATTAACATATCCATTAGAGCCAATTTCTTGAATGGATTTATTTCCATTTCCGTCTTCAATAACCAATTGATATTCACGATTAGGTCTTACATTAAAAGTATAATCTCCTGTTGGTCCAGTAACGATACTATCTATGATTGTTCCAGCCTTCGTGCCATCATTACCCTTAGAAATTAATTTGACAATAAGACCTGGCTTTTTTAAACTATCAATAGTCACCTCTCCACTTATTGAAATTGTAACCATTTTATAAGCATATGAAAATATATCGTCACTCCCGTATCTGTTAGAACTAAAATAACCTTTTTGATTTTTAGCACTAAATACTAAATCATCTTTTTCACTATTGATAGGTTTACCTAAATTTTCAACCCCTGTAGATTTAAATTTATAAATATCCAATCCGCCTAGTCCTTCGTGACCATTAGAACTAAAATACAAGTTGCCTTCATAAAAAGTTGGAAAAAGCTCATTACCAGCGGTGTTAATGCCCGCACCCGCATTAACAGTGGCATCCCAGCTTCCATCCTCACGCTTGTTTACATAATAAATATCTGTGCCGCCAATACCACCGGGCTGATCACTTACAAAAAATAAGCGCTCGCCACCGGGTGTAATGGCAGGATGAAAAAATGAGTGAGCCGGATTGTTAAAATATAATTTAACAGGGGCTGTCCAACCATTTGCCACACGCTTGGTGCTCCATATTTCTAATTGCTTTACCCCTCTTGCGTTTGCTTGATTACGTGTAAAAAAAGCTTGAGCGGCGTCTGCAGTAAATGAAATAGACCCAAAATTATAATTGCCAGCAAAACCTGGTGCAAATAATGGAGACTCCACTTTAGGCAAACCATTTAATATTTGAAAATCAAATTGATTTTGTAAAGACCGGTTGTCATTTACCATAGTGGGCGTTTTATCTGCGAGCCCTTTGGTAATTTTTTTCTCTTTCCAATTTGCATAAATGATACTATCTGAATCAATACCATTTGTAGTAAGTTGATAATATAATTTTGTAAAAGGAAGACCGTCCCATCCAAACTCATTTGAATTTGTTACTTTTTTGGCTCTATTAGACTCAAAAACAAAACCACTATCTAGTAATGCAGCACCAAATTCGTTATAAGGGGTATTAATACTTAAATACTTGATCTGAAAGTCTAAAGAATCCTTATCATATTTAGAGCGTGTTAAAAAACCTTTCAACCTTCGCTCATACATGCTATAAATTGCCGTTGAAATATCAGTTTGCAAAGAAATTAATTTTTGATACGAACGAATGGCTTGATCGTAATCACCAACAGTTGCATACAGTTCTGCCAATTCATTTGATTGAACAGGAATTAATGAATCTAATTTTTGATAAAAATAAATAGCACTATCAAATCTGTTTTGCATTTTGTAACTCTGACCTAGCATCGACAAACTAGCACTATCTACCTTTCCTTCTTTAATATATTTTTTTAAAAATGGAATTGCATAAGCATACCTGAGCTGACCCATTTCAGATTTAGCCAAGGCAAGTAAAGACGGTTTAGGCTTTGCAACTTGAGCCGATCCAAAAAAATGGCTAATTAAAAAAAACAAGATAAATAATGAATATAATTTAAATCTGGTCATGTTACTTGGTTTCATAAATCTTAAAAATACCTGGTTGACTTAATATTTGTTTTATCCCTACTAAACTCATATCTGAGCATGATTTCATGTGTTCCAATCGTATACAGCTTTAAATCAGATACAGGGATGTCATATGCATACCCTATTCGAAATGCTCTATTGGCCTGAAGCTCAATCATACCAAGGACAGCATCTTTTGTACGGTACGATACACCAAACCCAATTAAATCTTTTAGCCAGAAATTTGCATTTAAATCATATTGAATAGGCGCTCCAGAAACAACTTTAACCATTGCAGATGGTTTAAACTTTACTTGTTCGCTAATCTCATATACATAACCCATAGTTCCAAAAAAATGAAAATCATTAACATTTTGAATACCAGAATTAATCATATCAAATGTTGATAGCCTAGTGCGCACTAGGTTTGGTACTGATGCTCCAATATAAAAATTATCGGTATTATAAAATAAGCCAAGACCTATACTAGGCAACCATTTACTATAGTTTTGAGTAAATGCTGGGTCACTAACAGTAAATCTATTTTCTACTTTTGTAAGATCAGCCCTGTAATTCATGGCTCCAAATTGTAAGCCACCAGATAAAATTCCATTTTCTGAAACCCTTACCCTTGCACTCCACATTGCATTCACGCCTTGTGCTTTTTCTACCCCTAACCTATCATCATACATCTGAATCCCAAGTCCAACTTTTTTATCATTAAAAGATTGATCCATTGTAATAGATGTAGTTTGAGGAGCACCAGCAATACCCACCCATTGTTTTCTGTGAAACATATTCATACTTAAAACCTCTCTACTGCCTGCATATGCCGGGTTGACAGAAAGCATATTATACATGTATTGCGAATACATGGGTTCTGTTTGAGCAAATGCATCTTGCGCCAGCATCACCCCTGCTATTAGTAACGAAAAATAATATGTCCTTGTTAAAAATTTCATATGCTTCAAATTATCTAATTAAGGTTACTGGTCCAGCAAATTTCTTGACTTCGCCACTAGGCAATATTGCCATAACAGAATAATAGTAAGTACCAGCAGGTAAATCTTGACCTAACAAACTACCTACACCTCTACCATCCCATTCATTTTGATAATTGTTATTTTGATATACAACATTACCCCATCTATTAAAAATTTGTAATTTAATAGTTGTTCCACCTGGCCTTAAAATGATAAACTTATCATCAATACCATCTCTATTTGGAGAAAATCCACCAGCAATTACTAAATCAATTTTTGGAATAGCTACTTTATTTGCAAGACCTGAACCACTAATTCTTCCGCCAGATAAAACAGTATCAATTGATTGTCTAGATACATTACCCCACTTAGTTGCAGCAGTTACATCCGCCATATTATTGACATCACCGACAAAACCATTTGGATTAACTGTTACGCTAATTGTTACAGAATCTTTTCCATAGCCAACTAATGTGCTTGCTGTAGTTACTAAATCAATATTAGATCTGCCATCATAATTTACTGATTTGATAAGTGCTCCACTTGCTGTATATCCTGTTACCACAAAACTCATTGGCGAAGTAAACACTTTACTTAAATCATCCTTGAGTGTTATATTGGTTATGGTTTCTGGCCTTGTGTTTCTTACAACAACAGTATATACATATTTGAATGTACCGTCAGATTGCAAAATTGGTTTGGTTGCGTGTTTTGTAACCAGCATTACTTCACCATTTGGAATTTTATCTCCATTGCAATCTGCAATCATCCAAGAAGCACTTGGGGTAAGCGTCTGACTTTTCAGATTTAGCGCACATGGATCTGTAGGACTAGTACCTTCTAATTTTTCTGTAGCATCTAATACACCATCACCATCAGAATCTAAATCTCTGTAATCAGGGATACCATCTTTGTCGGTATCAACAGGATTATTTGGATCTGTGCCTTTTTCAATAGCGTCTGGTATACCATCGCCATCAGAATCTAAATCTCTGTAATCAGGGA
>JBIISK010000014.1:0-46212 GCA_044341045.1 Sediminibacterium sp. | reverse complement strand
CGCACTTATTAAACCAGCTTTTGTATTTGGCAATAACCTTACTTATTTATGGAAACCGCCACTTTATTTAAACAGTGACACGGCAGCTGTACCACGTACCACACCACTTGACGATGTAACATACATCCTAGAACTTACCGGGATTGGTGGCTGTATGGTAACTGATGATATTTTCGTAAAAGTATTGCTAGCACCCGAAGTACCCAATGCCTTTTCTCCAAATGGTGATGGCATCAATGACAACTGGGTGATTAAATACTTGGAAAGCTACCCAGGCGCTACCATTGATGTATACAACAGATACGGACAACCCGTGTTTAAATCGGTGGGGTATGATAAACCTTGGAATGGACTATACAACGGAAACCAATTACCAATTGGAACCTACTACTATATTATCAATCCTAAAAATGGACGAAAAATAATAACAGGCTCTGTTACTATTATAAAATAGTGAAAAATTAAATTCTTAAAAGACCTGCTTTATAAAGCGTTGTAACAGGTTTATTATCCCAGAAAAGTTCAAAATCTTCGAGCCCTGCTGCTTCATAACTTTCTTTAACAGCAGCATATGTCATACCAGAATTTACGCCAATAGTTAAGACTGCAAGTATTTCAAGTAACCACTTCCCTTGTGCTGGATCTATAGCAATATTTAAGGGCGCTTTATTGGTTTGAAAAAGTAAATTCATTTCTTCCCACTGATTACCTTTTTTAGAGCGCTGAACAACAGTTGACTCCGGCTTTCCTCCTAGCCAAATAACTCTATAATTAATAGCACTGTTATAATCAGGTGTTGCTAGTGCTGTAGCAATATAGTTAGGATCAATGGTTGTTTTAGGCGTTTTAAAATCAAACCATTTGTGTAGTGGAAAATCAAAACAGGCACCATGCATGTAATTGAGGAGCGCCTTTTTTAATCCGTATCCATAAATTTCATGATCAGCACCAGTAGGATCGAAATGTACAATATCATTGTTTGCAAAACTGCCAATTTCATTTGTTTGCTTGATCACTTTATACTTATCAGGATCAAGACCAACCGGACTATGTGCTGTCATGGTAAACAAATGCCAAAACGCAGATTGCAACACACCTGTTTCAAACATCTGACGTACCATTTCTAAAGAATCGATGGTTTCTTCGGCAGTTTGCGTTGGAAATCCATACATCAAATACGCATGCACCATAATACCAGCTTCGGTAAAATGCTGGCTCACTTTTGCAACCTGAGCTACCGTAATTCCTTTATCAATTAATGTTAAAAGTCTATCTGATGCTACTTCTAGCCCACCACTCACGGCAATACATCCCGCCGATTTTAATAACTGACATAAATCGCGGGTAAAGCTTTTTTCGAATCTCACATTGGCCCACCAACTCACCACTAATTTTCTGCGTATAATTTCTATAGAAAGCGCTTTCATTAAAGATGGTGGCGCTGCTTCATCTACAAAATGAAATCCTGTTTGACCCGTTTGTGCAATGAGTGTTTCCATTCTATCCACAAGCAATGATGCAGTAACAGGCTCGTAAGTTTTAATATAATCTAGTGAGATATCACAAAAAGTACATTTGCCCCAGTAACATCCATGCGCCATGGTTAATTTATTCCAGCGTCCATCACTCCATAAACTATGCATGGGATTGACTACTTCAATAGCTGAAATATATTTATCTAATAAGAGCCCCGAATAATCGGGCGTGCCCACATTGGCTTGTTTATAATCGGGCCAAATAGAATTATTGATGTATTGTACTTTACCCTCTACAAGTGTAAAACAACGCTTTAATTCCTGCGCAGCTATCTTGCCATCTAAATGATTGATCAATACTTCAAGCGGTGCTTCCCCATCATCAAGTGTAATAAAATCATAAAACTCAAACACACGCGGGTCTGATAAAGAGCGGAGCTCTGTATTTGCAAAACCGCCCCCCATGGCCACTTTGATAGATGGGTACTTATTTTTTATATACTGTCCACACCTAAGTGAAGTATATAAATTTCCTGGAAAAGGAACCGACAAACAAACAAGTGAAGGGAAAACTTTAATAATATACTGTTCTACTATTTGTAGTAATATAGTATCGATATAAGTTGCCGGTGCATTTAGTGCTGCATACAATTCATCAAAACTATTCGCAGACCTTCCTAAACTTTCGGCGTATCTACTAAATCCAAAATAAGGATCAATGGTGTCTTTAATTAAATTACCCAAGTCCTCTAGGTACATGGTAGCAATATGCTTGGCCTTGTCTTGTTTGCCCATGCTACCAAATGCAAAATGCAAATCATCCATTTGATCAAAGGCATTCGCTTCTGGTAAAAATTGTCGGGTAGCTATTAAATGCGCAAGCGTTGGTTGCTTGCCTTGCAAAAAAAGGATAACGCTGTCAATGGTATTAATGTAGCGTTCTCTAAGTGAAACAATCCGCGCACAATTTGCGTTAAACGAACCAGCATGCGAAGCCTCGATAGCTGTAAATAATTGAACCAACCCCTCTTTACAAAAAATAGCTAGCGTTACTTCTATACCCAGGTCCGCTTGCTCACTTTTAATATTTTTAGTATTAAAAAATCCTTTTAAATAAGCAGTAGCCGGATACGGCGTATTAAGCTGCGTAAAAGGTGGCGTAACTAATAATACAGGTGCATCCAAGGGTTTCTAATTATGGAGTAAAATTAGGATTATTTTTTCTTGGCCCCTCTTTTAATAGGCTTCTTATATTTTTTTTGCATCACATCCCTTCTGCTCGATTTTACGTTTGACTTACTGTTTTTTGCAGATTTTTCATGAAAGGCCGGACCGGCAGTGCTCAACACTTTTTTAACTTTCTGAGAGATTTCCTTCATGATTACTTTAGGAATTTCATCTTCTGTCAAGACAGTAGAAATTTCGACTTCCGTAGGTATGCCAATAACTGGAACCTGATACTGCATCAGCGATTCTATAGCTTCTAGTAATGGCGCTTCTTTGGGTGTTGAAAAGGTAATAGCAATACCCTTTTTATCAAATCTTCCTGTTCTACCAATGCGGTGAATATAGTTTTCCGGAACATCGGGTGTGTCAAAATTGATAACGTGCGTTACTTCTGCGATATCAATACCTCTCGCTACAATGTCCGTTGCAATTAAAAATTGATAAACCCCTTCTTTAAAAAGCTTAACGGTATTAAAACGGTGATTTTGTTCTTTATTAGAATGTATTACACCTACCCTTCCTTCAAACTTTGAAGCAACAGATTCAAACATTTGATCTGCTAATTTTTTAGTAGCCGCAAAAATCAAAACCTTTTGCATACTTGCATCCCCCGTAATTAAATGAGTGAGCAAATTTACTTTGGTATTAAAATTAGGAACCTGGTATAATTGCTGTTCAATATTTTCAAGTGGTGTTCCAGCAGGTGCTGCTTCAATAATTTCAGGTGCATTAAAAAATGTATCCATGAGCGCGGTTACTTCCGGCGTAATAGTTGCAGAAAATAAAAGATTTTGTCTTTTTTGCGGAAGCAAATCCATAATATTTTTGAGCTGGGTACGAAAGCCTAAATTGAGCATTTCATCCATTTCATCAATCACTAGTTTTTTAATATACTTGGTTTTAAAAGCACCATTCATGGCTAAATCATAGAGCCTTCCAGGCGTTGCCACAATTACATCCGCTCCTTTTTCAACTTCAATTTGCTGCGTATTAATATTAACACCTCCATACACCCCTATAGCCACCAAACTCATATAACTCGACAACTTATTAATGGTTTCCACAACCTGCGCTACAAGCTCTCTAGTTGGAACAACAATTAATATTTGAGGATCTTTATTTTTATCAAATTTCCACTGACGGAGACAAGGAAGTAGGTAGGCAATTGTTTTACCCGTTCCCGTTTGCGCAATGCCACAAACGTCTTTACCAGACATAGCCACAGAAAACACTTTTTGCTGAATGGTGGTAGGTGTTGTATAACCTAGATCATCTAGAGCCGAAAATAGCGCTGTATTTAAATTTAAATCGTTGAATGTCATGAGAGCACGAAGTTAGCGCTATAATTTAATGATTAGGTCGTATTTATGTAAAAGTCCCATGGCCCCTTGTACCGAATGCTTGGACTTTTTAACTCGGTTTGCATCCATATCAATAGTATAGTTGTAAGAAGTAGTAAAGTCTACTTTTTCAAGGGTAGAATTATCAAATTTTGCATGTAGCAAATCACAATCATCAAATAAGGCTGTGTTTAAATCGGCGTTTGAAAAATCCACCGATTTAACAGAGGACTTTACAAAATGCAAGCCTTTTATTTTGGTTCCGTAAAAAGATGCATTATCAATAATACAGTTGTTAAAAGAAACACCCAACCCGTACTCTTTGCATGAATCAAATAAAATACCAATGAGTTTGCAACCCACAAAAATTGCATCATTAAAAACAACCTGATTTACTTTAACAACACTCATATCACAATCTGTGAATGTGCAATTGATAAAAATTGATCCACTCAAATCGATGCCAATAAAACTGCATTTTATAAAACTGCAATTTTCATATTCGCCAATGGTAAATGGCTGAAGCTGAAAATCAATTTGCTCAAACTGTTGGTCTTCGGTTAGTTTCATGCTTTAAAATTTTGCAGGATTGCCGTCACTACGTCCCGGCATCCTGGGTGGGGTATGATAACCACAAATTATTCCATTTGCATTTTATTCCATCTCTCAGGATTGCCGTCACTGCGTTCCGGCATCCTGGGTGGGGGTATGATAACCACAAATTATTCCATTTGCTTCGCAAATGTCAAACGTTTTGTGTCTTACTCGTTCAGGAATTCAAGCGAGCTTGATTCCTTCATTCGTAACACACAAAAGCCTCAGCTTTCGCTGAGGCTTTATTTGTGGTTGTCGGGAAGACAGGATATGAATGATATTGATAATCAATATGTTATGACATTAAAATATGGATTTATTGACTATTTGGTTATGGAAACATAACCGATTATTTTATTACTCTACCAAATAAAATGATTCAAAAGAAATTAACTAGATTTGACTTATCCAATTAAGGTATAAATCATAATACAAATCATGAAAAAAATAATATTACCTTTTTCAATTCTTTTTATTTCAACTGTTGGAATAATTCGATTTATCAAAGTAAGTAATGACCATAAAGAATGTAGTCAAAAAATTGAAAAAAAATTAGATTCTAATGGTAACAATGTAACCACAAAAATTCATATTTGTAATGAGAAATATAATTTTTAAAACCAATTGATTATTATAAAATAATCAATCAAGTATATTTCAAAAAGAGGATGTTTTTGCATCCTCTTTTTATTTACATCAACTCATCAAAACTTTGATATATATTTTTAATCTCCTCCCTACTAATTCCCAGATACCTTCGGGTAATTGAAGTTGAACTATGGTTTAATATAGATGATAATTTGATTAGATACTCATCAGAATGACCATTATTTTGCCAAATGAACCTACTACCACTTTTGCGAAGTGAGTGGGTTGATATATTCTTATTTTTAATCCTTTCAAACCTACCCCCATTCTTCAATAGCAAATTGGTATGTTGTAAAGTATACTGAAATACCAATTCCTCAGGAAAGGGTGATTTAAGTTGATTATAGGTGGTCTTTATACTTTCCCTTAGTGTTTTACCAATTGATATTTCTCTCCTCTTATTTGTTTTCTTTTCGTTTAATAAGAGTGTGTCCTTATCTAATACATCAGACCACCTAATCCTACTCAAATCGGAATAACGAAGTAAGGTCTTGACACCAAACTCAATAAGTAAACACATTCGTAAATTATTCTCTTTCCTAAAGTATCTAGTTAAACGAAGAATCTCATCTGTTGTAAGGTAATCAGAGGTTTTGCAAGTTGTTGTTATCATATTATGTATTTTTTAATTTCAGGTTCAAATCTGTGAGCAAATTCTGAAATAGCAAAATATTCTCATAAAAGAATATATTTTTCTTACAAAAAACCTATCGTGTTGATAATCAGTTCTACGTTCAGTATTATTATAAACGAATACCAGAGAACCGGTTACTTTACCATTCTTATTCAAACTATTTTACGTTTTCTCAATTTTGTTATACTTATATATGGATACATTATAAAAGGTGGAGTAGACAACCAATAGAATCACTACTAGACTTCCAGAACATCACTGGTTGGACCAGGTAAAATAAATCCGATAGTTTAACCTCAACCTTTGTAAGTTTCCAATGAATCAAATCCATACCCACAGTTGAGATTTTTAAATTGCCGGTCTGTATATGAGAAAGGATACACAAAACATAAATAAACTTACACTGGGTGGGTGATGGTTGGTAACTAAATCAACAAAGTAATACTTATAATAAACGAAAAATTATGAATAAACTAATAAACACTGAAAAACTAAACGATAGAGAACTAATTATGATAAAAGATTTAATTGAATCAATTGGCATATCACAAAATACAATTTACAGAATATGTAACGAAGGTTCTTTAGTAAAATACAAATATTGTGGTAAGAACTATTGGAGGACTGATGAAGTAAAAAAGTATTTAATAAAGAAAGGAGTGTTAATAACCAAAGAGACTGTATAAATAAATATATATAGACTCATTACCACAATTTTATATAGTATTGATATATCTGAATACACAGTTACTATATTACTACACTAGGGACTAGTGAACCTTTTGAGTTTCTCGTAAATGGATTTATATTGATTTTGCAATATTGAAAAGTTATGTTTTTACAACCCGAACCTGGTTTTACCAGTACTAGAAATTGATACACTTATGAAATATACTTCATCTGAAATTGAGGAAATACTGTTTAACAAACAGATTAGAACATATAATAGAATTATGGATTTAATCAATAGAGATTTTGATACAATGGGTGAGGACCGATTATCAATTCTTTTAAGGAACTGTATTGACATGTATGGTGATATACAATCATACAATAATAACCTTAAGTCTAAAGAAATGTTCCAAGTTGATTATCGTAAGAAAGAAAGACCGAGTCAACAATTAAAAAATTATAATTACTAAAATTTAATATTAGGTATTTTCTTATTTAGAATACTACTAATTTTAGATTTCATACTAGCCAATTCAGGGTTGTTAAATTCATCTTTTTCAATATCGTTCTTATCCTTACTACGTCTAGTTCTTGCAAATTCCCTCATCCACTTGTCTTCAAATTCAGGAAATCTAAATCCATGTTGGTCAAAAAAATTATTCCATTGTTCAATTAATTCTAAATCATTTAACCCAGAATCTAAATGAACTAAATCAAAATCAACTTTATCCATACCACCTCTTGAATCAGATTGTTCATGTACAATTTTTGCAATATAATCTTCACTCCTACTTAATAAGGTCTTCCTTTGTTTAGGAAATAACTTCTCTCCTCTTAAATAATAATCAAACCCTTTAACCTTTCCGAATTTGCCATTCTTCTTATTCTTTTTTGTTATTGGTTTTACTTTGAGTGG
The DNA here is from genome assembly GCA_044341045.1 of Sediminibacterium sp. Lineage (GTDB taxonomy): Bacteria > Bacteroidota > Bacteroidia > Chitinophagales > Chitinophagaceae > Sediminibacterium. Next base: position 38,706 of record JBIISK010000014.1, on the reverse strand, counting down.
TAATGGTATGTTATCTCCGATATATTTTACAATCTTCTTATCAAACAGAATCCTATCACACATACTTTCATTAGTACTTCTAGACTTAATATAAACCTTACCACCGTTATTAAAATACTCCTTCCATCGTTTCTCTCCTTTGTTACACAACTCATGTAGTTTATTGAACCCTAGTTCTCTGATTGTATAATGTTTCCTTCTATTGTGGATTATTTTAGAACATGAACCTAATTCATATCTGAGGGTTGCAATTCTTATCTTTTCAAAACCAGCATTTATAATTTTCTTTTTCTGTCTTTTTTCATCATGTTGTTTTGCTAAAACATCAAATATTGTTTTTTTGCTCATCAGAAAATAAGTTTATTTGGTTTTCAAATAATATGAGAGAACTTTTTCCATTGGATACTTTCTAACAAACTCTCTAATCTCCTTATCTTCTAATTCATCAAACTCTTTTGAATAGAGGTCCTTCCCTTTCTTAATATCTTCTTTGTTTACTGAAACATACTTTTGAAATGAACTGAGGGTCTTGTGTCCACTCAACTTCATGATACTCCAGTTATCCATAGTCCCCATATCAATAAGGTTCTTAATGAAACTTCTTCTACCTGAATGAGAGGATAGTAACTCATAAGTGAATACATCCTTCTCAGTCCCTTCTCTTAAGTCACTCCCAACTAATATTTCTCTTTTGATTAATCTTTTGAACCCAAGTTCTTTTCCAATATCTTTTAAATGCAAATTGAAATTCTGTTGTGAATACTTTGGAAATAGATTTTGCGATAATGATTTATTTTTTGAATACTTCATGAATATACCGAGAGAGATAGGATTCTCTGGAACAATAACATTATCCTTAGTCTTATTCATTGTCCAAATAAAGAACCCCTTTTCAATTTTAAACATACCTACAGTCATCCTATGTATATCACCCCACCTACACCCTACACTACATTGAAATGTAAAAATATCTTTTACTAATTCTAAATTATTCCAGTGGATTTCATTTCCATCCTTGTCCTTATCAGTAATCACATCCACATTATCATAACTCAATGGATAATCATACTTCTTATAATCAAACATTTTCTTAACCTCTTCTGTATTCAAATAAACTAATACATCGTTTCTAACTGTCTTTAATGATTTAAATCTTTTAATATCAGTTATGATTCGTTCCTGTTTGCACCAAGACAAAAATATCTTTAGATTAGAAAATAATTTATTTACATAATTGTTTGATAAACCAATCTGTTTCTTTGTTGAATTTTTCCTAGGTGGCAATTCAATTTCTAAACAATGATTTTTAAATTCTGTTTCAAATCTTCCAAACAGTATAAAATCAAATGTCAGGTTGTGTTTTGTTTCCTTTTCAAACTTCCTTAGGGTATTCTCTAATGTTAATAGTGTCTTTGTATATCCTCTATGATGTTTAGATTTGTCTTTTAAAAAAGTTTGATATGAACTCCAGAAGTTCTGTGGTTTAGGTTGTTTTGCTAATTGAGTCTCCTCTATCTTATCATAATTGATTTTAACTAATGTAGGAGTAGGTATATCTCCATTTTCAATTATATCCGTTATAACACCATCTAATTTCTTTCTTAATGAATTAATCCTCTTTTGTATTTCTGTATAATTGGGACAACGATTGGAAATGACCCCACCTTTCCAATATTTGAACTCTATATACTCTTTAGTTGGAAACCTCTTGTAACTACCCTTGTATTTGTATTGAAACTGTAAGGGACAAACCTCCTTACCATTTGACTCCTTTACATCTGACTTGACTATGACTAACGATACACCCATTACTTTTAATTGTAATACTAATATACAATTAAATCCTAAATTGGTTATGGTATGGGTTATGTTTTGATATTAAAGAAAAAGCCCTCATAAAACTAACTGATAATCAGTGCTTTATAAGGGCTATTTTCATCTTCGTCGGGAAGACAGGATTCGAACCTGCGACCCCCTGGTCCCAAACCAGATGCGCTACCGGCCTGCGCCACTTCCCGATTTTGTAGTTTGCCGCTGTTTAAAGTGCGGTGAGGGCGGGATTCGAACCCGCGGTACAGTTTAACCCGTACGGCAGTTTAGCAAACTACTGATTTCAGCCACTCATCCACCTCACCGTCCTTACTCCCTTTTTGGAGAGGGTTGCAAAAATAAGGTGATGCGTCTTAATTCCCAAAAATAAAACGCTTAAAATATTGAGTTTTAAGCGTTTTATTAAAATATTTATTAAAATATGTGATTCTCTTAATAATCAAGGCTTACATCGCAGCCAATTGAACTTTTTGCGTAAGCTCCATTACGTTTTCTCTAAAGATAGAATCGGTATCCATCAGGTCTTTTACCGTTTGGCAAGAGTGAATAACCGTGGTATGGTCACGACCACCAAAGTGCTCTCCAATTGTTTTGAGTGAGTTTTTGGTGAAAGCTTTAGCGAGATACATAGTAATTTGACGTGCTTGTACAATTTCACGCTTCCGTGTTTTTTGCAACAACTTATCGTAAGGAACATCGAAATACTCACAAACCATTTTTTGAATGGCGTCGATCGTGATTTCTTTACTGCTCGTTTTAACAAAATTACGAAGCACTTTTTTAGCTAATTCAACATCAATTTCTTTCTTATTTAAAGAAGATTGAGCAAGTAATGAAATAAGTGCCCCTTCTAATTCACGAACGTTGGTGTTGATGTTGTAAGCAACATATTTAACCACTTCTTTTGGCATTTCAAGGCCGTCGTTCTTCATCTTCTTTTCCAAGATTTCGATACGTGTTTCGTAATCTGGCACTTGCAAATCAGCACTTAAACCCCATCTAAACCTGCTTAATAAACGCTCTTGCATGCCATCTAAATCTTTGGGGGATTTATCAGATGTTAGCACTAATTGTTTACCGCTTTGGTGAAGGTGGTTAAAGATGGCAAAAAACGCATCTTGGCTTTTTTCGGCACGACTAAAGAATTGAACGTCGTCTATAATAAGCACATCTATCAATTGATAGAAGTGAATAAAATCGTTGATCGCATTGTTGCGGCTATGGTCTTGGAACTGATTGATGAATTTTTCACTACTTACGTACAACACCACTTTACCAGGATGTGAACGCTTTACTTCATTACCAATAGCTTGTGCTAAATGTGTTTTACCAAGGCCTACTCCACCATAAATAACAAGTGGGTTAAATGAATTAGCGCCTGGCTTTTCTGCAACTGTTTTGCCCGCTCGTCGTGCCACTCTGTTACAATCACCCTCTATAAAAGATTCGAAAGTATACAGCTGATTGAGCTGCGGATCAATTTGCATTTTCTTAAGACCCGGAATAACAAAAGGATTTTTTACTGGATTATCAATCACCAGCGGGAAATTCATTTCGTTATTGTTGTATGTTTTCATGTTGCTAGCAGGAACATCCATCGAGCCACTTCGGCTGTTGCTGTTTCCGCTATCCACCATAATTCTATATTCTAATCTCGCCTCTTTACCTAACTCACGCTTTAATGTTTTGGCTAATAAATTAACGTAATGCTCTTCGAGGTATTCGAAGAAGAATTGACTTGGAACTTGGATTAACAATACGTTCCCTTTTAACTCTACTGGGTTAATAGGTTCAAACCATGTTTTAAAATGCTGCCACTCGACAATATCTTTTATGATCTTCAGACAACTGCTCCAAACTAATTCAGCACTTTTAGCCATACAATTACGAACAATTTATAATTAGGTTAACGTATTCTTTTCAGGTCCTCAATATATCCTTTTTTCAACAAAAATTCTAACGAATTTGACAACTTTCAAAAAGTGTTACGGGACTGCGAATATGTATACTTTATGTTGAAAAAAAAATTTTTTATTTCATTCTTTTCCCCATTACAAACCAGTGTTCGGATTTTATCTGTTTTTAAGCCCTAAAAACCTACTTTTGAATCCTAAAAAATATACCACTATGTCTTACGAGATTACAGGAAAATTGGTTGCAAAATTTGACATTGTTCAGCGCACAGAGACCTTTAAAACCAGGGAATTTGTGATAGAAAAGACCGAAGACATTGGAGGTCGTACCATTACTAATTACATAAAATTTCAATGTGTTCAGGACAAGACAGCCATGCCCGACAAGTACAACCTTGGGGACGACGTTCGCGTTCAGTTCAATATCAAGGGAACCAAGTGGGTAAAAGAGGGTAAAGAAAATTTTATTACAAATTTGGATGCATGGCGCATGGAAGGGGTCAAATTAGGACAAGACAACGCTAATGCCAACGAATATTTTGATATGCCGCCTTCGCAAGACGCGGTAGACGACCTTCCATTCTAATGCAAAAGCAAGTACAATTAAAAGTTACGCCTTCAGAAGCTGCAGATCCTGCTATTTTAAAGCAGTTTGTAGCAAATGCAGGTGGGCATAGCATTACAGCCGTTACAGGCTTTCATATTCTTAAAAAATCAATAGATGCCAGAAGCAGCAAACAAGTATGGATTAACCTTACTTTACAGGCATTTATTGACGAGCCGTTTACGCCCAGAGCCCTTGCCCCTATTCGCTTCATAGACGTTACCAATGCCAAAAACAAGGTCATTATAATAGGTGCAGGTCCGGCGGGCCTATTTGCGGCCTTAAAATGCCTAGAAATTGGTATAAAGCCTCATATAATAGAGAGAGGTAAAGAAGTTAGAGCGCGCCGACGGGATTTGGCCGCACTTAATAAAGAAGGGGTTGTCAATCCAGAAAGTAATTATTGTTTTGGGGAAGGTGGCGCAGGTACGTATTCTGATGGTAAATTATATACGAGAAGCAACAAGCGCGGCGACATCAACCGTATCCTTCAACTACTGGTGCAGCATGGCGCCGAAGAACAAATACTCTACAACGCCCATCCACATATAGGTACCAATAAACTGCCTCAAATTATTCAGGCCATGCGTACCCAAATTTTGGACGCCGGTGGTATTATAGAATTTGAGCAAAAAATGGTGGACTTTACTGTAGAAAATGGAGCTATCAAATCGGTACAAACACAAAATGGCAATACCATTACAGGAGACGCCGTCGTGCTTGCTACCGGACATTCTGCAAATGATATTTTTGAACTCTTAAGCCGTAAAAAAATAGCGATTGAAGCAAAACCTTTTGCACTAGGCGTAAGAATAGAACATCCACAAGAAATTATAGACCGGGTTCAATACCACTGCATATTAAGAGACGAGCATTTACCGCCTGCCTCCTACGGTTTAGTAGAGCAAGTGCATGGCAAAGGCGTATTTAGTTTTTGCATGTGCCCAGGTGGCATTATTGCACCAGCAGCTACCAGTGCAGGACAGTTGGTGGTAAACGGTTGGAGCCCCAGCAAAAGAAACAATCCCTATGCCAATAGTGGCATGGTGGTAGAAGTGCAAAAACAAGATGCACTCGATTATTTTAAAGAAGCAAGTCATAAAAAATTATTGGAATCCATGTTTCCAATGGCGACAATAAGTGATCTTGAAAACGACCCGCTATTACTCCTTTATTTTCAGGCCATGGTAGAGAAAAAATCTTTTGATGCAGGTGGCGGAAAATTTGTAGCCCCTGCCAATAGAATGGTAGATTTTTCTAGTAATAAAACATCTACTACACTAGCTAGTTGCAGTTATCTTCCCGGATTAGCCGCGCATAATTTAGAAAACGTACTACCCAATTTTATTCGAAAAAATTTACAAGACGCATTTGTTGTTTTTGGCAAAAAAATGAAAGGGTATTATACCAATGAAGCGCAAGTAGTAGCCACAGAAAGTAGAACATCGTCGCCAGTACGAATCCCTAGAGATGCAGACACACTAGCGCATCCAGGCGTTAGCAACCTCTACCCTTGTGGTGAAGGCGCTGGTTATGCAGGCGGTATTGTAAGCGCTGCCATGGATGGCGAACGCGTTATTGATGCTATCTTTTTAAAGCACGTAAAAAGCCATCTTTAACGAGCGCATTTTGTTGATAGGCGCCCAACTCTTTTTGTAAGTCTTGTGCTAAAGAAGTGTTTTCAAATGCAGACAAATCTGGCTTACCAGCGTCTACCCAAGCAGTGTACCAAAAATCAGCAATTAAATTAGCAGACTCTATAAGCCTTTCATTGACGGTGTTTTTTAATGCGATACCGTATGCTTTTGCAAATTGGGGTGTGTATGCTTTTGTTTCTTTTCCGTACCACATTTTCATTTCAAACTTATCTGCTTCCGTAAAATTTTTGGAAACCACACGTTCCGTTTCTAGCATATGATCAATCATGCCAAAACCCTTGCGCACCGCAATCCATATAGCAGTTTGCGGAGAAGTTAAATAAGTGGCTTTATGGTTCGTATATAAATTGTATTGCGCTATTTCAATATCAGGCACTGTTGATTCCCATAGACTATGCATACCTTTTTGTCCCGTTAATTGTCCATCATAATTTACTGTGGTATGAAGTGGCACGTGCGCATCTCCAATATAGTGTCCTAAATCGGCAGCGTAAAACAAAATACTGTCTTTGTTTTTTTGCTTAAAGGCCTCCGTTAATTTAGACTGCATATAAATAATATGATACGGCACATAGCCATATTTGATGAGTGAATCTTTGGTAAAGAGGGCAACTGCTTTATTCCATTCTTCAGGCATTTTATTTACAGCATCAGGGCCAAACATTTCAAAATCAATAAAGTGTTTGGTAGCTTCTGTAGGATCTGAATTTCTGCGCTGATCGGGCCTTACGGCGTCAGCTACTACTTTATCGATATGGGTATAAAAAAAGGATTGTAGAGGAGCAGGCAGTTCATATACCGCAAGCTGATGAATGGTTTTATGCACTAAAAAACCCCAGCTACTTCCTACAATTAGGATGCTTATTAAAACTACTGATACAATAAGGCTGCGTGTTAATTTCATTTTATGTATGTATTTACGCCCACGAAAGTAAGATTTTTGGTAACCGCTTGTCATTAAAAAATACCTTACCTAAAAAATAAAGGCGCTTGCTCTTATAATTCATAATTTTAATGTTCAAAGTTGAACCCCTATGCACAATATTTTAGAGTTAAAGAACCTTCAAAAACATTACGCCACTCAAAAAGCGGTGGATGACGTTAGTTTTTCTATCGAGCAAGGAAGCATTTTTGGCCTTCTGGGCCCTAATGGAGCCGGTAAAACAACATTACTCCGCATGATAACGGGTATTTTTTATGCTGATAGTGGCGAATTGCTGTTTGATGGCAAACCCTTTGATCCACAAAACGACTTTGTGCACATTGGTTATATGCCCGAAGAAAGAGGCTTGTACAAAAAAATGAAAATAGGGGAGCAAGCAATGTACCTGGCTCAATTAAAAGGCCTTAGCAGATCAGAAGCTTTAGAAAAAATTAAATTCTGGTTCAAGAAATTTGAAATGGAGAGCTGGTGGAATAAAAAAGTAGAAGACCTAAGTAAAGGAATGAGTCAAAAGCTACAATTTGTAACAACTGTTTTACACGAGCCTAAACTCATTATACTAGATGAACCATTTAGTGGGCTAGATCCCTTAAATGCCAATTTAATTAAAGACGAAATTTATGGCCTTGCACAAAGAGGCAGTACTATTATATTTTCGACCCACCGCATGGAACAAGTAGAAGAAATTTGCGACCATATCATACTCATGAACTTAGGTAAGAAAATATTAGATGGCACGGTTACAGATGTAAAACAGCAGTTTAAAGAAAACAAATTTAACGTGCAGTTTAAGGGTCAACCAACAGCGCTGGTAAGCCCAATTTTTACTATTGAGCACCAAGAAAAGCAGCAGCTTATTCTAAAAATCAATGAAGGATACAATAGTAATCATGTGCTTAATTATTTATTACAGCAAGATGTTTTAATTGAACGATTTAATGAAATACTACCTTCTTTGAATGATATATTTATCCATTTAGTAGAAGGCAGCAAAGCCACTACCAGAGCTTTTCAAAACAATTAATTTACAATCCCCATGAATAAGATATTTTTAGTTGCGAGCAGAGAATTTAAAACAAGGGTTCAAAAGAAAACCTTTCTTTTAAGTACCATTGGACTTCCTATTTTGATTTTTGGCTTTTACGCCCTCATGATTTATTTCCAAGTCAAAACCACCGATAATTTTAAGGTAGCCGTTAGCGACCAGTCAAAATTATTTAACGGAAAAATTGATGATAAAAAAAGTACTGAAGTGATTTTTAGTTTTATAGATGCAGATACCGCTGCCCTCAATAAAAAATTAAACAATCAAGAATACGACGCATATTTATTTATTCCAAACGGCTACAATTTACAAAGCGGCGAACCTCAAATCGCATTTAGATCCAGTAAGGCACTTGGTTTAATGACCAGAGAAAAAATTGAGAACAGAATCTATAACGCATTAGAAGAGAAGAAATTACTGGCGCTTAATATTTCAAAAGGACAACTAGACAGCGCTAGGCTTGAAAATAATGCCATTAGTTTTTCTACCAATGATGGCAAAAAAGACAATGAAACAAAAGTGGGTATTAGCTATGCAGTAGGTATGATTGCAGGCTTTTTGATTTATATTATTTTATTTGTGTACGGTACCATGGTTATGCGTGGCGTGATGGAAGAAAAAGTAAGCCGTATAGCAGAAGTGATTGTAAGTAGCGTAAAGCCATTTGAGTTAATGCTGGGTAAAATATTCGGTATTGGCGCTGTCGGTTTAATCCAGTTTATTATATGGATAGTGCTCGTGTTTGGCTTACAATTTTTAATTCCTGTTCTATTCCCGGATGTAGCAGCACAAATGCAATCAGCTCCTATTCAACCAGGCGCCATGGGTGCTGCAACAGCAGTAAAAGAATCAGGTGCATTACAGGGCATTATGTCCGGACTTGCTGAAATTAATTTCACACTTATCATTGGATGCTTTGTGTTTTACTTTTTAGGCGGCTATTTTATGTATGCAGCACTTTTTGCAGCGGTAGGTAGCGCAGTTAATGAAGACCCTCAAGATGCACAAAGTTTATTACTACCTATTATGATGCCTATCATCTTTGCAATGGTTATAATGACTAAAGCAGTGAATGACCCTAATAGCACACTGGCCATATTTGGTAGCTTGTTTCCACTGACCTCTCCTATTGTAATGATGGCAAGGGTGGCGCATGGCGTTCCGGATGGTGTTACTGTAGTGCAATTAATTGCGAGTATGGCACTACTGGTACTTGGCTTTTTAGGAACTACTTGGGTAGCAGCAAAAATATACAGAACAGGTATTTTGATGTATGGCAAAAAAGTAACCTGGAAAGAAATGTGGAAGTGGGCTTTTAAAAATAATTAAAAGTTTATTTACTGCGCTAAGGACACCCTTACTTTAACGCCGGCTCTAGTAGTTGTAGATGGAGCAGCAGTTGAAATATATGGCTGTACCCGGCGCTGGTCAAAGAAGAATTGAAGATTGACCCTACTATTTAATACATAGTCTATTGACGGCTGTATCGTAATTTCTTTTTGTCCACCCGTACCATATGCATTGGTTTGATCGAGCCTACTATTGCTATTAGAAATATCACGCATGGATAAATCAACTTTTATAGTAAGGTCATTAACCAGCTTGGCATTTTTCATACCTGGTATGGTAAACGGCAAGTTAAGACCTTGTGTGCGAAGGCTAAAACCAAACACCCACTCTGTACTTCTTGATTCGCTTAATTGATAGTCTACTAAGCTTAAACTAAGCTGTCTGCCCTTGCGGTATTCGAAGTGCATATTCAGCTGATTATTGGTGGTAAAGTCAATGCCAATAAGTGGTTCAAAATTTTCTTGCATGGTAATATTTGGTACCAAGAAAAATGGAATATAATTACCACTCACCGTATCCATAAATGAAGGACCACCCAGCCTAAATGGATCTTGATACAGTAGAGCGCTATTAAAACTATTCATGCTTAGGTTGCCCTTGTAGCTATGTGAAAAAGAGATATTATTAAATTTTTCTGCGATAGCTGGAATTTTTGTAAGACCTGTATAAGTGAGTCTCCAATTTGGCCTAGGTATAATGCCAGCAAAAGGATTAGAACTTACTTTTGCATTTGATTGTTTGATAAGTGGTGCAGTATTTGGATCCGCACCTGCATAAGCTGCTAAAAATGCTGGCACCAATACATCTTGCGAATACCTGCCATAACCTCTTGCATAACCGTCTGGTGTAAACTTTTGAGAAGCTGGAAGTGTTTGCCAATAAGGGTTAGCAGCTGCTACACGTTTAGACACAATAAGCCTATTGTCCTGGAAGGTTTTAAAAGTACTAGATATTTCGTTGGGCGTATACCCTTCAAAAATTGTTTTGAATGAAATATAAGAAACGCTAAAGCCTCCAGTTGCAAGCGGGTTTAAATGCTCCATCCTTCCAGCACCTAAAGTATCTTTAAATAACTGCGAATAATCTTTTGTAAATGTTTTTTCTAAGTTTAAATCAATAAGTAATTCCCTTATAGGTTCTACCTGAGCCGTAATATTGAGTCGCTGCTCAAAACTTTGTCTGTACAAAAAGTTGAAACCTGGATCTCTCGATAATAATCCTTGTGCCGCTTTTTGATTGAGCCATGTGGTATCAGGCTGCTTTCCAAAAGCATAATCGAGTCCTGGTGCTAAAGAATTAAAATTCTGGCCCAGAAACTGTGCGCTATCCGTAAATCCAGGCACCCTACTACGGTAGTTGGCTGCATAATTTAAAGACAAGTTTTTAACCATCGTTAAAAGTTTACCCGAAAACCTAGTGGCTCCATTAAGTTCTGGCATTTCATTTGCCCTTAGCATTTTAGCAGCAATACGTTGGTCTTTTTTTAAAGTCTTCCACTTTTTTAAAGCTTCTTTTCGTTTATCACCTAAGAGTCCTTGTAGTGTTTCTTTTTTACTAAGTAGCACTGTTCCTAATAATTGCTCTGGTGTTGCTTTACTCGAAATCGTATTGCCTTTTACTTTTGGCGGCGGAATATTATCGAGTGCGCGTAAAAATTTAGATTTCGCATACAGGCTCGCAAAATTAAATGGCACACTGATATTATTTTCCTGCGAATTTTCGATGGTATTACCAAGCTCATAGGCAAGCCTACTAGCGCCAATCCAGTTATAACTGGTAGCATAGGTATACCTTGCTGTAATCCAATCTGTAAGTGGAAATTTATTTAATGGAACGGTATAAGAAATCGCAGCTTTTTGTTGATACAAAGTATTTCTACCGCCTCTTAAAAAGTTTTGCTGAACACTATCTTTTTTTGGTCGCGTGTCTATTTGACCAAAAGGCTCATCTATACGTGCATTGTTAGTTGCAGAAAAATCGAGATTCACAGCATTTGATAAATCCCAACGTAAATTATAAAACCGGTCAAACGTAAAATATTTATCGTAAGTGGTATCTACTCTTTCCACCTTGCTATCACGCGTATTTACAATGCGAGGAATGAATTGCCCAAACTGACGTTGCACATCCGCTCTAAAACTAAGTAGACTTGGCTTTAAATTGAGGTTAAAATCTTTTATTAGCGACAACCAAGGCGTATTGGTTTTGATAATGGTTTTAAATGGATATTTAAATGAAGGCTGTGCATTATAAGTATATCCAAGCCCCCCTCTTTGCTTTGTGACTTTATTTTCGTCAACAATGGGGCTACTTTGTGCCGTTTGTGTGTATGAATAATTTACATCAAAATTACTAAGGCTAATGAGTGTTGTTTTTTCACTAGGCAATACTTTTACATTCGTGAAATTGATGGTTTTTATGGTCGTTTGATCCATGGCAGCTTGTTTCATTGAATCTCTCTTATCTACAGCCGCACCATTTAATTGTTCTTTAAAACGAATGTCTTTATCATAAGGATCAAATGCTGGTGTAAAAACAGTTCTATTAATACTTGCATATACCGGTAAAGATATGTTTGCCTTTTTAGGAAGCAGTTTACCTGCTTCAATATTAGCGGCAACATCAAATTGCGTCATATTTTCTTTAGCTCTTTCATTGACACGCTGTTCGATGGTTCCAAATCCTACAGAGTGCGTATTTGCAGAAACAGACAAAGTACCTAAATCGGCTAGTACCATATCTACCCTACCAAGTGCTGACCATCCGCCTTGTTCATCCATTTCGGATAACCTTAGTTCATTGGCCCATACTTCGGCACTAACAATTGGACCATCTGGCAAATATTTATTTTCAACGCCAATTAAAATACCGCGTACTTCGCCCAAATTTGGATTTCCTTGTACCGAAACTATTTTATTACCAAGTGTTTCCCTGTAAATATTGGTAACAGACAATCCTTTACTATTTCTTCGTTGTTTCAAATCAATTAAAGAACGTAACGATAAATCTAAATTGTTAAGTGCTGGCCAAATTTTTTCTTCCTGACCTTTTGGATAATTGCCAGGCCTAGTTATTTTTAAAGGAATTTTTATCTCGTAATAGTTATTTAAAAAATCTTGACCAAGCCTAACTACTGCATATAGTTCATCATCTAAAACAGGTCTTAATCCAGGAACTGACTCGGCATGTAAATACATGGAAAGTCTACCAAATTGCCTGAAATCAAAAGGAACCGTTTTAAAAACAGCGCGCGAATCACCAGAAGTTAAATCTCTAATTTGCATACTCATGGCCTGCTCATTTTGCTGCAGGTTTACCCCGTTATTACTGAGTAATTGAACACGCTCAACACCAGGAGGCATTAAATAATTAACTGGCTGACGACTACTATTTTCTTCGAGGTTAACAGCAAGTGTATTAAATGTAACGCCACTATTTACAGGGTTGGGCTGATAAGAGCCCGTCGTATCTAATTTAAAATTAAACTGACGCCACTGGTTACGCACTAAATCCATTCTTGCCATACGTACAACTACAGAATCTTCAAAATCTGTTAAATACAAACGCGCAAACCGAATCGATTTAAAATCAGACATGTTACCCACTTTTCTAGTATATCCTCGAATTGGAATACGGAACAAAAACCAATTCTCAGATTTTACAGTGCCATCCGCGGCGTTTACAGTTAGCGTTCGCTTGTCAGTAATATATGGTGTTACACCTACTGCCATACCAGGCTTTAAAGACACTTCATACTCATAATAAGCTTCTGTTTCATTGAGGGTATTATCTCTATTTAAATCTTCATTATCAGGAAAAAGAGTTGCTGCAGGTGTAAATACACCAGTAGAAGCAATAGGTGAATTACCTTGTGGGTTGTTATGATTTTTATACCTTCCTAAAATACCTGTACCTGCCGCATCAAAACTGTTGTCACGATACCATTTATAATTGTCGCCGGCAGGATCAACAAGTGCCCTTTGATACACCAAAGAAGATGTCCCAAAATTGCTTGCTAACTTTTGTAAAATATAATTCTTTTTAATTTTTTCTGCATTGTCATCGAGTCCGTCAAAACCAACGTCTTGAAAGGGCCTGTCGTCAGGATCGTTACTAAATGCTTGTGTAATTTGAATAGGGTTCACCGGCGTTTTACCCCAAGTGTTGCTACTATCAACTTGAGCAGGCACTTTAGGTGTATTCATGCCGTTTTCATAAAAACGTTTTCCGTCTTTTAAAATGTCCTCACTAATATTTCCTAGGTTGAGTAATATTTTTCCACCTCTACTATTAGGGCTTGTGATAAACGGATCTTGCATCCATATTTCAAAATATTCGATATTACCTGTTTCAAAATCGGTTTGATCAATAGCACGCATAATGCCACCCCACTTTGCAGTAGGCGTTTTAAATTTACCATCAGCTCCTATTTGCGCTGACCTTGTTTCAAAATTATACGGACCTTTTTCTTTAGGATAATAGGCAAGGTCTAGTGTTGCCGTTTGAACATCGGTAATATTAGTGGTGCGCTGCGGAAATAATTCGTTGGTAAATACTTGACGAACCCTTGGATCACTGAGCTCCGCTACATTTCTTCTGAGTGGATTATTACTACTGTTTTTATCTTGTAAATTAGGTTCAATATTATACCAAGCTAATTTGGCACGGTTATAATTATAATCAATAGAATCTGTTAAACCTGCTTCCGGAAACTTAGGATTGCCTTGAGGTGTAGAGGCAAGTGTCCATGCCACAAATGGGAATCTCAAATCAATATTGGTTCTTGTACCTTCAAAGTCATCAATAAAAATAAGCCCTTGATCTCCTGAACCAATTTGCGGCGGATGCCCTGGCTTTAAAAATGCACCCTCGCCATATGCATTTATACTAGACATGGTTTTGGTGGCATAAAAAGGAAGTCTATTTAAAATCCTCGTTACAGAAGGCAGTTCAGATTTATAACTAAAATCTAATCCGTACATGGTGTTCCGAATAGGGTCATCACCGTAGTTCATTTTAGTAAAAAATGGACGCTCTCCTAATCTTACGGATGTAGCACTAACACTAAATTTCTTATTGGCAATATAGTCTAAACGGACGCCACTAAACCCACGCATCTGCATACCAAAACCTGTGTTATTTTCAAATGAAACATTCACCGGAACGTTGGAACTTAAGATGGCAGCATTTAAAATTTTAATACTTCCTAAATTATAATCAACACTATAATCGAGACCCTCTCTTAGTTGTTGCCCTCCTGCAGACACCCTAACAGATCCAGGCGGAATATTAAATGTGTTGAGTTGAATTTCGGAACCGCCGCCGCCACTTTTTACCTGCCCTTGCATCACAAAACGGTTTAGGTTTGCATAGGTTTGCGCAATGGCCTTAATAGAATCGTAGAGCTGATAATAAATATATTTTTGCTTGACCGCATTAGACATTCCTGAAAAAGCGAGGGTATCAAGGTCATTACCGAAAGGCTCGAGTACCGGAAAAATAATTTTCCCTGTTTGCTGCAGTACGGTAAATCCATCCACAAAATCAAAGACACCATCAGGCTGCGGATCATTTCGATTGTTAAGCCTATCTAAATTTAAAATTCGAAGTAAAGGAAACCCTTCTGCAGCTTTGGAGGTTTCTGGTAAATATCTTTTGAGTCCACCGCTAGGCTCCTCATATAAAACATTGAGTTTAAAATCTTCACGCTGAATACCGCCAAAAACGTCAAGTGAGTAAACGTTTTTCATCATCCAATCCCAAATAGGAAGTTCGATTCGTTGAGAAGTTGCTTTTAATAATTTTAAAAACAATACTTTTTGTACACCCTTACTAGAATCAAGTGCAACGTCTTGAGAAAACTCCCCCACTTGATACACGCGACCATTGTAGGTATACTGGTAGGCTACTGCGAGGACTTCATCAGCTTGCAACTGGGTATTGATAGATAAAAATCCAATTTGAGGATTAAATGTAAACTCAGTTGTATTTAATTTACGTGCAAATGTTTTTTCATAGTCATCTACGGGCTTCAGTCCTTTAGACATCAATAAACTATTGATGACTGCAGGGTTTCTACTACTTGGGTTATTTACGAGTCCGGTATATAAATTATTAGCACCGTTAAATGGAAGTGCGCCACCCGCTGTAGCCGCTATTGCAGCGGTGTTGTAAGGCTTAGGTTCCCCTATATCCATGAATCCTACAATATCTCTAGCTTCGGTAGTAGCGCCTGTGCGGTTGGTAACCCAAACTTCGATGCGTTGAATTTGTACCTGTGTATTTACGACAGGTAAATTTTTCATAGCCTTGTTAAAATTATTTTTAAAATATTGGCCTAATAAAAAGTGTCTATTCTCTTCGTAATCATCTAACTTTTTTTCAAAAGTTAACATAGATGCGCCACCCTGTAATGCTACCGATTGCCTGGTCGATCTTTGGTTGGCGAGCGCCGCAGTAACAAATAGTTTTCCAAACTGCAACTGTGTTTTTACACCAAATAAATTTTGAGCCGACGGAATTAAAGTGCCCCTGGATTGAAATGAAATGTTTCCAGCTTCAATACTTTTTAGAAGCTCATCATCCATACCCTTGTAATCAAGTTTAATTTGATTGTCAAAATTTAAATTGGCTAACGTATTATAGTTAATGGGGAATTTTAATTTATCGCCAATATTTGCATTCACACTTAAATTGGTGTTCATGTCAAAATCAAATCCACCATTTTTTCTGGCTCTTTCTGGTAAGGTTGGATTTTTAATATTTTGTCCTTGATAACCAGCCATAATGGTTACATCACCAGTTGGCTTAATGTCAACATTTAATTTATTGGTGGCTATTCCATCTGCCGTTTTTTTTAATTGATCCTTTAAGTTGCCTAGCTGATCTCCAATTTGTTTAGCCTGATCTGTAAGTTGCTTTATTTGTCCGCCTGCTCCACCCAACATATCACTCACACCAAAAATTCGATCAAACAATTTATCGTACACCTGCATAGGTGGGCGCGCTACTTTTTTATTGAGTGCCGTTAAAGCATCTGCCCGCTTTTTGAAATATTCCTTTTCATCTTCTTTTGCTTGCAGTTTAACATAGGTGTCAAAATCGATATAACTAGGCGTACGGTATAATTTTCCGTTGATCGTTTCAATAACTTTATACTGTCTGGTAATTGGATCGAATACTACCGACTTTTTAATAAGTGTGGTATCCCTGATATCGTATGGATTTTTACTAGGTGCAACAATTGCGGCAGCCCTTCGGTCCTTGATGGGATAACGAAGACCCGTTTTTGTTTGCCCATGCATATACTGAACTGAACAGACCAGCAAATTGAACAACAAAAAGAAGCCAAATAAATATTGACGACACCGACTCAAAAAAGTAAAATTAGTAAAGTAGCGTTTTGATCGATAGTCTATAAGTTTTTTAAAGCGGTTTTAATAACATCTTCAAGTGGCGCATCGGCACCCAATGCTAAAAGTGTTTTTTTAACGGCCTGTTCTGCTAATGGTTTTCCTATCCCTAGTGCCACCAAAGCCTGAACGGCATCGCTATCAGGCGAAGATACAAAACCCCCTCCAAAAGGAGCGTCTTGATGCTGTTTTCCTAGCTTATCCCTTAATTCGAGGACCAAACGCTCTGCTGATTTTTTGCCTATTCCTTTAATAGCCTCCAATTGCTTGGTATTTCCCTGTACAATAGCCCTCGTAATTTCATCGGGTCGAAGGCCAGAAAGCATCATACGGGCAGTGGATGCCCCTACCCCAGAAACACTGATGAGCTGTAAAAAAAGCTCCTTTTCGGCAACATCGGCAAAACCAAACAAGGTTTGGGCGTTTTCTGTGATATGCAAATAGGTATACAATTGACCCTCGGCAGCATCTCCAATAGCACTATAGGTGTTTAAGCTAATTTGAAGGTCGTAACCTACCCCATTAACGTCTACAACCACTCTGGCGGGTGTCTTTATTGCGTATTTTCCTCTTACAAATGCGATCATAATAGAACTGTAAAAATAGGCGTAAAAAACGATACAATTGGGCCTATCTTTACGCTAAAAATTAGCAGATTTTAAGAAAATCCAATATGCAGAACAGAAGAGCAACAATTACTGCCGTGGGAGGTTACGTTCCAGAAGACAAATTAACCAATTTTGACCTCGAAAAAATGGTGGAAACCAATGACGAATGGATCAGATCCAGAACCGGCATCGAAGAACGCAGAATCCTAAAAGGAGAAGGCAAAGGGAGTTCCGATATGGCCGTTCCTGCCGTTCAAGAAATATTAAGAAAAAAGAATATAGACCCTACCGAAATAGACTGTCTTATTTGTGCGACAGTGACCCCCGACATGGTATTTCCAGCTACCGCCAATATTATTTGCGATAAAGTTGGTGCCACAAACGCATGGGGTTATGATATGAGCGCCGCGTGTAGTGGCTTTTTATTTGCGCTTACTACAGGTGCGATGTACATAGAGAGTGGTCGATTCAAAAAAGTAATTGTTGTAGGCGTAGATAAAATGAGTGCTATTGTAGACTACACCGACAGAGCTACTTGTATCATTTTTGGCGATGGCGCTGGCGCTGTTTTATTAGAAGCCACAGAAGATGAAAGTATTGGCGTTAAGGACAGTATACTAAAAAGCGATGGCAGCGGTAGACATTATTTACACATGAAAGCAGGCGGTTCCTTAAAACCAGCATCTACCGAAACCGTTTTAAACAAAGAACATTTTGCCTACCAAGAAGGACAAGCTGTTTTCAAGTTTGCCGTAAAAGGTATGGCTGATGTTAGTGCCGAATTATTAGAGCGCAATGGGCTTACCGGTGACGATATTGCATGGCTCGTGCCACACCAAGCAAACCTGCGCATTATTGATGCAACAGCAAACCGCATGGGGCTTGACAAAGAAAAAGTGATGATCAATATTCAAAAATATGGCAACACAACTGCTGCCACATTACCTCTTTGTTTATGGGATTGGGAATCACAATTAAAAAAAGGTGACAACATTGTACTAGCCGCTTTTGGTGGTGGATTTACTTGGGGCGCAACACTTATAACCTGGGGTTACGATTCAAAATAATAATACATGAAAAACAAAGTTCCTTTAACTGGTATTAGCTCGGTGGCCATGCACGCAGCAGGACATCACAATGCCGAAGATGCACACCTAACACCCATATTTGCAACTTCAACCTTTACTTTTGATAATACTGAAGAAGGCATGAACCGCTTTGCAGGTAAGGATAAAACAAGGGTGTACAGCCGTTGGGGGAACCCTACTTTTACTGCTGCCGAAAAAACAATTGAAGCACTAGAAGCTTTTGGATTAACAAATAAAAAAGGAGAACCGCTTGAACTTCGTGCCCTTTTACACGCGAGTGGACAAGCAGCCATGACTACGCTTTTTATGAGCGAGTTAAAAACGGGCGATGCCGTTCTCTCACATTACTCTTTGTATGGTGGCACTTACGAACTATTGCATAAAGTAGTAGCTGCGATGGGCGTTACCATACTTATTGTTGACATGCGCGATACTACTGCAGTAGAAAATGCACTTGCAACCAATAGCCATATTAAACTAGTGCATATTGAAACACCTGCTAACCCTACCATCCAGTGCGTAGATATTGAAGCTGTTACTACTATTGCTAAAAAACACAACCGCCTCGTAAGTGTTGACAATACTTTTGCAAGCCCATATTTACAACAACCATTTAAATATGGTGTAGATTATGTTTTTCATTCTACCACTAAATTTTTAAATGGTCATGGTTCTGCTATTGGCGGTGTACTGCTTGGTAGCGATCTAGAAAAAATGAACACAACTGTTTGGAAATGGCATGTACTACTTGGAGGAAACGCAAATCCATTTGATGCTTTTTTATTAGGACAAGGCATGAAAACGCTGGAACTGCGCATGAACAGGCATTGCAGCAATGCACAAACCATTGCGGAGTTTTTAGAAAAACATCCTTCTATTTTAAAAGTAAATTACAATGGGCTTCCATCACATCCCGATTATGAAATTGCGAAAAAGCAAATGAAACATCCTGGTGCTGTCATGAGTTTTGAATTAAAAGGTGGAATTGAGGCAGGTAAAAAATTTATCGACGCTTTACAAGTTTGTGTACGAGCTATTTCATTAGGTACTGTAGACACACTCGTGTCGCACCCTGCTAGCATGAGCCATTATGGTGTAAGCCCCGAAGAAAGAGCTAAATACGGTATTTCAGATGGCCTCATCAGAATGAGTGTAGGTATCGAAAATATTGAAGACCTACTCGCCGATTTAACACAAGCCCTAGGATAATTTTATTTTTACAAAAAAGATACATGCAAACAACAATAAGACGCGCTACTATAGAGGATTGTCCAAGCATGCTTGGTCTCATTCAGGAACTAGCCGTTTATGAAAAAGCGCCAGACGAAGTAACCGTTACACTTTCACATTTTGAACAAAGTGGTTTTGGTGAAAACCCGGTGTGGTGGGCCTTTGTAGCAGAAACAGATAACACCATTGTGGGCTTTGCATTATACTATATTAGATACAGCACTTGGAAAGGGCAATGCCTCTATCTCGAAGATTTTATTGTAACCGAAAAAATGCGTGGCAAAGGCATTGGCAAATTACTATTTGACAGGGTTGTTCAGGAAACAAAAGACAAGGGCTTTTCAAGAATGGTATGGCAAGTACTCGAATGGAACGAGCCTGCCATTAACTTTTATAAAAAATACAAAGCCATCCTCGATCCAGAGTGGATCAATGGCATATTAGACGTATAAATTACAATTAACTTAACCCGTTTACCACCGCTTCTTTGTATACTTTTTGTACAAGACCTTGCAATACTTTGCCCGGACCTACTTCCGTAAAATGTGTAGCACCATCAGCTACCATTTGCTCCACCGTTTGGGTCCACTTTACAGCACCCGTTAATTGATTGATTAAATTTTGCTTGATAGCAGCCGGGTCTGTTACGGCTGCAGCTACTACATTTTGATATACCGGGCAAATTGGATTTGCAAAATTTGTTGCTTCGATGGCTGCCGCTAATTCTTCACGAGCGGGCGCCATTAATGGACTATGAAAAGCACCTCCAACTGGAAGTACGAGTGCACGCTTTGCACCAGCGGCTTTCATTCGTTCACATGCTATTTCAATTCCTTTTACAGATCCACTAATTACTAGTTGACCAGGACAGTTATAATTTGCTGCTACCACCACTTCATTTGTTTCAGCCATTACTTCTGCACAAATTGTAGCCACCACATCATCGGCTAGTGCTAATACCGCAGCCATAGTTGAAGGCACCAATTCGCATGCTTTTTGCATAGCAGCGGCTCTAATACTTACCAACTTTAGTGCGTCTTCAAACTCCAACACACCATTGGCTACCAGTGCCGAAAATTCACCCAACGAATGTCCAGCAACCATATCAGGAGTGCCGTGCTCCAGGGTTTTATATGCAATAACAGAATGTAAGAAAACAGCGGGTTGCGTTACATTCGTTTGCTTTAGTGCTTCGTCGGTGCCATTAAACATTACTTCACTAATATCAAAACCTAATATCGTATTAGCCCTATCAAATAGTTCTTTGGCAACAGCATTGTTTTCATACAAAGCCTTCCCCATTCCAATAAATTGAGAACCCTGACCTGGAAATACATACGCGTGACTACTCATAGGTAATGATTTAGGACCCAAAGTAAATAAAAAACCCCGACACTTTTAATGTCGGGGTTTAAAAAATAAATGTGTACTTAAAACTGTGTATTCAAACCCAAATAACGTAAAAACTCTTCTCTTACTTTTTCATCTTTAAATTTACCGCCATAAAAAGCAGTAACCGTAGATGAAGTATCATCTTCTACGCCTCTACTTGCAACACACAAATGTTTTGCATCAATTAAAACAGCCACATCATCTGTACCTAAATCTTTTTGTAATTCTTTGGCGATTTGCATAGTTAAGCGCTCTTGTACTTGTGGACGTTTAGCAAAATAATCTACAAGGCGGTTTAATTTACTCAAGCCAACTACAGTACCGTTGCTAATGTACGCGATATGAGCTTTGCCCATGATAGGAACAAAGTGATGCTCGCAATTACTGTAAAATGAAATGTTTTTTTCTACCAGCATTTCATTGTACTTGTACTTATTTTCAAAGAGGGCCATCTTTGGTTTGTTGGCCGGATTTAAACCATTAAAGATTTCTTTGACATACATTTTAGCAACACGCTTTGGCGTACCGCGCAAACTATCATCTGTTAGATCAAGGCCTAGTATGTCCATGATTTCTGCAAATCTTTCTTCGATTGCAGCAATTTTTTCGTCTTCTGATTGATCAAATGCACCTGCGCGCATAGGAGTATCCACAGAAGTACTGATATGGTTGTCTCCTGCCGCATCAATTTCTTCTTCTGTAAGAATAATCTTACCATCCTTAAGATGGATATTCGACAAAGTTTCGTTCTGTTTCATATAATCTGATTTTTAAATCTAATGTTGAATTAATTTTTGTTCTTAAAAGTTCGTAAATCACCACTGCAATATTTTCGGCAGTTGGATTTAGTGTTGCAAAAAATGTAGTGTCAAGGTTTAAGTTTTTATGATCAAACCTAGCAAGCACCTCTAGCTTAATAAGATCGCTTAATTTTTTGGTATCAATAACATAACCCGTTTCAGGATCTGGGTACCCAGTAACCTGAACAATCAATTCATAGTTGTGTCCATGAAAATTGGGGTTGTTGCAAAGACCAAATATTTCGTTGTTTTTTTCGGGAGTCCATGCAGGGTTGTGTAACCTATGCGCAGCATTAAAATGCTCCTTTCTAAAAACAGAAACCTTATGTTTTTCCATTGCTAAAGCTTTGGGATCTTGTTTTTTGGGACTTACACTTACACCCACATAAAAAATAATTAAATCAAGTAAGGATTTTGTTAATGGCTAGGCACTGTTTCAGAAGTGTGCTGATCAAGTGGCCCTGCCTTTTGAGTTATACATTAACAAAAGAACCTGACGTCAAAGATAATAACAAGACGCGTGTAAATTTGTTTAGAATGACCTTAAAAAAAGTAAAAATGACCCTATTTACCGAAATATTCGACGTAAATACGGGGTGTTTCATAGAGTTTTATGCAATGAAGCTCCACAGAACTAGGCAAATGGGGTGCTAACTGCTCCCAAATGGCAATGGCTAAATTTTCGGTACTACATAGTTTACCGGCCATAAAATCCACATCTAGGTTGAGGTTTTTATGGTCTAGTTTGTCTACCGCCTGACTTTTGATTAACTGACTTAACTTTTTAACGTCGTACACAAACCCCGTTTCCGGATCTGGATTACCCTTTACCGTAACATACAAATCATAATTGTGGCCATGCCAATTTTCATTGGCGCAAACACCAAATACGGCATTGTTTTGCTCGTTAGACCAATCAGGATTGTATAATTTATGGGCTGCGTTAAAATGTTCTTGTCTTGTTAAATAAACCATCTGACCAATATTTTGGCAAAGGTAGGCAGAATCGGAGTATTTTTGTACTCTATGCGGGTAATTATAACAGCTGCCACGAACCTTGAACTAGCTGGTTGTGCAAAAAAAGTAAGCCAAGTTTTCAAAAAAAGTAAACTAAAAATTAGCTTTCATGCAACCGGTATAGGTATGCTCGCCTCTGGCGTAAAACTTACCCAACTTGCTACCACCCACAAGCCTGATTTGATCATTCAAATGGGTATTGCCGGCTCCTATATAAAAACAGAACCCCTTGGGAAAGTAATGGTGGTTGGATCAGAATCTATTGCAGATTTAGGCGTTCGCGAAAAAGGGATTTTTATCGACCTTTTTGATAGTCAATTATTAAAAGACAATGAAGCGCCATTTAAAAAAAGAAAATTAACCAATCCTGCTATTAGGTCACTGAATGTTTTAAAATCGGATATGGTAGCAGCGGTGACCATCAATGAAATTACAACCTCGCCTAAAAGAATCAAAGAAATTATAGCTGCACATAACCCCGTTTTGGAAAGTATGGAAGGTGCAGCCCTTCATTATGTTGGCGGCCTTACCAAAACTCCATTTATTCAGATAAGGGCTATATCAAATTATGTTGGAGAAAGAAATAAAGCAAAATGGAAACTCAAAGAATCTATTGAGCAACTAGAAGCATACGTGCTTACCTATTTAGCCACACTTGAAAATGGTTTAAAAAAATAGTGTCATGAAATTAAGTCTTGGTTTTTCGCCCTGCCCCAACGATACTTTTATTTTTGACGCCCTCGTTAATAAAAAAATTGATACTGAGGGTTTAGATTTTGACATATACCTAGAAGACGTTCAAACCCTTAATAATTTTGCATTAGAAGACCGGTTGGATTTTTCAAAAATTAGTTACGGCGTACTTCCACTTTTGCTAAACACACATACAATCTTACATAGTGGTGGCGCCATGGGTAATGGTGTTGGACCGCTTTTAATTAGCAAAAAAGCAAATATTACGCCTGATCAAGTCAATGATTTGCGCATAGCCATTCCTGGAAAAAACACAACGGCTTTTTTACTTTTTTCTTTCGTATACCCAAATGCTAAAAACATATCGTTTTATGTTTTTAATGAAATAGAAGCCGCCGTTTTATCGGGCGAAGTAGACGCTGGCGTTATCATTCATGAAAACAGATTCACGTATAAGCAAAAGGGACTTTTTCAAATATCAGATTTAGGCGCGGAATGGGAAACAAAAACAAAAAGCCCAATTGCACTTGGTGGTATAGTGGCAAGTAACCGCATTTCAAAACCCATCATGCAACAAGTAGACCATCTGATTGCAAAAAGTGTAGCTTATGCTTTTGACAACTACCCTGCCATTAGTGATTATGTAAGTTGTCACGCACAAGAAATGAGCGAAGCAGTCATGCGCCAACATATAGATTTATACGTCAATGATTTTAGTAGAGACATGGGTGATGCCGGAAAAAATGCCATAGAAACCCTCGTACACATTTACCAGCAAATAAATCCTTCGATGAGTCCTACTCAGCCATCTCACTCAATGCAAGCCAGCGTAGTTCCATTTCTTCTAAAGACTGTGTAACTTTTGTTAGCGCCTCTGCTAGCGTAGTAATTTGATCGTAATTCAAATTTTCGTTACTCATTTGGGCCGTTAGTTTTACTTTTTCGGCTTCTAAAACAGG
This sequence comes from Sediminibacterium sp., assembly GCA_044341045.1. Taxonomy (GTDB): domain Bacteria; phylum Bacteroidota; class Bacteroidia; order Chitinophagales; family Chitinophagaceae; genus Sediminibacterium. The sequence continues at coordinate 14,164 of JBIISK010000014.1, read as the reverse complement.
CATTTCTTTTTCTAGCTTTTCAAACTCATGCTTTTCTTTAAAAGTCATTTTCTTTTTTGGAGGAGCAGGAGCCACTGGTGCGGCCGGCTCAACAATTGCTGCAGCTTTTACAGGAGCAGAACTAGCATTTGCTTTGGCCGTTTCTTGTTCTTTAAGCCAGATACGGTACTGGGTATAGTTTCCTGGAAAGTCTCGTACAAAACCACCGCCTTCAAAAACAAATAAGTGATCAACAAGCCTGTCCATAAAATAACGGTCGTGCGATACAATCATTACACAACCCTGATACTCTGTTAAAAAACTTTCAAGTACCGCAAGCGTAGGAAGGTCAAGGTCATTGGTAGGCTCATCTAGTATTAAAAAGTTAGGATTTCTAAATAAGATGGTTAACAAATGCAGCCTCTTTTTTTCACCTCCACTTAATGACGACAAATAGGTGTACTGCTTATCAGGCGGAAATAAAAACAATTCTAAAAACTGAGCTGCACTAATGCTTCCACCTTTTGCCAAAGGAAAACTTTCGGCAAAAGATTTTACATATTCGATGACCCTGAAATCTTGTTTGACGTCTAGTCCTGTTTGAGAAAAATTGCCAAATACAACCGTATCACCCACATTTACTTTACCACTAGTTGGCGTTTCAAGTTCCTGAATGATATTTAAGAAGGTAGACTTTCCTATCCCATTTTTACCAACCACACCTACCCTTTCTCCTTTCGAAAAAGTATAGTCAAAGCCTTTTAATATTTCTAGTTCGCCGTATGATTTATTGACCTTTTTTAATTCAACAATTTTACCCCCAAGCCTACTCATTTTTGCTTCTAACTGCAACTGTGCGTCTTCAATTTTTTGCTTGGCCCTTGCTTCAACTTCATAAAAGTTATCTTGCCTGCTCTTACTTTTAGTAGTACGTGCTTTAGGTTGCTTACGCATCCACTCTAACTCCTTGCGGTATTGATTTCTAGCCTTATCAATACTGGCCTGCTCACTGTCTATGCGCGCTGCCTTTTTTTCCATGTATGATTCATAATCACCTTTGTATACATACATATTTTCTCTTTCAAGCTCCCAAATTTCATCACATACAGCATCTAAAAAATAACGGTCGTGCGTTACAAGTAAAAGCGTAATATTTTCACCATTTAAATAATGCTCTAACCACTCAATCATTTCTACATCGAGGTGGTTAGTAGGCTCATCCATCATTAGTAAGGTATGCTGGTGCTCAAAACCAATATCAATCAGCGTTTTTGCAAGCGCTACCCTTTTGCGCTGACCACCACTTAATTCATTTACCTTTTTTTGAAGCTGATGAATATTTAGTTTGCCTAAAATTTGCTTGACCTTAGCCTCAAAATCCCAAGCGCCCAAATCATCCATTTCCATGATACTATCTGAAATAAGCATGCCGTCTTCAGCTTCCATAGCCAGTTCATATTTTTGAATGGCTTTAATAATTGGGTGATTGGCTTTAAATATATTTTCTACGATTGTTTTATCCTCGTCAAAAATCGGGTCTTGTTCAAAAAGAGCCACTGTAACCTCTTTATTGATCCAAAACTTACCACTATCGGGTGTCTCCTGACCCGCCAATATTTTTAAAAGGGTAGACTTTCCTACCCCATTGCGTGCAATGAGGGCAATTTTGTCCCCCTCGTTGATATTAAAGGAAATATTGTTGAAAAGCGGATTGATCCCGTAACTTTTTGTAAGCCCCTCTAATGATACATAATGCATTCCGCAAAGGTAACACTCAACGGCTTAAGTTTACCCCCAGATTGTTATTTCAGGTTAACAGATGCCCCTATCTTTGCAATATGAAGCAGTTTAACGTTCCTACTGGCTATAAAAGCAGTCTTATTAGTGCTATTAAACAGTACCGAAAAGAAGCGGATAAGCTTAAAAAAGATTTTACCCCAACTTTATTAAAACTGGGAAATTTAAATTTTTATTTAGCCAGACATTTTGGATTTTGCTATGGCGTAGAAAATGCCATTGAAATTGCTTTTAGAACCATCGACGAAAATCCGGATAAAAGAATTTTCTTACTCAGTGAGATGATTCATAACCCACAAGTAAATGAAGATTTACTTGCAAGAGGCGTAAAATTTTTACAAGATACAAATGGTAAAACTTTAATTCCACTCGATACATTAACAAAAGAAGACATTGTTATTATCCCTGCATTTGGAACAACGCTGGACATGGAAGCAATACTTGCAGCCAAAGGGATTGTAACAGAAAAATACAATACCACTTGCCCATTTGTAGAAAAAGTTTGGAATAGAAGTGAACAGATTGCACAAAAGGGATACAGCATTGTTGTACATGGCAAACCCAAGCATGAAGAAACAAGGGCTACCTTTTCGCATGCATCCTATCATACGCCAACGGTTGTGGTAAATGATATGGAAGAAACGATTGAGCTTGCCAAATATATTACTGGTGAAAAGGAGGCTGAAGCATTTTACAAAGAATTTGAAGGACGCTACTCCCCTAATTTTAATATCAACAAAGATTTAGCAAAAATTGGCGTGGTTAATCAAACAACGCAACTCGCTTCAGATACACAAGCCATATCGGAATACTTAAAAGAGACCATCAAAAACCACTATCAATTAACGGACGAAAGCATTGCTACTCGTTTTGCAGATACGAGAGATACCCTTTGTTATGCAACAAATGACAATCAAACGGCTGTTAAAGGTATGCTTGATACCGAGGCCAATTTAGCCATTGTTATTGGAGGTTATAATAGCAGCAACTCATCGCACCTAGTAGAGCTTTGCGAACAAAAACTACCTACCTATTTTATTGATGGACCGGACAGACTACTTTCAAAAAACAGCATCGAACATAGGAACTGGAATACCAAAGAATTAAAAACACTCAACCATTACTTACCAGAACAATCTGAAGTTAAAATACTCATCACCAGTGGCGCTAGTTGTCCAGATGCTGTTGTAGAAGCTGTAATACAAAAGATTGCTGGTTTTTACAATGTACAAGATCAGGTTGATTTTGCTAACGTTGTAAAAAAGTAACAAATCTATTCTTCAGTACTATTTTTTAATTTCATAAGTAAAGTGTAGGCATTTGCTACTACCACTTTTTGAGCGGCCGTAATGCCAGAAATAATTTCAACCATACCCTTACTTTCCATACCAGTTACTACAGGCGCCATTAAATAAGTAGCTGACGCGGTTTCAACAAATACATAGGATTTATTTTGCCACTTCACAATAGAAGCTGAAGGAAGCACCTGAACCTGGGCATTATTTAATTCAATTTCAGCGTTTACAAAAGTACCCGGAAACAAACCAGTATTTGTGCTAATAAGATCACAATGCACTTCTGTGGTGCGCTCGTTTTCGATATTGGGGGTAATCACATGCACTTCGGCATCATAGATTTTACTTGGCTTATTATTTACAGTGAATTTTACTTTATTTCCTTTTTTTATAGCAGTTGCATCATTTTCAAAAACAATCAAACGGGCATGTAAATCGGAAGGATCCATAATTTCAAATAAAACATCGGTGGGTGCCACATATTTTCCTGCATTTACATTTACTTTAGTTACAAAGCCACTAATTGGAGATTTAAAAGCAATCGATTTAGAAATATTATTTTCATTTAGTTGAGTAGGAACAATGCCCATTAATTGTAGTTTTTCACTCAATGATTTAACAAGGTATTTCTGACTTTCATATTCTGAAGTAGCGAGTTGAAACTGCCTATCACTAGAGCTCTTACTTACATTTAATGCCTTTTGTCTATTGTAATCAGCCTCTAAAAAAACAAGTTTACTTTTGGCAGTTAAATAATCCTGCTGTAAGCTAACATAGGATGCGTCTTCTAATACAGCTAGCACAGCACCCTTGCCAACTTTTTCGCCAGGAATTAGATTGGCTTTTTTTACATACCCTCCCATTGGGATACTTACAGATAACATATTTTGAGGCGGCACATCAATAAAACCATTTACTTTAATAGTTTTATGCATTTGCATAGCGCTCAAATTGCCTGTGCTTAATTTAGCCAAGTCCAATTGGGCTTTTGTAAGAGTTACCGTATTTGTTACCTGGGTCTCTCCCTTTACAACTACATTCTCTTTTTCAACCTTTGTTGAGCAGGCAACTAAAAACAAAAATGATGAATATAAAATAGATATTGTTTTCATATAAATGACTTGTATTTATTGGATTGTATTTAATTTCTCTAATTCAAAAGCAGCTTCGTTATAACTCAGCACTGCCATATAATAATTAGCGCGTGTTTGAATAGACTGGTTCATAAGCATCACCCAGTCTAAATAGTTAATATCACCTGATGTAAATTTTTGCGTGGCCGTCTGCATAAGTAAAGCAGCACCAGGTAAGCCTTTTTTATGGTAACCATCCAGTGCTTTTTTATATTGAATATATAGCGCAGTGGCCTCCTGCACTTTTTGTTGTAGTTCCTGCTTTACAGCCGTCTCTTCCAATTGCTTTTGCTTAACCATAATTGAACTAGCATTAATTCTTGCTTTTTGTGCCGCCGAAAAAATAGGTACCATCAAGCCAACACTTACCGTGCCAAAACGATCCGAAGATCCAAAGTACTTATCGGCAGATTGCGAAATAGCTTGCCAACCATTAATAGTCATAGAGCTATATCCCATTACAAAAGAAGGGTTCAATTTACTCTTTTCTACTGCCACCAACTTTTCAGATAAATCAATTTGCTGCCGTTGTAATTGTACCAACGGAGCAGACTCAATCAGTGCAATATTTGATAACACAACGCCATCATAAACAATGCTATTATTATAGGGCTGAACTTTATTTGAAGTATTTATAGTTCGGTTAAACTGATCAATTACTATATTTTTTGAAGCACGTAACTGCCCCAACTGGTTTTGAATTTGCAATAACTGATTTTCAGCAGTAACAAGCTCCAAAACATCAGAAGCTCCATTCGCAAGCCGCTCTTTGGCGCGTTCTAAAAAGGCATTGTAAAAACTATCTGCAGATATTAATAGTTGCAACTGTTGCTCCATTAACAAAATGTGATAATACTGCTGCTTTACAAGCCTCGTTAACTCCTTCGCTCTAATCACTTGCGATGTTTGTGCGATCTGAGTAACTAGCTTATTAGCTGCTGCTTGATTTTTATACACTGCAGGAAATTGCAAACTCTGAGAAACACCAAACCGGTTGTCTGTTTGAAAACTATTAATTTTCCCATACCCAAAATCAAATACGGTTTTATCAATTTCGGTGCTCGTCTTTTCCATCGCACGGGCATAATCAACTTGTAAATTACTTGCATTATACTGTGCATTGTTTTTAATTGCACTATCAATGGCAGCATTTAGTTGTATGCTTACTTGCGACTGGGCAGAAAGCCCAATAAGTAAAGCGCCAAGCATTACAATTAATTTCTTGCCTTTCAAATAATTCGTTCCCATTTCCAAAAGTATATACATAACAGGTAATACAAAAAGTGTTAACAATGTAGAAAGAATAAGTCCTCCAATTACCACTGTTGCCAATGGCTTTTGTACTTCACCGCCAGCGCCTGTACTAATGGCCATTGGAATAAAACCCAGTGATGGAACAAGCGCCGTCATGAGCACGGCCCTCATTTTTGATTTGGTGGCATGAATTACAATTCGTTTTACGTCATGCCAGCCTTCCGCTTTAAGCCTATTAAATTCAGATACTAGTAAAATTCCATTTAATACCGCTACACCAAATAGTGCAATAAAGCCAACACCTGCAGAAATACTAAATGGCATATCCCTGATCCAAAGTGCAAAAATGCCGCCCGTTGCAGAGAGTGGAATAGCCGTATAAATAAGTAAGCCCTGCTTAACGGAGCCAAAAGCAAAATACAAGAGTAAGAATATTAATAACAATGCAACTGGCACTACAATGGCTAGTCGCTCTTTAGCAGCTGTCATATTTTCGAAAGAACCACCATAAACAATTGTATACCCTTTTGGTAAATCTAATTGCGCTGCTACTTTTTGTTGTAAAGTATTAACAATCGTTTGAACGTCTTTTCCTGCCACATTAAAGCCAACAATAATTCTTCGCTTGGTATTTTCTCTTTGTATTTGATTGACGCCTTCAACTTCTGTAATAGATGCAACATAAGCCAGTGGAATTTGCGTGCCTTGTGCTGTTGAAATTTGAAGTGCTGCAATATCTTCCATATTTTTTCGTGCACTATCTGAAAGTCTAACCACCATGTCAAACCGTTTTTCTTCTTCATACACCTGACCCGTAACCTGACCCGCAAAAGCAGTATTAACCACTCTATTCACATCTGCAACGTGCACCCCATATTTAGCCATGGCATCTCTATTGTATTTCACAACAACTTGCGGCATGCCTGTAACCTTTTCTTCATAAATATCAACGGCGCCATCAACATTTTGTACAATAGCATTTAACCTTGATGCATATGCAGCCAACGAATCAAGATGCTCACCAAAAATCTTACAAACAACGTCTTGTCTTGCCCCTGTCATAAGTTCATTAAAACGCATTTGTACAGGGTATTGAAAACCCACTGTAATGCCAGGAACCTGTTCTAAAACAGCCGTCATTTTTTTACTGAGCGCTGGAAACGTACTTGCAGAAGTCCACTCTTTTTTATCCTTCAGAATAATCATCATATCTCCGGCTTCAAAAGGCATAGGATCTGTAGGGATTTCTGCACTACCAATTTTTGTAACCACTTTTGTGATTTCAGGAAAGTTGGCCAACAAAAGTTTAACAGCCTCCTGTGTAGATGCAATTGAACTATTTAAATTACTGCCGGTTAAAAGGCGCGTTTCTACAGCAAAATCACCTTCTTCGAGGGATGGCATAAATTCTCCGCCCATTCTAGTTAATAAAAGTATTGCAACGCCAAATAGTAATACAGTAGAAGCAATTACTAATTTAGGTACACCCAATATTTTTTGTAAAATGGGCTGGTATTTTCTTTCTACAAATGCAATGAACCTATCGGACCAAGTTTTTTTATGATTGAGCTTTTTATTGAGCACAAGTGCTGCCATCATGGGTACATAGGTAATGGATAAAATAAATGCGCCAATAATTGCAAACGCAACAGTAAAAGCCATTGGCTTAAACATTTTACCTTCAATACCCTGAAGCGATAAAATAGGCAAGTAAACAATTAAAATAATAATTTGACTAAACACCGCTGATTTAATCATAGATCCAGTACTAGACCCCACTTCATCATCCATTTCTTTTTGACCAATAGCCGTTAATCCCCTAAAATGTTTTGCATGTGCAAAGCGGTGAAGTATTGCTTCTACAACAATAACTGATCCATCCACAATTAAACCAAAATCGATTGCACCAAGCGACATAAGGTTGCCGCCTACGCCAAAATAATTCATTAATATAATAGCAAATAACATAGAGAGTGGAATCACCGATGATACAATGAGTCCGGCTCTTAAGTTGCCAAGAAAAAACACCAATACAAATACTACAATAAGGGCGCCCTCTAATAAATTGGTTTGAACCGTACTAATGGCATTGTTGACCATTTTTGTTCGGTCTAAAAAAGGCTCAATCACCACACCTTCTGGTAGCATTTTTTGAATTTCTGCTACTCTGGCTTTTACTTTTTTAATGACTTCCGATGAATTAGCTCCCTTTAACATCATGACTACTGCGCCAGCTACTTCGCCATCAGCATTGTACGTCATGGCGCCATACCTGATAGCAGAACCGTATTGCACAGTTGCAACATCACGAATGAGCAGTGGCGTTCCACCATCTAATGATTTAACCACTACTTTTTCAATATCCTCAATACTTCCGGTCAAGCCCTCTGTTCTGATATACAAAACAGTTGGCCCTTTTTCGATATAAGCACCACCAGTATTTTGATTGTTTTTTTCAAGTGCATCAAAAACGTCACCGATGGTAATACCCATCGATTTTAATTTATCCTGCTTTACGGAAATCTCATATTGCTTTAACTTTCCGCCAAAACTTGACACTTCTGCTACACCAGGGGTCCCTATCAATTGTCTTCTAACAATCCAATCCTGAATGGTTCTGAGCTCCATTGGACCATAAGTACTTTCATATCCTTTTAAAGGCCTAACAACATACTGAAATATTTCACCAAGACCTGTAGAAACGGGCGCTAGCTCGGGATTCCCTACACCCCCAGGTATTTCTTGTTTTACTTTTTGAAGTTGCTCGGTAATTTGTTGACGTGCCCAGTAAATATCGGTTTCGTCATCAAACACAATCGTTACAAGCGATAAGCCAAATCTGGAAAAACTTCTTATTTGCTTAAGGCCTGGTATACTGCTGCAAGACTGCTCGATCGGAAATGTGATAAGCCTTTCAATATCTGGCGCCCCAAGTGATGGCGACACGGTAATAACCTGCACTTGATTATCTGTAATATCAGGAACAGCATCAATAGGAAGCCGCGTTACTTCGTAACTCCCCCATCCAATAAGTGCGATTATAAATAAACCAATAATTAATTTATTGGCTATAGAAAAATCAATGATTTTCTTTAGCATCTGTGCTATAATTATGTCAAAAAAAATAAATAGAAAAGAGTGCGTTCTTGAACGCAAAAACAATTAGACCCTAGGCGGTCTAAATAAGGAGCCGAGCGCAATTGAAGAAAGAGAGTTGGACTGCATGACAGGCCAAACGCTGCAATTCATATTTACAAAAATTTTAGGTAGCTCGTATTTGAATAAAGAAAAAACAACTGTGTTTTGCATTTGAAAATGAGCCGACTTGAAAGGTAAATTTTGGTCTTTTTGCTCATCGGTGGTATCGCCATCATCCCCCACATAATGCATATACATAAAACTTAGAAGTGACAAATTACCGTTGTCCAGTTTATGTTCCGTGTAATGTTCAATCAATAAAGGTATTTTCAGCAGCTGACTTAGCTCTGTGGCTCCTAATAAATAGATAGCTAAAAAAATATAGGCTGCCTTTTTATTCACCTCTTAAAGATATAAAAAAGCAGCCTATTATTACATGTTTTTACTTTTTAGCGCATTCAAAAACAGCCATTCGCCTCCAAGCATCCAGCTTGTTTGCGCCATTCTAGTCATACTTGACTGCAAATTATAGCGGTAGGCCAGATTTAGCTTGAGCTTGCTATTAAAAATGAGCTGCATACTAGGGGCCAGATCTAGGTAACTTTTACCCGTTCCTGGAATAACTTGTCCGAGTAGCTCGGCATAAATATTAAAATTAGTTTGGTCGTAGCTCGTATATTTTTTAGGAAATATCAGATGCCCAAAAGACAATGAATAATTGATAGCTGAAGCTTTATTACCCATTTTCAATTGATGCGCTTTACTATCCCCATTGATACTTGCATAACTCACTGTTGAGGATACTGCTAGCTTATGTAATAGTTGCGTAAAAACCAGACCGGCCTGAACACCAGATTGATCACCTTGCAAATTGATTTCTTGGTACATAGGCTTTGTATTGCTATGTGCTATTTCTGCAAAAGCAGCCATTCTAAAATGACTATACATGCCATCAGCACTAAAAAAACGATACTTTCCATAAGCCCTAATACTCTCAAGACCAAACGGTGTGTTATTAAGAGCACCATAGGTTGCTGAGCCGTGAAGCATCAAGTTTTTACTTGCACCAAACATAAGTTCTGTAGCATGTCTTGTACTAGAAGTTGCACCCTGGTCAAAAAATTTAGCACTCTGCTTAATAGCAATAGACTTGGCGGGCATATTACTAGCTGGCTCTGTATAAATAAACAACTCTTGCGCACTTACGCTAACACTAATTAGTAACAACAAAAAGAAATAAATAATTTTCATGTTACTTTTATTTTATAGCTACTAAGTAAGTTTTGGCAGACATATCTGAATTTGAGCTTGCTGGTATTTTTTTAAAATCTTTAGGAAGCATATACTGCTTACCAATCACTTGCAACTTTTTACTTCCTTGCAAAGTAGTAGGTGGCGTTCCCATAATTTTATACTGAATACCATCAAGGGTTACAAATCCATTTTTATCTATGCTTTGCTTATTAAAATCAGCAACCACTGTTAAGTTCGCAACCGAAAATCCAGCGTCTACAACAGCTTTTGCAATTTGATCAAACTGAGGTGTTGCGTCTTTGTTAAAACGAATATCGTAGGTAGACGCTTCAATATTTACAAGCACGGTATCTACAAACGAAATAGCTGAAACTGCCTTATATATTGCTTTTGAACACATAGCACATGTTAAACCGCTCGCTTGTAAATTTACTTTTTGTACTTGTGCACTGGCGCCAATAGCATAAATACAAGCAATCAATAAAAATACTTTTTTCATACTTTAAAGTTGATGAATGATTAATTTTTTTTAGCTGCCTTACGCTCGTACTGGCAACACTCTGGAAGCTCGTTATAGACTGCATCAGGCGCTGTTAAATCTTTGGTGTCGTAACCAACACTAGCAATTTTTTCTTGAATTTTTGCATTACTTGTAGCTGATTCCAAATAAGTAATTTTGAGCATTTTTGTTGTTTTATTCCAAACGGCAGTTGTTGCACCAGCATCTTTAGCCGCTGCTTCGATGGTTGTTTTACACATACCACAATTACCCCAAATTTTAACGGATTCAGTTTTTGGAGCTGCTTTAGTTTGAGCACTTGCTGCAGATACAGTTAAAACAATAGACAAAATAGACGCGATAATAAATTTGATTTTCATACAATTAATTTTTAAGAATAATAAATAAGTTGAGCCATCTAAATAACATGGCTAGAAATGCGTAAATAAATGAAAGGTAAAGCAGTGTGAGGCCTAAATCAAAAAAACACGAATACGTTTGTACGTATCCTGTTTGTTTAGGTTAGGTGGCAACTCTTTAAGATATTGATTTGCCGTGTATGTATTTGTAAGCAATACAGGTTCCAAATGAAATGATGGAATGACCGCTTCAAAAAAATAGGGAAGAACAACAGTAGAAGTAGTTAACTTATGTGAATCTTCAAGCTTAACAACCTCGATTTTTGAATGGCAGCACTTGTTTTTTTTAGCGCTATCAATGCGCATGCCACAAATACATTTTTTTGCCTCCGAACGGCCTAGCTCAATTGAACTGAGCTTACCCATGCAGTAATGGCTATTCATTACAAACCCAGTAGACATTACTAGGTAAATAAGTGCAATAAATAGGGTTAACAGGCGCTTCATGAATACAAAGCTACAACACTTTAATTAATAAAGTTCCACCATATTCCAATACGGGTCCAAAGCGTAGTATTGGGGTAAAAGGCTGTCATAAAATTTGGCTTGTCAAATGAAAAACCTTTGGCCGCATTAAGGCTATTGAGATTTTCGACCCGTATAAATCCTTTTAAACGCTTGATTCTGAAATGAAAATAAGCATGAATATCTGGTCTGTTAGAAAGCTGCTGACTATTCTGATAAAAATAAGCCCCTAAAAACGGAGAATATCCATCTGCGTTGTAAGCGGTAAAATACTGCATTTCTAGTCCCGTAGATACGTCGAGGTTGGTAAAAAAGTTGCCTTCAAATGCGAGCCTATTCCTGGTATAAAAAGTGGGTACATTAACAGGGCCCGTACCTATTTTTTGTTGTACATGCATTTCTGTGTACCAATTCCAATGCCCTTTTAGATGCCACTTTTTTTGAACTGATAATTGTAATAGATTAAACAAGCCTGCCGATTGTTTGGCTGCAAAAAATCCATCAAAATACATGTAATTACTAATGCCATAATAATTTGCAGTAAAAGAAAAACGCCTATTTGGTTTTTCATATTTTGCCATGAGTTGAACACTATTTTCTTTACTGAAATTTACACTTGTATTGATTCGAAAACTACTTAGCGGATCTAAAACAAATGCAGGAGAACGATTTACATTATTAAACCCAAGCGTTAAATAACCAGCTTTGGATCCTAAATAACGCTGCAAATAAACAGCAGCATCATAATCACCTGCATTTTGCCCATTTAGATATAAATTGGCATGCGCATCAATATCCCAAATATTATTTTTAGACCGATTCTTATAGGCTCCAACCGCATAAATGTTATAAAAAGATATTGTGCTTGTAGTATCAAATGTACCATTAAGTGCCTGATACGCTATTCCGGTTTTTAAATATTGACTTTGGTTGTTTTTATCTGGGAATGTAAGAATACTAAATTCATTGGTGATATCTTGCCAACTATCTTTATAATTGATGGATTTTCCGGTTGCAACAGGCTTCTTGAAATACAACTGGTATTTAAAAGAGTCTACATAATTATCTAGGAACTGATAGGTATTGGATGCAACTGATAATGTATGTTGAAGCCTTAACCTCGGATAAAAAATACGATAGGTAACAGAATCAACCACACTAGAGTCTTTTTTTCCAAGATCATATTGTTGCCTAATCACAAATTTAGAGCCGGTATAAATATTTCCAGTAGACACACTCGTATTAAATGGATTTCGAGACGCTGCTGTAGATCTGCCAAGCCTTGTTTCTAATTCGTAAGGATCATTAAGGGAAAGACTATCGAGTTTACTTGGACTTTGCAAGCCCCCATTTTCTGAAGAAGCATTTTTGTTGGACAAGAAAATAAAAAAGAGTTCGTATTTGCGATTGTTGGATTTGAAATGACTAGTAAACCTTAAGTTATTTAAATTGGCATTCTGATTTTTTAATGCACCCGGAGAATTACTAAACCTGTATTGTATTGAAAAATTAAAATTGTCTTTTTTATTTTGTGTGTGCAAAAAATCTACCACTTGCTCTGCTCTAGCGCCTAGCACAAAAGCTAGCTCTGTAAAAGGTCTGGTGGTCTCATAAAACTTTGTATTCTCTAATGAATAATTGTAAATATCATACCCATGAAAGCCTGCATTAAAACCAGCTTTCATGTAAGGATTAAAAAGTAAAGACTGTGTTGCGGTGCCTAAATTACCCAATGAGCGTACCGAATATGGGAGTGGAAAATATCTACTAAAATCATTAATAGAACTATCGAGTGTTCTTAATTTGGTAGAATCAAAATGTTTATAGAAAATGGTAATCGAATCGGCTAAACTATTACGCGTTTGCAATGAGTCTTTTTTACCTGCACTATTTTTTATAGGCCTACCCTGACGGTCATAATTAACAGCACTAGCCCCAGCACCAGGCCTAGCGCCAAGTAGTTTTGGCATATCATCAGTTTGGCCTGCTACTAATTGTACCATACAGTAGCTTGCAAAAAATAAACAATAGCGCTTGAACAGCATTATAATTGTTTAACTAATTCTTTAAATAATAAGGTAAGCTTTGGCTCGGCAGCTGTTGCAGCCTCTAAAACCTCCTGGTGTGTAATGATATTATCCTCTTCACGGATTCCTAAATCGGTAATCACACTAATAGCAAATACCTTCATCCCACCGTGAACCGCAACAATGGTTTCCTGAACGGTACTCATCCCCACTGCATCACCTCCTACCGCAAGAATTAATTTATACTCGGCCCTGGTTTCAAATGTTGGACCCGTAACACCCAAATAAACACCTTCATGCACTTTAATATCATTAGCAGTAGCAATATTTTTAACTTTTTCAATTAATGATTTAGCATAAGGCTCACTCATGTCAGGAAAACGAGTACCTAGCGCTTCTTCATTTTTCCCAAGTAGTGGATTGATGGTAAAAAGGCTAATATGATCATTGATAATCATTAAATCACCCACTTTAAAATTACTATTTACACCACCTGCTGCATTAGATAGTAACAATGTTTCTACCCCTAGCGCTCGCATCACTCTCACCGGATAAGAAACCTGCTGCGGTGTATAGCCTTCATAAAAATGAAAACGGCCAGACATAACCCAAACTTTTACACCCTCAAGCGTACCAAAAATCAATCGGCCTTTATGCCCTTCGACAGTACTAACTGGAAAATGTGGAATCTGCTCGTATGGAATTTCAAATTCTGAAACAATTTCAGATGCTAGATTTCCGAGTCCACTTCCTAAAATGATACCAATGGCAGCTTGGCCGCTAACCCTCGATTGTATATAGGTTTTTGTTTCTTGTAACTGTTGAAGTATGGTTGACATAAGCGCTTTTTAGAAACCACAAATATAGTTAAGCTAGGGCAAAGAAAAAGGCCATTTCGCGGTTA
>JBIISK010000048.1:0-15933 GCA_044341045.1 Sediminibacterium sp. | reverse complement strand
TCATCACGTACAATGCTTTCAACTAATGCAGCGCCGGCAGCACCTGGTGCATACCACGCCGATGTTCCTAATAGTTTAGTGAGCGTCGCACCACCAACCATGGTGTCAGCTATAATTTTTTCTTGTTTCGCTTCAGATAAAAATTGAGTTACTGGAATACTATTCCATGTCGCATGCTTGATTAAAGGAATCATCGTTGTATCGCCATGACCACCTACAACAAGCGCGTTTAAATCTGAAGGGCTACAATCAAGTGTAGTACTTAATTGATATTTGAAACGGGCGCTATCAAGTGTACCGCCCATACCAATAATTCTATTTTTAGGTAAACCAGTAGATTGTAATGCCAAGTATGTCATCGTATCCATTGGGTTACTAATCACAATAATGATGGCGTTAGGAGAGTGCTTTAAAATATTTTCACAAACACCTTTTACGATACCTGCGTTGGTGCCAATTAATTCTTCGCGGGTCATACCTGGTTTACGTGGTAAGCCAGATGTGATCACTACAACATCAGAGTTTGCTGTTTTAGTATAATCGTTGGTGCTACCAGAAATTCTAGTATCAAAACCAAGCAATGCAGCTGTTTGCATCATGTCTTGTGCTTTGCCTTCTGCAAAACCTTCTTTGATGTCTAATAAAACAAGTTCGTTTGCTAATTCTTTGCGCGCAATATTGTCTGCACAGGTTGCACCTACTGCTCCAGCGCCCACTACCGTAATTTTCATATTCAATGTATTAAAAGGTGAATGTTATTTTCAGGCGCAAAGGTACGTATAGAATACCATTATAATGTCTTAATGCGTGCCAATTAATTTGAGTAATTCCGGTATTTCTACCCCCATTTCATACGCTTTAACAAACTGTTTGCGGTTGTCGTAAATAGCAACAAATGGCGTGTACTTTACCTGGTAATAAGAGGGGATGCTGTACTGCTGATCTTGACCGCACACCATATTTGGGCAGGCGTTGAGTCCATATTTTTCCGAAAAAGCTTTTAGCTCTGGCATGCTTCTGCTGCCGGCCCAAACGATATATGTATGCTTAAGGCTATCTATGTTTTTAACCATTTCTGTGGCCTCGTGCTGGCAATGTCCACAGTCAGGACTAAAGTAAATGATGATGGTATATTTTGAATTAGGGATATTGTTTTGGGTAAAATTATTCCCATCAGCAAGCAGGAGGCTAAAAGCTGGAATATTCTTATTGGTTAAATAGGGGGCATCAGGTCTTACCGGGGTATTGTCTTGCGCAGCTAATTGGGTATTGGCGCCCAAGCAAAGCATTGCAATAAAAAAAATAGTCAATTTTTTCATTTGTAGGGGGATTATTTTTTTGCTTGCTCGTCTTCTAGCATACGCATTTGTTTAGCGTCTTGTAAAAACGAAGAAGCGAATATGAATTTGTTGAGTAATTCATCTTTAGAATAAATAATATCCTGATTGGTGCCTTCCCACTGTTTTTTTCCTTGGTGTAAATAGATGATATGCTCACCAATTTCCATCACACTATTCATGTCGTGCGTTACCACTATGGTGGTGATATTAAATTCAGCAGTAATTTCTTGAATGAGCTTATCGATCACCATGGAGGTTTGCGGATCTAGGCCAGAGTTAGGCTCGTCGCAAAAAAGGTATTTTGGATTGAGTACAATGGCGCGCGCAATACCCACTCTTTTTTTCATACCACCACTTATTTCAGAAGGGTACTTTTTATGAGCGTCTACTAAATTAACACGGTCTAGTACTTCGTCCACTCTTTTTTTCTTTTCTGTGAGGGTCCATTTGGTAAACATGTTAAGCGGGAATAAAACATTTTCTTCTACGGTCATAGAATCAAATAATGCAGTGCCCTGAAAGAGCATGCCAATTTGTTGTCTTAATTCTTTGCGCTCATTGTTATCCATGAGCAGCATGTCTTTGCCGCCAAATAATATTTGTCCAATTTCTGGTTTAAAAAGCCCTACCATGCATTTGGTAAGTACGGTTTTACCACTACCACTTGTCCCAATAATCAAATTGCATTTACCAGCAATCATTGTAGCACTGATGTCTTCAATGATGCGTTTTTCTCCAAAACTTTTACTGATATTTTTTAATTCAATCATGGTAATTTGGGATAAAGCTTTTATAAAACTTCAACCTGATTTCTGGTGAGGTCTTCAAAGGTATCTCTTTGTCTGATCAGTTTAGCCTCGCCTTTTATAATCATCACTTCTGCAGGCTTGTAGCGGGAGTTAAAATTACTCGCCATTTCAAAGCCATAAGCGCCTGCGTTTTCAAATACAAGTAGGTCACCTTCTGATATCGATGCAATTTGTCTGTCAGAAGCAAATGTGTCTGTTTCACAAATATTACCCACTACATCATAGGTTGCTAAAGCGCCGTTAGGGTTAGAAAGGTTTTTTATTTCGTGGTAAGCCTCGTACAACATGGGTCTAATTAGGTGGTTAAAGCCACTGTTAACGCCAGCAAAAGTGATGGTTGGGGTTTGTTTGATTACGTTTACTTCAGTAATAAAATAACCTGCTTTACTCACCATGTATTTTCCTGGTTCAAACCACAATTCAAAACTACGGGCATATGTGCTTTGTAGTTTTTCTTGAAACTTTTTAATTTCAGCTGCTAGTTCAGAAATATTAGTAGATGGATCACCTGCTTTGTATGGCACTTTAAATCCACCACCTAAATCTAAAAATTGCAACTGCGGAAATTTAGGTACTAAATCAAAAAACACATCTGTTACTTTCATAAACACAGATACGTCTTTAATTTCACTACCGGTATGAATATGTAATCCAGCAATATTTATCTGATAGGTATCGATTATGGCAAGTAACTCCTCTAATTGTTCTAGTGGCACACCAAACTTACTTTTATCATGACCCGTAGAGATTTTTAAATTACCACCGGCCATAATGTTTGGACGCAGTCTAATGCCAACAGGGTAGCCACCTCCATATTTTTTACCAAACTTTTCTAGATTGGATAAGCTATCGATGTTTACATGAATACCCAGTGACACTGCAGTTTCGATTTCACTAAAATGAATACCATTACTGGTGTATAAAATATTTTTAGGGGCGTGTCCAGCTTTGATAGCAAGGTGCGCTTCATTGATAGAACTACAATCAACAGCGCAGCCCATATGGAGCATCAGTTTTAAAATATTAATATTGGTGAGTGCTTTACTCGCATAAAAGAACTTAACGTACTGTCCTGCAAAGGCAGTGGTTAAAGCACTATACTGCCCCTCTATATTGGCGGCATCATACACGTAAAGCGGCGTACCAAAACTATTGGCTGCGGCAATAAGTTGTTCGTTGGAAAGTGAATGTGACATAGGTCCACGAAGATAAGACTTCGGGGTATTTATTAGGCAGGATCCTGATCTGAATTATCAGACTCGTTAAAATTGCCATCATCTTCGGTGTCTAGCGCTTCATCCTCGGCAGCAGCTAGTTCGTCGATAGGATCTTCGTTAGATGCCGTTTCAGTATCAATGATCAAACTTTCTTCTTCAAATTCAGAAGCATTGGCAACGTTTTGATCCGTAAAGTCATCAGGATTGATGATGGTGCCTTCAATTAATTGCTCGGCTAGTACTTCTCTAATCTTTGGAAGGTCTTCTGCACTATTAATGCCAAAATAATCCATGAATGTTTTAGAAGTAACATATAAAAGTGGTTTGCCCGGCATGTTTTCGCTACGACCACTAATTAAAATAAGTTCTTTTTCTAATAATTTTTGAATGCTATAATCAGTATTAACACCTCTAATAGATTCAATCTCACCCTTGGTGATGGGTTGCTTGTAAGCAATGATAGCAAGTGTTTCAAGTGCTGCATTCGAAAGGCGTTTTAAAAACTTGTCACCGTTAAGTTGCGCAATGGTTTGGTGGTAATCTTTTTTAGTTAAAAACTGCCAGCCACCACCGCTTTCTTTAACTTCAAATGGATAAAATTCTGAATCATACTTTTCTTTAATTCCATTTACTGCTGCATCCACTTGATCTAAACTAATGCGCTCTTCTAAAAAGCCAAAAGTATTGTTGATTAATTCAACAATATCAAGAGAAGTAAGTGGTTTTTCACTTGCAAAAATGAGAACTTCTATATGAGGTATGATTTCACTAATCTCCATAAGGTAATATTAAGTTTTATCCTTGAAGTGCAGCAGCTCCACTTACAATTTCTGTAAGCTCTGTGGTGATTGCCGCCTGACGCGCTCTGTTGTAGCTAATTTTAAGCGACTTTAAGAGTTCGTTTGCGTTTTCGCTCGCCTTATCCATTGCGGTCATGCGTGCGCCATGCTCACTTGCATTACAATCAAGCACTGCTTTAAATAATTGTGTGTTTAATATTTTTGGCATGAGCTCTGCTATCAATTCTTCTTTAGCTGGCTCAAAAATAAAGTCCGATTTTTTTACAGCACCTGTGCCTTTTACTTTTGGAATGGGTAAAAACGCTTCTGCTTTATATTCTTGTGAAGCGGCATTTTTAAATTCAGAATAAATAACGTCTACTGCATCAAATGTTTTTTCTTCAAATGCTTTCATAGCAGCTGCTGCAGCGGCTTGTACATTTTCAAAAGTTAACTGCAAAAAGATATCTTTAAATGTAGCATCGGTGGTATAACCTGCTTTGGTTAAACTCTCGTAACCTTTTTTACCAATGTTCCAAATAGTTACTTTTCCATTTTTATATTGGCTGCTATATTTTTCGTCGATGGTACTTTTTGCAAGTTTAATAAGGTTGGCATTGTAACCACCGCACAAACCTCTATCAGATGTGATCACAATTAATAAAACGTTTTCTATAGTTCTAGTTTCTGCTAATTTGATAGACAAATCTCCTTCAGAAGAACTCACAATATTGCTTAGCATTTCCTGCAATTTTTGCGCGTAAGGGCGCATTTGCGTAATGGCGTCTTGTGCACGGCGTAATTTGGCCGCACTCACCATTTTCATTGCCTTGGTAATTTGCTGCGTACTTTGTACACTTTTAATCCTATTTCTAACCTCTTTTAATTGACCTGCCATGGTATTAAATATTACTCGTTTTCGGGGGCAAAAGTAGCAGAAAGACGCTGAAATTCCATAAAGAAGTTTTCAAGAAAGAATGAACCGCCATTTTGGTGCTAAAAACGGTAGGCAAGCCCCATGCCGTTTGTTGTTGGGCCAAGGGTCCAAATACCAAATTTTTGACCCAATCTTTTGCCATTTTTACGGTGGGCTCCAAATTGGAGTAGGTCGTAAACTAGTAAAAAAGTCCCTTGCAGCATAATACTGCCCCCATATCCTTGTATTTTGGCATTCTGGTTTTTGATGCCGCTACTTCGCATAAGTAATCCAATACCAAAGTAACCTATGTCTAAAGCGCTGTTTATGAGCAGTATTTTTTGAATTTTTTGCTGTTCCCAAATTTCTGAGGCCAGGGTATTGGTTTTTAAAAGTTGTTTTTTGATGCCCAAAAAGCCTAATGCTGCAATTCCTACATTAACGGCATTAAAATAAGCGCTCATTTGGTGAAAATAGTGCTCAGGACCTACGGTGTTGGTAGTTGAAATGCTCCCCTGTACCACATTTACAAGCCCCCAAGTGCCTAAGGCGGTCATGTAATTACGTGTTATGTTAATCCGTTCCATGGCTACGGCCTCAGGCAATGGAACCTGGATGCTGTCATTTGTCACTATTTGAAACGAATCTGGAGGGTTATTCTGACTAAATACGGGTCCGCTAGCCCAAAAAATAGCTAAAAACACCCAAATCACAATCATACAACCTTTGCTGCCTATAATCTTGTTCATAATCAGTTCTTTGTAACCCGTTTACAACCGCTCTAAAATCTTTACCTTTGGCGGCCTTGATATAGAGTGCCAAATTGACGCAAATTTAAATGCCGCACTCTTTTTGAGTAATATATTTTTTATAAAACAGTTTATTTAACAATATGTTGAAATTTATAACCAAATTATTTGGAAGCAGTAAGAGCGAGAAAGATGTTCAGAAGATACTTCCTATTGTAGACAAGGCCAATTCTTTTTTTGCATCTTACGCTAGTTTAACCAACGATGATCTTCGTGGAAAGACAGCCGAGTTTAAGCAAAGAATTCAAAATCATTTAGTAGACATCGACGCGCAAATTGCCGAGAAAAAGGAAATTGCCGATGCGCTTAGTGATACCGAAATTCATAAACGGGACACCATTTACAAAGAGGTAGATGCCTTAAATAAAGAGCGCGATCAAAAAATTGAAGAAGTACTTGCGAAAATTCAACCAGAAGCTTTTGCAGTGGTAAAAGAAACAGCGCGCAGGTTTTCGACCAACCAAGAACTTGTTGCAACAGCAACGGCACTGGATCGCGAGTTTAGCGTTAAAAAAGATTACATATCCATTAAAGGTGAACAAAGTGTTTTTAAAAATACTTGGACAGCTGCTGGCGGAAAAGTTACCTGGAACATGGTGCACTATGATGTACAGTTAATTGGCGGTAGCGTACTCCACGAAGGCAAAATTGCCGAAATGTCTACGGGTGAAGGTAAAACACTTGTGTCTACACTTCCTGCTTATTTAAATGCACTTGCTGGCGAAGGCGTGCACATTGTAACGGTAAATGATTACCTCGCAAAACGTGATAGTGAATGGAATGGTACTTTGTTTGAGTGGCTTGGACTTCGTGTAGATTGTATTGATAAGCATGATCCAAATAGTGAATCACGCAGAAACGCTTATTTGGCAGATATTACTTACGGTACTAATAATGAATTTGGTTTCGATTATTTGCGTGACAATATGGTGCATACACCACAGGAAATGGTGCAGCGTAAACATCATTTTGCAATGGTGGATGAAGTGGATTCGGTATTAATTGATGATGCGCGTACGCCACTTATTATTTCTGGTCCAGTAGGGCATAACACCAACGAGCAACAATTTTTTGAATTAAAGCCGCGTATCGAAAAATTAGTGGATGCACAAAAGCGTGCTACCAATCAATTTTTGATTGAAGCAAAAAAGAAAATCGCAGAAGGCAATGACGATCCTAAAGATGGCGGCCTTGCACTTTTTAGAGCACATAGAGGACTTCCCAAAAACAATGCCCTAATTAAATATTTAAGTGAGCCTGGAATTCGTGTTAAATTACAAAAGGCCGAAAATTATTACCTCGCTGATCAGTCTCGTGAAATGCCTATTGCTGATGAAGAACTATTTTTCTATATCGATGAAAAAAGCAACTCGGTAGAGCTTACCGATAAAGGGATTCAGCTCATTACAAAAGCTGGTGAAGATCAACAATTTTTTGTGTTACCAGATATTAGTTTGTCGCTTTCTTCTATCGATAAATCTGCTGAATTAGCCGCTGAAGAAAAACTACAACAAAAAGAATCGATCATTAATGATTACTCTGTAAAAGCAGACCGTATTCATACCGTACAACAATTATTAAAAGCATACACGCTTTTTGATAAAGACATTGAGTATGTGGTGATGGATGGTTCGGTTAAAATTGTAGATGAGCAAACAGGTCGTATACTTGACGGTCGTCGATATTCTGATGGTTTACACCAAGCCATTGAAGCCAAAGAAAATGTAAAAATTGAAGCGGCTACACAAACCTATGCAACGGTTACTTTACAAAACTATTTTAGAATGTACCACAAACTTTGTGGTATGACAGGTACTGCCGAAACAGAAGCAGCGGAGCTTTGGGATATTTATAAACTCGATGTAGTTTCTGTTCCAACAAACGTAACAGCGATTAGAATTGATGAGCAGGATTTGGTGTTTAAAACCAAGCGTGAAAAATTTGGTGCCGTTATTGATGAAATTGTAAAATTAAGAGAAGCAGGAAGGCCTGTACTTGTGGGTACCACTAGTGTTGAGGTGAGTGAATTACTTGGTCGTATGCTACGCCAAAAACAAATTCCGCACAATGTATTAAACGCCAAGCAGCACGCACGTGAAGCACAAATTGTTACCGAAGCAGGTTTGGCAGGCGCTGTTACCATTGCCACCAACATGGCGGGTAGAGGTACCGATATTAAATTAGGCGAAGGCGTTAAGGAAGCAGGAGGCCTTGCCATATTAGGCACAGAGCGTCACGAATCTCGAAGGGTAGACCGTCAGTTAAGAGGTAGAGCGGGACGTCAGGGAGATCCAGGATCTTCTCAATTCTTTGTTTCACTCGAAGATGATTTGATGCGCATGTTTGGTAGTGAGCGTATTGCCAAAGTGATGGACTTTGCTGGCTACAAAGAAGGTGAAGTCATTCAGCACAGCATGATTACAAAATCTATTGAGCGCGCACAGAAAAAAGTAGAAGAAAACAACTTTGGTATACGTAAGCGTTTGTTAGAATACGATGATGTAATGAACAAACAACGTACCGTTATTTATGCAAAACGTCATCACGCATTATTTGGTGAAAGACTGGCACTTGATTTAGACAACGCATTTTATGGTGTTGCTGAAGGACTCGTGTTTAGCTTTAGAGAGCAAAGTGATTATGAAGGATTTAAATTAGCAGTGATTGTAAACTTTGGATTAGATACAGCTATAACCGAAACACAACTCAATAAAGAAAGCGCACAAAATATTGCGGAACTTTTATACCAAGAAGCCATTGCGCATTATAACCGTCGCCGCACCGATATGATGGCACAAGCTATGCCGGTATTTAAACGTATTCGTTTACAACAAGGTAATCATATCGAAAACGTGATTGTTCCATTTACAGATGGTAAAAAAGCCATGGAAGTGCTTGGCAATATGGATAAAACATTGGCTACAAATGGCGCCGCGCTTATCAATGCACTTGAAAGAACCATTGCACTAGCGCATATCGATAATGCGTGGAAAGAACACCTGCGTGCAATGGATGATTTAAAGCAAAGTGTACAAACCGCTACTTACGAACAAAAAGATCCACTGGTTATTTATAAAATGGAAGCATTTGAGTTGTTCAAAAAAATGGACACCGAAGTTAACAAAGACATTATCGAGTTTTTGTGTCATGCAACTATTCCTTTAACAGAAACGGATCAGGTTCAAGAAGGTCGTCAACAAAAAACCGACATGAGTAAGATGAGTGTTACCAAGCAAGATGCCGGTGCAGCGCCAACCGAAAATGATTATTACGATCCAACACCAGAAAAGCAACAGCCAATTACGGTGGGTCCAAAAATTGGCAGAAACGATCCTTGTCCTTGCGGCAGCGGCAAAAAATACAAAGCTTGCCACGGTAGAGACGCCGATTAATTTAATTTTTTATTGATGACATTAAACGCCTACATCGATCATACTATTTTAAAACCTACAACACTTGTTGCAGATATAGAAAAAGTATGCGCCGAAGCGGTTGAGTATAGTTTTGCAGCCGTATGCGTGCCACCCAATTTTGTTAAAACAGCAAAGGCGCTTGTGGCGGGTTCATCTGTTAAAGTAGCGACCGTTATTGGTTTTCCTTTTGGGTATAGCGCTGTGGAATCAAAAATTGCTGAAATTATTTTAGCAGTGGTTGATGGTGCTGACGAATTGGATGTGGTAGCCAATATTAGTGCCATTAAAAATGCCGACTGGGGCTATTTAGCAAATGAGTTGGGTCATATTTTACCCATTATTAGAAGTAAAGAAAAAGTAATTAAGGTAATCATTGAATCGGGTGTACTAACAGATGATGAAATTATTAAGTGTTGCGAATTATATGGAGTAGCAGGTGTCGATTATTTAAAAACATCTACTGGCTACGCCGAAAAAGGAGCTACCATTGAGGCGGTTCAACTCTTTAAAGCGCATTTACCAGCAAATGTTCAAATAAAAGCGTCGGGCGGCATTAGAGATTATGCATTTGCTAGTGCCCTTGTTGCTGCGGGTGCTACAAGACTAGGTTGCAGTGCAAGTGTAGCGATTGTTACAGGCGCAGCTACTACTGGAAACTATTAATGTTGTAACTTGGTAACACTACAAATTGTTTGTAATGAAAAATAACAATGTTTGTTTTATCGCTTTTTTTATAACCGCTTTATTTTTTGCGGTGGGCGCTATTGCAGCAGATACCATTGTTGTTATTAAAGACCCACGCCTAGATATATTATCACAAAAGCAAGCATTTATTAATAAGCGCACGTCGGTACTAACTAGTAATGGAAAAGTAAAAGGCTTTAGGATTCAAATTACAAGTACCAATAGTCGCAATCAAGCAATTAATGCAAAAGCGGCTGTGCAATCAAAATTTCCAGATCAAAAAGTATATACCACTTATCAAGCACCTTTATTTAAAGTGCGTGTAGGTGATTTTATAAATAGAGAAGACGCCGAAAAGTATAGAAAATTAATGCTTTCTATTTTTCCAACTGGTATGTATGTGGTGGAGGATGTAATAGAAATAAGTTTAGAAGATATCGATCAATAAATAACCAATTATTTATGAGTCAATTAAAAGAAAAAATTAAAGCTTTAGCAAAAGAATTTGCGCCTGCACAAATTGCAGTGCGTCATCATTTGCATGCAAACCCTGAATTAAGCTACCAAGAATTTAAAACGGCTGCTTATGTTAAAGCGCAGTTATCTGAAATGGGCATTGCTGCCGAAGAAAAAGCAACCACAGGACTTGTAGCTATCATTGAAGGAAAAAATCCTTCAAGCAGGGTTATGGCGCTTCGCGCAGACATGGATGCACTTCCTATTCAAGAACAAAATGATGTGCCCTACAAAT
Organism: Sediminibacterium sp.; assembly: GCA_044341045.1. Lineage (GTDB taxonomy): Bacteria > Bacteroidota > Bacteroidia > Chitinophagales > Chitinophagaceae > Sediminibacterium. Next base: position 5,215 of record JBIISK010000048.1, on the reverse strand, counting down.
CAACGGTAGCAGGCGTTATGCATGCTTGTGGTCATGATGTGCATACCACTATTTTACTAGGCGCTGCTAAAATTTTAGTAGCTACAAAGGATAGTTGGGAAGGCACTGTAAAATTATTTTTTCAACCCGGTGAAGAAAAAAATCCGGGCGGCGCTAGTTATATGATTAGAGATGGTGTACTTCAAAATCCAGCACCGGAAGCCATTGTTGCGCTGCACGTGCATCCAGGACTTGATACGGGCAAATTAAGTTTTAGAAAAGGTAGGGTCATGGCAAGTGCCGATGAAATTTATATGACCATCAAAGGTTCAGGAGGTCATGCGGCTTCTCCGCATTTAGCACCTGATACAATTTTAATTGCCTCTCATGTAATTATAAGTTTGCAACAAATTATTTCGCGTAACCGAAATCCAGTTTCTCCTTCGGTATTATCTATATGCTCTGTGCAAGGTGGTAATACCACCAATGTAATTCCATCCGAAGTAAAACTGATGGGAACCTTTAGAGCCATGGATGAAACCTGGCGCTACAAGGCACATGAATTAATTACCAAAACAGCAAAAGGTGTTGCAGAATCGATGGGCGCAGAAATTGACGTGCTTATTGATGTGGGTTATCCAACCGTAGACAATGACCCTGCTTTTACAGATGTAGCATGGAAATTGGCGGATGAATACATGGGTGCTCAAAATGTTTTAGAAACCGAAATGCGCATGGGGGCCGAAGATTTTGGTTATTACAGCCAGGAAATTCCGGGTTGCTTTTTTAGACTAGGCGTTCGCAACGAGGCTGCTGGGATTGTTCATAATGTACATACCCCTCATTTTAATATCGATGAAAATGCCATTGAAATAGGAATGGGTATGATGGCATGGCTAGGCGCAACCGCTCATACATAAGGAATTACGTATTTTAGGCAAACAAGTGTTAGCCTTTAAGAATTAATGGTAAATTTGTAATTCGAACAAAACAATACAGATGGCAAAAAACAATGACCTCCGCAAAGAACAAGCCCTCGAATACCACGCTAGTGGTAGACCTGGTAAAATAGAGGTGGTACCTACTAAAGAGGCCAAAACCCAACGAGATTTGTCGCTTGCATATAGCCCAGGGGTAGCAGAGCCTTGTAAAGAAATTCATGAAAATATTGAAGAGGTATATAAATACACGGCTAAAGGAAATTTAGTAGCCGTAATTACCAACGGAACTGCTGTATTAGGGCTAGGTGATATTGGTCCAGAAGCGAGTAAGCCGGTAATGGAAGGAAAGGGCGTACTCTTCAAAATATTTGCAGACATTGACGTTTTTGATATTGAGATCAATGAAAAAGATCCAGAAAAGTTTGTACAAATAGTAAAAGCATTGGAGCCCACATTTGGTGGCATTAACTTAGAAGATATTAAAGCGCCCGAATGTTTTTACATCGAGCAGCAGCTAAAAGAGCAAATGAAAATTCCGGTGATGCACGACGATCAGCACGGAACAGCGATTATTAGCGGCGCTGCATTATTAAATGCATTGGAACTTCAAAAAAAGAAAATTGATCGTGTACGTTTTGTAGTGAATGGTGCGGGTGCAGCAGCCATGGCATGTGTACAGTTATATGTTGCACTCGGTGCGCGTTACGAAAACTTTATCATGTTTGATAAAGACGGTGTACTCCATGAGGGCCGTACCGATTTAGATGCTACCCGTAAAAAGTTTGCTGTAAAAAAATCAGATAGTACACTTGCTAAAGCAATGCGTGACGCCGATGTTTTTTTAGGGCTTAGTATTGGTGGTGTTGTAACGCAAGACATGGTAAAGTCAATGGCAAAAAATGCAATTGTTTTTGCCATGGCAAATCCGGATCCGGAAATTTCTTACGAAGATGCAACAGCGGTTCGTAAAGATATTATTATGGCAACAGGCCGTACCGATTATCCAAACCAGGTTAATAATGTATTAGGGTTCCCTTATATTTTTAGAGGTGCACTTGATGTGCGTGCTACAAAAATCAATGAAGCCATGAAGCTGGCTGCTGTAAAGGCTTTAGCAGAGCTTGCTAAAACGGCAGTGCCTGATATTGTAAACCTCGCGTACAATCAGTCTAGTATGAGTTTTGGTCCAGAATATATTATTCCAAAACCACTAGACCCTCGTTTACTAGCTACGGTTGCACCTGCTGTTGCAAAAGCTGCTGTAGAATCCGGTGTGGCGCAAAAACCCATTCAAAACTGGGACGCTTACACACTACAATTAAATAAACGTTTAGGACTCGATAATCAATTAATACGTGTTATTGGTAACAAAGCAAAACGTGACCCTAAGAGGTTGGTTTTTGCCGAAGCCGATAACCAAAAAGTATTAAAGGCAGCTAGCATTATTTATGATGACGGTATTGCATATCCTATTTTACTTGGGGATCCAGTAAAAATTAACGCTATTGCAGCGGAGCATAATATTGATTTAACGGATATTCCTATCATCGATTCACGTAGTGATGAGATGGAAGCGAAGCGTGAATTTTATGGCGAACTATTCTTTAAAAAACGCCAGCGTAAAGGGTTTAACCATTACGAAAGTATTAAGATAATGAAAGACCGCAACCATTTTGGTTGTATGATGGTGGAAACCGGTGATGCCGATGCGATGCTATCTGGGCTTACAAAAAATTATGCCGAAGCCATTAGGCCAGCACTTCAAATTATAGGTACCGAAGAAGGCGTTAAAAAAATTGCTGGCATGTATTTATTATTAACCAAACGTGGCCCGATCTTTTTGGCGGACACAACGGTTAATTTTAATCCCAATGCAGAGGAGTTAGCCGACATTGCTATGATGGTTGCTAAAGAAGTAAGAAACTTTAACATCACGCCACGTATTGCAATGCTTAGTTACAGCAATTTTGGTAGTTCTGATTCGGCAGAGGCAAAAACTGTTGCAGAAGCTACGCGTATTTTAAAGCAGCGTAATCCATCTTTAATTGTTGATGGAGAAATGCAGGCAAGTATGGCTTTTAATAAAGAAATACTAAAAGACAATTACGGCTTTAGTGATTTAGTAGATGAAGATGTTAATGTCCTTATTTTCCCTAACCTAACTTCTGGTAACGTTGCTTACAACCTATTAAAAGAAATTGGTGGAGCAGATGCTATTGGTCCAATATTACTCGGACTTAAAAAGCCAGTACATGTATTACAATTAGGAAGTTCTGTAAGAAGTATCATTAATATGGCGCTTGTTGCTGTAGTAGATGCGCAGTTAAAATCGCGTATTGACACAGACGATGCCGTACAGCGTAGTAGTTGGTGGAAGCGCCTCAAAAAGAAAAAGAAATAGTTTAATTTATTTATTACTAGATGAATCTTATTACGCATTTCGGGAATTATTTGCTCATGTTAAAAGGCATGTTTACCAAGCCCGAAAACCTGCGTATGTATTGGAAGGAGTTTGTGCATCAAGCAGTAGAAATTGGCGTAGGCTCTTTACCCATTGTTGTTATCATTTCTGTTTTTTTAGGTGCTGTTACAACCGTACAAACAACGTATCAGTTGGTGAGCCCACTTGTGCCACTATCTACCATTGCTCAAATTGTGCGTGATGGATTATTACTTGAATTATCACCCACAGTTGTGTGTATTGTGCTTGCTGGTGTTGCTGGCAGTAAAATTGCAAGTGAGCTGGGTAACATGCGCGTGAGTGAACAAATTGATGCACTAGAAATAATGGGTATTAATACCAAGAGCTATTTGATACTTCCAAAAATCATCGCTTCAATGCTTGTGATTCCTTGCCTTATTACTCTATCTGTTGCATTAGGTATTTGGGGTGGTCGTTTGGCAGGACATTATACAGGGCTGATATCTACAGATATTTATGACGCAGGTCTTCGTCAAAATTTAAATACATTTTATATCAATTTTGCATTGTATAAGGCATACACATTCGCGTTTATTATTAGTACGATTTCTGCGTATTACGGATACTATGTAAAAGGCGGCGCATTAGAAATTGGTAGAGCAAGTACCAGTGCGGTTGTTGTTAGTTGTATTTTAATTTTGATTTCCGATTACATATTGGCATTACTTCTTTTAGGTTAAACTAATTTTTTATGACACCTAATTTTGCCGCGTTTCGCGCATTAATTATGCATCCAGTTAAATTCTGGTTGTACATGCTAGTTAAGCTTCCGATGGGTTTTTTGGCGGGGTTAAAGCTTACGCAGTTGGAACCAGGTCATGCCGCTGTGCAAGTAAAATACAAATGGCTCACTCAAAATCCATTTGGGTCTATGTATTTTGCAGTACTTTCTATGGCTGCAGAGTTTAGTACTGGTATTTTATGTTTAGCTAACATTTATAAATCAGATCCATCCATTAGTATGCTTGTGGTAAAAATGGAATCTCATTTTTATAAAAAAGCGGTGGGTGTTATTACATTTACTTGTAACGATGGAGATGCTATTATTGATATTGTTAAAACAGCCAAGCAAACAGGAGAGGGTGTTACCCTTGTTAGTAAGTCTACTGGTGTTAATCAGAACGGTGAAGTTGTTGCCGAATTTTTTATTACTTGGAGCCTTAAAGCAAAGGCTTCAAAAAGTTTCACAGCTAAATAATTTACATGAAAATTTCCTTTCACGGAGCAGCACAAACAGTTACAGGTTCAAAGCATTTGATTACACTTGAAAATGGTTTTAAAATTTTACTAGACTGTGGCATGTTTCAGGGAATGGGAAGGGAAACACAGGTAATGAATAGTACCCTTGGGTTTGAAGCAGTGGGGGTAGATATTTTAGTATTATCACACGCGCATATTGACCACTCGGGGCTTATACCAAAATTATACAAAGACGGATTTAGGGGAAAGATTTTTTCTACGCCTGCCACCAAAGATTTGGCAGCGGTATTACTAGAAGACTCTGCAGTTATTCAAAGAGACGATACAAAATTTATTAATAAGCGCAGGGCTAGACAGGGATTACCGCCCTTTGAAGCACTTTATGATTTAGAAGATGCTGCAGAAGCGCTTACGCTTTTTGAAGTAGCTGCTTACGACAAATGGACTAGCATTGCATCAGGGGTTGAACTATTATTTACCGATGCAGGGCATATTATTGGAAGTGCCTCTGTGCATTTAAAAATTACTGAAAATGGTGTAACCAAGCAGCTTAGTTTTAGTGGCGATATTGGACGTTACAACGATGCTATTTTAAGAGCGCCGGCCGTTTTTC
>JBIISK010000069.1:0-4894 GCA_044341045.1 Sediminibacterium sp. | reverse complement strand
TCCATCCTGTTTTTGTTCACTTACCTATTGGAATATTACTTTTTGCTGCCCTTTTATTTTTTGCTGCTAAAAAGCAAAAGTTTGCAGCAGTATCTACAGCGGTAGCGCCTGCACTTGCAGTAGGTTCGTTTTTTTCTATCCTTTCTTGCATAACAGGCTACTTACTTTCTATATCAGATGCGTATAATGAGAGCATTGTATTTAAGCACCAGTGGCTTGGAATTGCAACGGCTATCACAAGTATCGTTTGCTATATCGCGTATCAAAAAAAGTTCAAGTATGCGGGTGCGCTCATTGTGGTATTAACTGCACTTATTATCATTACCGGACATAACGGCGGTAACCTCACACATGGAGAAGATTATTTAACAGCACCTCTTTCAAATACCAAGAGCGACAAAAAAGTGATTGCCAATATCAATGAAGCCGTTGTTTACAAAGATGTGATAGAACCCATATTGGCTGCAAAGTGTTATAGTTGCCATGGTGATAGCAAGCAAAAAGGAAAATTAAGACTTGACCTTCCAAATTATATCATTGAGGGTGGCGAAGAAGGAAAAGTTTTAACACCTTACCAGCCTGGTAGCAGTGAAATCATAAACCGCTTATTGCTCCCTACTTCTAACGAAGAACATATGCCGCCCAAAGAAAAACCACAACTTACCAAAGACGAGGTTGCTTTACTACACTGGTGGATTGAGTCGGGGGCTAGTTTTACTGAAATTGTAAAAAACACCAAACAAACAGCTGCTATCAAAGGAGTATTAGCTGCATATTCAAGTGGTGATGCTACCACCGCCGAGCAAACACTATTACCTACAAAAAAAGTGAGTGCTATTTCGAGCGATATACTTTTAGCGCTAACCAAAGAAGGCGTGGCGGTAGTTCCGATTGTGAATGGTTCTAATTATGTTCGCGCTAATTTAATTGGTGTTGAAACATTGAGCGCCCAAACCTTTCAACTTCTATCAAAAATTTCAGATCAATTACTACAATTAAATGCTTCATTTACAGCCATCAAAGACGAGCATTTGAGTGCGCTATCGAGTTGCAAACAACTCAAACAACTTGAATTAAATGGCACTACCATATCCAATAAAGGACTTGCTTCACTTGATGCATTTGAAAATTTGGAAATTTTGAGTATCACACAAACCAAGGCTACCGCAGAAGGCATTAGCAGCTTAACCAAACTTAAAAACCTAAAAAAAGTATACCTCTATAAAACTAGCTTTACAACTGCGGCCATTGCACAATTAAAACAAAAAATGCCAGGGTTACGTATAGATACGGGAGGTTACAAAGTGCCAATATTAGTAACAGATACCACCGAGGCTAAAGCACCGGAAATAAAAACAAATTAGATATTTACCCTGTAATCATTCTTACATATAAGTCTTCAACTTTTTTGCGGGCCCAAGGGGTTTTGCGTAAAAACTTAAGGCTCGATTGAATGCTCGGATTATCATTAAAACAATTGATAGGGATATGCTGCCCCAAATCTTCCCATCCAAAATAAGCAACCAGTTCAGTTACTATTTTTTCGAGAGTTTTACCGTGTAATGGGTCATTTGACAATTGTTGCATATGCAATATTAAGTAATTTGCTGCCATGACAGCGCACCGATACTTTGTAGTACATAAACCAGTAAATATGGTTTCTCAATTTATCAGCTCGCACAATGTTAATTTACTAGGTAGTTTAGATTTTGATTTTCCGGAGGGCACCCATGCTATTGGCAGGTTAGACAACCATTCTGAAGGCCTGTTATTATTAACCACCAATAAAAAAGTAACCAAGCTTTTATTTCAAGGCCATAAGCCGCATACCAGAACCTACCTGGTTCAAGTTAAAAATAAAATAACACCTACTACTGCTGATACACTCGCTAAGGGCATCCAAATTAGTGCACCGGGTGGAAGCGCTTATTTAACAAGTCCATGCACCGTAAACATAGTAGAGGATCCAGCAGTGTATAGTCATTTATTTGAAGCGTCTTTACTAACGCCAGCAATACCGCTGCATCAAAATGTAGTAACCAGTTGGGTGCTCATTACTTTAACTGAAGGAAAATTCCATCAGGTGCGTAAAATGGTAGCAGCCGTGCACCACCGCTGCATCAGACTTATTAGAGTAGCTATCGAAAATATATATTTAGGAAATTTACCTGCAGGTGGTGTACAAGAAATACAGGAAGATGATTTTTTTAAACTCCTAGACCTTTAAGCCTCTTTTTTATAGAAAAGGTGCATCAGAATAATATGCGGAAGGCTTACACATGCTAAAAAAACAAAAAATACTGCAGCATAAGACTGTATTAGTTGCGTATTTGTATTAAGCAGGTACAAGAAAATAGCAAAAATAAAAATAGCGCCCATATTAAACGGCAAAGACTGTAGGTACAGTTTTTTTGTAGGTGTTTTTAGTTTAGTGGCGATATGCCCCCAAGCATTTATACTATGCGATCCAACAAAGTATAATCCAAAAGCAAGCATCAGTGGCATTTGCATACCGAGTACAAGTATTGCCATTAAATACACGCAGGTTTTTTTAGACATCCACCAGATTGGGAGTATTGAAAAATAGGAAACTGCTAGTATTACATTTTTATAGCTATAAAGATCTACCCTTTCTAAAAAACTTGAAACGCCGTTTATACTATTAAGAACCAAAATGGATGTTTCAAGATGCGAAAAAATAATAAATAATAAAATGGATAATCCTATAATAAACGCATACAGCTTTTGCACTACCGAATCAACGGAAACACGCATTTCCACCATTTCCGATTCGCCAAAATGATACGCCGAATAAACTATAAATAAGAGTAATGAAAACACTGGAAACCACTGCCACAATGCAAAATAGGCAGCTATAATAAATACATACTGCACCACAAACCTCAAGAGGTTAAACTTTTTAGACTGCACCAATAAATGATCCACTGCGCCATGCGGAAGCCCAACAGCTAATAGGCCTGCAATTAAACCCGTGTATCCAAATTGGCTAGCTACTGCTGGACTCATCCACTCTAGTAAAAAATACAAAGCAATAAATCCAACTGTAAACAAGTATCCTTTTTTAAAATAGCTCGTAAAGTAGATACCACAGGCCCTTAAAAATGGAAAGATTGGTAGTGAAGCAAATATTTTTATTTCAGCGGACACAGTAGACTTCTCTTCTAAAAAAGAAAAAATAGCCTGAATAGAATTTTTTTGAAACAGTGCAGTAAATATTTTTTTACCAAGTTGTGGCCATCTAATTAAAATAATCAAAAGAAGGTGATCGTAAAATAAAAAACGGGTTTTTGATGCCCCCACATTTGCAGGATTTTTAAATGCCGCTGCAAACTCATACATCTTTTTAAAACCATACCCTGTGGTAGGCTTAATTAAATTTGCACGGGCACCCATGTGAATAATCCGGTCATCAGCAGATGCTGGGTGTTTTAATACCGTCATGGGAATACAGCCTTCTTCTTCAGCGATAATTTCATAAGCGCCAAACTGAGCACTAATTTTATCATCCAATACTTTCTTGGCGTAATCAACATCAATGGTATCAACGCCAAATCTGGTAAGTTCTACCAAACACTCATTTGGGGCATAGGGTAAGTTGTAAACAAACTGCGTATAGTTAGACTGATCCACATCAAAATTCATCATTTGAAATGTATCCGTATTTAATACTGCCTCTTTTAAGCGAATATGGTATCCAAAAAATGTCTGAAGTAAATAAGACTTATTGTTAGCCTCTGGCGTAAAATTGGGTGGCCTACTATCAAAAATAGTAGCGCCCTTTATAACCTTGTTGTCAAAAGTAATTTCGACATGATTTGTATGTGGATTTAAACAGTCTACTTGCGCTTCAAACACATCAATCGGGTGAGATGCGATGGTAGCGTGCAAGAAATTATAAAAGTCGATGCTTTTTATACAGTAATAAGGTTGGTCCTGGATGGATTGAACCTTAGTTGCATTTGTTTGAACAAATTGATACTGATAACGAATGATAGAGGAAAGGTCTTTAACAATAGATGCATCCGGAGAAGACCAAAAGCAGTAGGTTTTATCGTTGGTGTTTTTTTGTGCTTTTTCAATAACCGCAATACGTTTTGTTTGGTGGTATCCTCTTTTAATGAACTCTAATAACATGAGTCCATTGGAAGCGCCCATTCCAATAAATACATAATCATAAGGAATGACACTGGTATTGGCATTATGATTTTGGTCTGAAAACATGCAAACAAAAAAACGGTAACGTTCAAAAAATAAAAGGCGAGGTGTGCAATAAACACATACCTCGCCTTTTTATAAAACTATTGAATCAATTAATCTTGAGATCTGCTTAATGAATAGATCACTAAACCAAATCCAATCTTGTTGATTGCATCAGCAACGTTGTAAACGATATCCATGTAGTGAGAAGCTAAAGCTGCATCAGCTACTAATTGAATACCAAATAATCCACCTGGAGTTCCTAAGATGTAACCTAGAGGATAGATAGCCCATCCAACAAGTACGAACCAAGCAAGTGTTTTTGTTGCTTTTGCAACTTGAGCACCAGCAGTTTGAGCAAGTTGAGAAACTTCACCAAACCATACTAGGTAAACAATGTAGAAATAAGCAGCACCTGAAGCTACGCCCCAAATTACGCTACTACCTCTGTAAATTGTTTCACCGAAGTAACCAGTTACAAGCATTACTAAAGAAGCGAAAATCAACTTCCATAATAAACCTTGTTTAGCACCAGCTTTTTTAGTGATTAAGTAAAACTCAACGCACATAAGAGGTACAGTTAAGATCCAGTCTACGTATCTGAAGAAGGTAGGTGAATCTCCAGTTGCTAGATTGTACCCTCTCATGTAGTAGTAGTGTACTGCTGCGATGAAAG
>JBIISK010000013.1:0-50442 GCA_044341045.1 Sediminibacterium sp. | reverse complement strand
AGTCTAAAAAAGTGGTGGCAGACAAAATTATTGGTCAAGTTGGCGATAAAATTATTTTGCGTTCAGATGTTGAAAATGCACTCCTCGATTTAAAACGTCAGGCACAGGGTCAAGAAAATGTAATGATTCCTACAGCTTGTCAAATTATGGAAGGCCAGCTTATTCAAAAAGCACTTGTTTTACAAGGCGAAAAAGATTCACTTAAAATTAGTGAAGATGAAATTGATGCAGCACTCGATAATAGAATTAGAGGTGCCATTCAACAATATGGTTCTAAAGATTTATTAGAAGAAATTGCTGGCAAAACGGTTTATCAATTAAAGGAAGATTTTAGAGAAGCATTTAGAGCGCAAAAATTAGCGGAAGAAATGCAAAAGAAAATAGTTGGAACTGTAAAAATAACGCCCAACGAAGTACGTGCATACTATGCAAAAATTCCTAAAGATAGTTTGCCCTTTTATGAGAGTGAAGTTGAAATTAGTCAAGTAGTGGTAATTCCAAAAGCCAATAAAGATGTGGAAGAATATGTTGCCAAGCAAATGCTTGACTATAAAAAGCAAGTAGAATCAGGCAAACAAAAATTTGAGCAACTTGTAAAATTATATTCTGAAGATCCAGGAAGTAAAGATGCGGGCGGCCAGTACACACTCAATAGAAACGAAAAAACTTGGGATCCTGCTTTCTTGTCGGCATCTTTTCGTTTAAAAGAAGGTCAGATATCTCCTGTTGTAAAATCTAAGTTTGGATTGCATATTATTCAACTCGTAAGCCGCAGTGGTGATGAAGCGGTTGTTAGACATATTTTACGTATCCCTCCTGTCACAGATGATGAAATTAAAGAAGCAACCTTAAAAGTAGATTCAATTAAAAAAGCACTTTTGTCTGGTACACTCTCTTTTAACGAAGCAGTGAGTAAATTTAGTGACGACGAAAACAGTAAGTTTAGCGCAGGTTCAATTGCGGGTCCTAACGGAAGCGTTTTTTTAACGATTGACATGCTAGATAAAGACTTAGTAGTTGCACTTAAAAGTTTAAAGACTGGACAGTATAGCGTACCTCAGGTTTATACTGATGAGCGCAATAGAAAAGCAGTGCGCCTTATTAATTTAAAGCGCAGAACAGAGCCACACCGTGAAAACATGCTTGACGATTATAACCGTATTGCTCAGCGTGCTATCGAAGAAAAAAAGGGTAACGTGCTAGAAAAATGGTTTAAAGATCATATACCTACCTACTTTGTATCTATTGATACGGAGTATGTTAGCTGCGAAAGCTTAAAAGATTGGAAAGAAGCGGCTGCTAAAGCAACTGCAAATAGGAAATAATTGAAAACCATATAGTGATGGCGCCCCACCTTGCAGGTGGGGCGTTTTTGTTTGGGCCTGTGCGTGGGCGACCGCTATGGCGCGCGGAGCGCGCCATAGCCTCAAAAAAATATTTTGCAAAATTAGATGTATGTACATACATTTGTGTTGTGAAACTAGAAAACGCCCTTTTAACCAACAAATTTTCGAGTGAAGCCCAAAAGGCTACACTCAATATTTTGTATACTGCCTGGTGGCTCAAAAGCCTTACCAGTAAGGAATTGAAGGACTTTGACTTAACCCATGAGCAGTACAATGTGCTCCGAATTTTAAAGGGAAAATATCCCGATCAGCTTTGTGTAAAAGACATTGCACGCCGTATGATTGAGAAAAATTCTAATGTGCCACGTATCATTGATAGGCTAGAAATCAAAAAACTCGTTAAAAGGACAGTGTCTGAATCGGACAAGCGAGAAACGCGTATTACCATTACCAAAAGCGGGCTGTCTATCCTAGAATCCAGTACCAGTAAGCTTAACAAGGCACATAATTCCATACAAACGATCACAGAAAAAGAGGCAGAACAACTTAATTTCTTACTAGAAAAATTAAGAGCTACAGAAGTCTAATATTTTTTAAATAAATAGATGTATATACATATAAAATAAAACCGTATGAAAACAGATTTACATTTAGCAGCAAATAGAGGTCATGTAAAATTTGATTGGCTAGACACTTATCACTATTTTAGTTTTGGTCAGTACAACAATCCTGCACGCGTTCATTTTGGTGCACTCCGCGTTATCAATGATGATCATATCGATGCTGGTATGGGTTTTGGCATGCACCCGCACGACAATATGGAAATTGTAACCATTCCATTAGAAGGTGATTTGCACCATAACGATTCTACGGGTAGAGACGAAATCATCAGAGCCAACGACGTACAAATTATGAGCGCTGGCTCTGGTATTTACCATAGTGAGTACAACGCCAATAATGACAGACCCGTTAAATTATTTCAGATATGGGTGTTTCCTAAAGAAAAAAATATTAAGCCACGTTACGAGCAGCTTACATTTAGTGCAACAGACCGCGTAAATAAATTTCAAACCGTTGTAGCACCTGACAATGACAACGCCGTTTGGATCAATCAAGACGCTTGGTTTTCATTGGGTGATTTTGATGCCAACCAAACACAGTATTATAACCTACATAAATCAGATGGTGGTGTTTATCTCATTGTAGTTGACGGCCAAGTAAAAATTGGTGAGCAGGAACTTAATAAAAGAGACGCCATCGCAATTACAGAAACCGATTCTTTTCAATTTACCGCTACTTCTAACGCTTCTTTATTAGTTATCGAAGTTCCTATGCAGTGGTAATTATTTATTTATAAACTGAACCTTATGAACATTTTAAAACAAGCCCCAACTTTCTTATTAGCCTTTGTATTTATTGTATTTGGCGCTAATTATTTTTTCAATTTTATGCCCATGCCAGAAACGACTGGTAATGTAAAAGCATTCTTTGATTTATTTTATCCAACTAAATACTTGTTGGTTGTTAAAACACTTGAAGTTGTTGTAGGCCTTTTATTAGTTTACAAACCTTTGCGTGCACTTGGTCTTTTACTACTTGCACCAATTGTAGTGAACATTTTATTATTTGAGTTGTTAATTGCACAAGCGCCTGGTATTGGTGTATTGCTTTTACTCTTAAATGGTATTGCTATTTATCAGCACAAAGACAAATACATTCATATTTTAAAATAGGCCACACTGTATGAACATAGAAATAATTTCAGGAAGTCCACGTTCGCAAAGTTTGACACATAGGGTTGCTGTTTTTTTGCAAAAAGAACTCGCTAGTAAAACAAGTCATAACATAGGCCTTATCGATGTACGTGAATGGAATATGCCACTTTTAGAAAATGTGATTGGCGCCCCTGATCAGGCTCCTGCGCATTTGCAGCCGCTTGCCAACCGCATTTTTGCTGCTAACGCCTTTATTTTAGTAACCCCTGAGTACAATGGAAGCTATTCTGCGGCGCTTCAAAACTTGTTGGATCATTTTCCGAAGCAAAGCCGTAAGGCCTTTGGCCTTGTAACTGGTTCGCCGGGTGGTTTAGCGGGCACTAGGGCAAGCCAACAGTTATTATTATTGGTACCCGCTTTATTTGGTATAGCTGCTCCTAATATGCTACTTATTCCATTTTTAGACCAGAAATTCTCTTCAGAAGGGACTTTAACGGATCCTGGCTTTCAAAAGTCGGTAGATACTTTTACCAACGAGTTTATTTGGTTAGCGGAGGCCTTACAGGCAAAATAACCGGTAAAATTGAGCTCATATTTAATTGCAAGGAAGAGGCGAAGTTATTAACTTCGCCTCTTCTCATTAATACCTACCATGAGCGACGATATCAAACACGAATGTGGCCTCGCCTTTATTCGTTTAAGAAAGCCTTTTTCTTACTACCTACAAAAGTACGGTAGCGTAACCTACGGCCTCAATAAGCTGTATTTGTTAATGGAAAAACAGCACAATCGTGGCCAAGATGGCGCTGGTATTGCAGCTGTAAAATTAAATATCGAAGCGGGCAATCCTTATTTACACAGAATGCGTAGCAGTGCGCAGCAACCGATTGCCGATTTATTTTATACCATTGGTCAAGAAATTCAGGAATTGGAAAAACACCAGCCTGATATCAAAAATCATCCGGGTTTAATGAAAGGCCATTTACCTTATTTAGGTGAATTGTTACTCGGTCATTTAAGGTATGGTACACAAGGCAAAAATAATGTTGAGTTTTGTCATCCTTTTATAAAAAGAAATATTTCTCCTGGAAAAAATTTAGCCCTCGCAGGTAATTTCAATCTAGTGAATACCGACGATTTATTTGCGCAAATAAACTTTGAACCAGGAGCTTTTCAAAAGCAAAGTGATTTAGCTGCCATGATGGAAGTGGTGCATCATTTTTTGGTGCAAGAAGATGATAAAAATCCGAACGCCGCTAATATTGCAAATATTTTACAAAAAGCAACGCCTATGTTTGATGGTGGTTACACCATTGGCGGACTGCTCGGTAATGGTAGTAGTTTTGTAATGCGAGATGCACACGGCATTAGACCTGCTTACTATTATATTTCAGACGATGTTATTGTTGCAGCAAGTGAACGTGCTGCTATTCGTACAACCTTTAATGTGGGTGAAAATGAAGTGCAGGAATTAATGCCAGGCACTGCTATTATTGTGGATCCAAATGGTGATTATAAGATTGAACAAATTTTAGCACCTAAAGAAAGAAGGGCTTGTAGTTTTGAACGCATTTATTTTTCTAGAGGTAGCGACGAAAAAATTTATAGAGAGCGTATTGCACTCGGTAGATCATTAAGTGAAACGGTGCTTGAAAGAATCAATCATGATTTAAAAAATACCATCTTTTCATATATCCCAAATACCGCTGAAGTTGCATTTTACGGACTTGTAAAAGGAATGGAAGCCTACTTAAATAAAATTAAGGTAGAACGTATTTTAAGTTGGGGTAAAGATTTTACGCCCGAGAAATTAGAGGAAATGGTGAACCGTAAAATTCGCCAAGAAAAAATAGCCATTAAAGACGTTAAGCTTCGCACATTTATTACAGAAGATGCGAACCGAAATGAAATGGTCCAACACGTATACGACATTACATACGGTACTGTGCGCAGTGGTGAAGACACACTTGTAGTTATTGATGATAGCATTGTACGTGGTACTACTTTAAAAGAAAGTATAGTTCGAATGCTTTCAAGATTGAGCCCTAAAAAAATTATTGTAGTATCGTCAGCGCCACAAATTAGATACCCCGATTGTTATGGTATTGATATGAGTAAGCTTGGCGATTTTATTGCATTTAAAGCAGCTATTGCATTACTTCATGACACGGGACAAGAACATATTTTAACAGAAGTGCATGAAAAAATAAAAGCACTAGACACAGCTGGTGAATTACATACCGAAAACGTTGTGCGTAATATTTATAAACCTTTTACGACGCTTCAAATTTCAGATAAAATTGCTGAACTGATAACGCCACCCGAAGTATCTACACCAGTAGAAGTTATTTATCAGACCATCGAAGATTTACATGCATGTTGTCCTACCAATACTGGTGATTGGTATTTTACAGGGAACTATCCAACACCAGGTGGAAATAAAGTGGTGAACAAAGCTTTCTTAAATTATATTGGAGGTAAAAACGAACGCGGCTATTAATAGCAATTTACATTCTATAACAAACTGCGTTGATATTCATACCTGCTCCAACAGAGGCAAATAAAACAATGTCTCCTTTTTGAAGGCTATGATTTTCTAATTGTCCGTGGTTTACTAAATCATACAAAGTAGGTATTGTTGCTACAGAGCTATTACCTAGTTTGTGAATACTCATTGGCATAATATGCGCTGGTATTTCTTTGATGCCGTATAATTTAAAGAGCACTTTAATAAAGCCTTCGTCCATTTTTTCGTTGGCTTGATGCAAGAAAAATTGTTTCACTTCACTCACATGCACGCCAGCTTTATCGAGGCATTCTTTCATCGCGATTGGTACGTTTTTAATGGCATACTCGTATACTTTACGGCCCTTCATTTTAATATAACGCACGCTAGGATCACTATCTGGTTTATTGGATTTGCCCATGTATAAATAATAGGCTTCATCATTACAATGGCTTTGAACACTTGCTGCTAAAATGCCAGCAGTTGTATCTTCTTTGGATTCTAAAATGGTAGCACCTGCACCATCACTAAAAATCATGCTGTCTCTATCATAATCATCTACCACACGGCTTAATGTTTCGGCGCCAATGACTAAACATTTTTTTGCCATTCCTGATTTTATAAAAGCATCTGCCTGAATCACGCCTTGTATCCATCCTGGGCAACCAAATAAAATATCGTAAGCCACACAATTTGGATTTTTGATACCCAAATCATGTTTAACCCTAGATGCAAGTGCAGGTAACACGTCTGTTTGAATGGTTTTGTCTAATACATTTCCAAAATTATGCGCTACAATAATTTGATCGAGTGTTTCTGGATCAAGTCCTGCGTCTTCAATTGCTTTTTTTGCAGCGATGGTAGCCATATCAGATGCATTAATATCAGAACTGGTATAGCGTCTTTCCTCAATTCCTGTAATGTCTTTAAATTTTTCAACAATTTCAGTGGAAGGTGTTTCTATCGCTTCTCCATTTTCTGTAAAAAAACGATGATTGGTAAAATCGGTATTTTTTTTAACGCCTGGAGGTATATAAGAACCTGATCCTGTGATAACTGTTTTTAAATTAGACATGGATTAATATTGGGGTTTATAAATATTTGTCACCTTTATTTCGTTTTACTTCAGCAACGTATTCTTTAATCGATTGTTCTTTGTCTTTTTTACAAATGAGTAGAGCGTCTTCCGAATCTACTACAATAAAATCATCGAGACCTTGTAATACCATGAGTTTATTTGCGGGCCCAGCCACCATACACTTTGTAGCATCAATTACGATCACATTATCGGAAGCAACAGCGTTGCCTAGATAATCTTTTTCTAAATTATCATAAGCGCTATTCCAGGTTCCTAAATCGCTCCATCCAAATGACGAAGGAATCACATATACATTGTCTGCTTTTTCCATGATGGCAACATCAATTGAAATATTAACGCAAAGTGGATATATTTTGTCGATCGCTTCTTTTTCTTGCGGGGTATTAAACTTATCTTTTGCAGCATCAAAAAGCTCAAACATTTCTGGTTGAAAAAGTTCAAATGCTTTTACAATTTGTGCCACTTTCCAAACAAAAATACCTGCGTTCCATAAAAAGTCACCACTGCTAATAAAAGTTTTAGCAAGTTCTAAGTCTGGCTTTTCAGTAAATGTTTTTACCTTAAAAATGCCATTGCCTGCCTCTAAACTGCCATGTTGTATATAACCATATCCTGTGTTCGGATGCGTGGGCTTAATGCCAAGTGTTACAAGCGATTTAATTTGGTTAACAAACTCAAGTGCTTTGCTCGTGGTTTCTCTAAATTGTTCTGCATCTAATATCATATGATCAGAAGGTGCAACAATTAAAGAAGCTTCTGGATCTTTTTGTAATAGCTTGCAAGAGATATAGGCAATGCAAGCAGCCGTATTTTTTCTAGATGGCTCTGCTAAAATGTTTTGTGCGGGAAGTTCAGGTAATTGTTCCCTAACAATAGATACATATTCTTCAGAAGTAACAATATAGATATTTTCTAAAGGTATAAATGACTTGTACCTTTCAAAAGTCCATTGTATCAATGATTTTCCAGTATGTAAAATATCCAAAAATTGTTTGGGGTATGCAGTTCTACTCATAGGCCAAAACCTACTGCCAATCCCACCAGCCATAATGGCTACGTAATGGTGTTTATTCATAACTAAATGAGTCCCTCTTTTATAAGTTCGTGGATATGTAATATGCCATAATAGCCGCCATCTTTAGTAACAACTAAATGGCTGATTTCATTTTGCTTCATCTTGTCAATTGCCTCTACAGCAAGGGTTTGATGATCAATTAAGTGGGGGGTATGTGACATAATATCAGTCGCAGTAATATTTTCTATCAGTACCGTTTTTTCTAGCATACGTCTTAAATCACCATCAGTGATGACACCAGCAATTTGACTATTATCAATCACTACTGCAACACCCAATCTATTTTTAGTGATTTCAATAATTACATTTTTTAATGGAGTATTAAGCGCAACTGTGGGTTTAAAATCTGTGTTTGTGAGATCTGAAACTTTTAAAAATAGACGCTTGCCTAAATTACCGCCTGGATGAAATTTTCCAAAATCGGCACTGGTAAAACCTTTTAATTGCATGAGGCAAACCGCTATAACATCGCCCATTACAAGTTGAGCCGTAGTACTATTTGTTGGCGCTAAATTATTAGGACATGCTTCGGCACTAACTGACGTATTTAAAATATAGTCCGACTGTACTGCTAAATAACTTGAAGTGTTGCCTACAATACCTATTAATTTGTTGCCAAAGTTTTTGATGTAAGGAACCAGGGCTTTAATTTCGGGACTCTCTCCGCTCTTGCTAATTATAAGTACGATATCGTCTTTTTGTACCGTGCCTAAATCACCATGAATTGCGTCGGCGGCATGCATAAATAAAGAGGGTGTTCCGGTAGAATTAAGTGTAGCTACAATTTTTTGAGCAATCAGTGCACTTTTCCCTATCCCACTAAAAACCAACCTTCCGTTACAGGCGTTAAGGAGTTCAATGGCTTCAACAAAAGACGCGTCTAAAAATGTGGCCATGTCTGCAATAGATTTTGCCTCTAATTGAACGGTTTGTAAAGCGGTTTCTAATATTGCGTTTTTCATGCTTTGCAAAGGTAAACTTTAACATGAAAGCATGCGTATTCAGGCCATTCTTTGTTAACTTCGCCATCCTTTCAAAAAAAAGGATTAACTTAAACAAAGGACAAATTCCCGTTTTTAGTTGATTATGAAGGAAATATAGATGAGAAATGGCAAAAATAAGTAGTAAAACCACCAAAACAACCCCCAAAGCAGCCCCTAAAAAGGCGCCCGCAAAAATAAAAGGCCCCAGACAGGCCAGCACCCTCGTAGACCCAAGTAATTTTGACATTTACGGCGGCCTCGAAAAGTATTTTGGATTTAGAGAGTTCAAAGGCACACAAGAGCAGGCAATAACCAGTTTATTAAGCGGCAAAGACACGTTTGTAATTATGCCAACCGGCGGCGGTAAAAGTTTATGTTATCAATTACCGGCACTTTTGCAAGAGGGTTGCGCCATTGTGGTATCTCCACTAATTGCACTCATGAAAAACCAGGTAGACCTGGTACGCGGTTACAGCGAAAATGACGAAGTCGCACACTTTTTAAATTCTTCTTTAAATAAGGGTCAAATAAAAATAGTAAAAGATGATTTGCTGGGCGGCAAAACCAAACTTTTATATGTAGCCCCCGAAACATTAACCAAGCAAGAAAATCTTGATTTTTTTAGTGATCTTAAAATTTCATTTTTTGCTGTAGATGAAGCGCATTGTATTTCCGAGTGGGGACATGATTTTAGACCTGAGTACAGACGTTTACGCGAAATGATGGACATCATTAATCCATCGGTGCCTGTTGTTGCTTTAACTGCAACAGCTACGCCTAAAGTACAAAGTGATATTGTTAAAAATTTAGGTTTACGCGATGCTAATATTTTTCTTTCAAGTTTTAATAGGTCTAATTTATTTTATGAAATTCAGCCTAAAATTAAAAAAGAAGATACGGTTAAGCATATCGTAAAATTTATTTCACAGCATAAAGGCAAGAGTGGAATTATTTATACCCTAAACCGCAAAACCACCGAAGAGTTAGCAGAATTACTGGTGGCTAATAATATTAAAGCGGTTGCGTACCATGCAGGTCTCGATCAAAAATTAAGGGCCGACAGGCAAGACCAGTTTTTACAAGAAGATGTGCAGGTAATTGTTGCTACCATTGCGTTTGGCATGGGTATTGATAAACCAGATATCCGTTTTGTAATACACTTTAATATTCCAAAATCTATCGAAAATTACTACCAAGAAACCGGTAGAGCAGGACGTGATGGACTCGAAGGTATTTGTGTTTTGTACTATTCTCATAAAGACGTTTCAAAAATAGAACACCTCATGCGTGACAAGCCACTCAGCGAGCGCGAAGTGGGTAATCAACTCATTGATGAAACGGTTGCTTACGCAGAGAGTGGTGTTTGTAGAAGAAAAATATTACTACATTATTTTGGAGAAGAGTGGCCAACACAAAACTGTGGCAATTGCGATAATTGCAAAAATCCAAAAGAACTTATTGAGGCAAAAGAAGAAGTTGTAAAAATATTAAAAGTAATTGCCGCACTAGACGAGCGCTTTGTTGCAGATTATGTGGTAAATATGGTGAGCGGCCATTTAACACCACAAATTTCAATGTTCAGACATGACGCTTTACCTGAATTTGGAATTGGTAAAGACAAAGACGCACACTTTTTTAATAGTCTTATCAGACAAATGCTCCTCGAAAATTTAATTCAAAAAGACATTGAAGAATATGGCCTTTTAAAATTAACGGACAAGGGTAAAAAGTTTTTAAAGAAAGCAAGCAGCTTCAAAATTGTACTGAACAATTTATTTGAAGACGCCAACGCCGATGATGAAGATGGAGATGGCGCTGCACAAGCTGGCGCCGCCGCAGATGAAAAACTCTTTCAGATGCTTAAGGAGCTGCGTCAAACAGAAGGTAAAAAGAAAAGCTTACCTCCATTTATCATTTTCCTAGAGAGTTCGCTCCAGGATATGGCTACTTTATTTCCAACCACATTAGAGGAGCTAGAAAGGTGTCAGGGCGTGAGTAAAGGTAAAGCCCTTAAATACGGAAAGCCTTTTGTGGACATGATTGCAGCCTATGTTGAAGAGCATGATATTGTTAAGCCAGACGAATTTGTAATGAAGAGTGTGGCCAACAAAGCCAACAATAAAATTTACATCATTCAAAATGTAGATAAAAAAATACCACTCGAAACCATTGCCAAAAACAAAGGGTTAAAGCTTGATGAATTATTAGAAGAAATGGAAACCATTGCAGCTAGTGGTACCAAACTCAATTTAGATTATGCCATTGATGAATGGCTGGATGACTATGATCAAGAAGATATCATTGATTACTTTAAAAGTTGTGAAACCGCTTCCTTAGAAGTAGCGCAACAAGAACTTAGTGAAAATGATTACAGCCTGGAACAATTAAAAATTATGCGCATTAAATTTTTAAGCGTTTTTGGAAATTAGTGTACCTCGTTTTTATAGGCCTTCATTCTTTCCATTACATTTTCTCTTACGTTTACGTAATACAAATTGTAATCACCAATATGATAGTTTGGATTTTTAACTAAAAAGCTTCCAAATATTTTTGGCTTCGCTGTCCATAAAACTTTGTCCGTTAATTTTGCCTGTGCAACACCTTTTGCGATTTTATTAAAATTGGTAAGAACCCCGCCTTTATTGGCTTTCCAAGATGCATTGGGTATCGATTTTGAAAATGTGAGCGGATTGGTAACAATCACATCAAATTTTTCTTTTTGAATAAATGGCGGCGTGTATCCTTCTTTGTAAGTTCTCCAACTGCATATACAACCCGTTTGTTTGGGCGTATCACAAGGCTTAATGGATGTATATATTTTTGGATTAACAGGAATGCCTACTAAATAAGCAGCTACCAATTGTTTTTGTAGTGGCTTGCCATCAAAAAATTCTTTTATAAGTCTAATGCCATGTGTAGTGCCCTGGCTATGCGAAGCAATGATAATTGCTTTTCCTTTGTTTTCATTTGCTAAATAATATTCGAATGCGGCTTTAACATCTTGATAGGCAAGTTCAAAAGCGGCGATGGCGAGTGTCGTATCTGAAGGCGTTATTGGATAGTAGGCACTAATATGTGTTTGTCTATAACGTGGCGCAAACAATCTGCCTGCTACATTAAATAAACTTGCTTGGTAAAGCACCGGACTATAATCGGTTCTTGCTGCTAAAAGCGCATCAGAAATTTCGGCGTTCATGCCATGTGGTTTTTCAGTTCCTAAATAAGTAGTAGGATGAATAAAAAATACGTCTACAGAAGTATCTTTTTGATAGGATGCCAAAAGTGGAGCTGGCACACTATCCGACGGATCATGGATAGCTGGGTGTGCAGCCCAGTAACTTACATCACTGTAATTTGGACCCTTAGGGTCGTTAGAAATTTGGTAGTTAGACGCTAATTTTTGATAGCTATTGCTACAACTGGACATAAATAATGCCAGTACAATGATTGCAAGTAGATTTGAGGGGGTATGTTTCATCATAGATAAGACAAAATTAAACAATTATGGGCTGCTTTGCTGCAATATCCTTTGTTAAATAAGCGTTTTATACTTATAATAATCACATATTTATGTCTATACCAGTAGTTGATTTAGCAGATTTTTTAAGTGGCGACGCTGCTAAAAAAGCCTCTTTTGTAAAAGCACTTGGTGAAGCCTACGAAACCGTTGGTTTTGTGGCTGTAAAAAACCATGGAATTTCAGATGAATTAATTACAGCACAATATGATCAGGTGCAGCAGTTTTTTTCGTTGCCATTAGAAAAAAAACTAACCTACCAAATAGAAGGTTTAGCGGGTCAGCGAGGTTATACAAGTTTTGGAACTGAGCACGCCAAAGGAAGTGAAGCACCGGATTTAAAAGAGTTTTTTCAATACGGGCAAACTGTTCCTGCGAGTCATCCATTAAAGTGGGAATATCCAGATAATGTGGCTGTAGCAGAAATTCCTTCACTCAATCATACTTTACTCGAAGCGTATCGCAATTTTGAAAAAAGTGGCAAAGCATTATTACAGGCCATTGCCATTTATTTAGATCTTGATGAATATTTTTTTGATGCACATATTGAAGAAGGCAATTCAATTTTACGTTGCATTCACTATCCACCCATTACACATGAACCTAAATCTGCAATTCGCGCAGAGCAGCACGAAGACATTAATTTAATTACTTTGTTAGTGGGCGCTTCTGCAGATGGGCTACAAATATTAACAAAGGGGGGTGACTGGGTTGGTGTTACTTCCTTGCCAGAACAAATTGTTGTTAATGTCGGCGATATGTTACAAAGGCTTACCAATAATAAATTAAAAAGTACGACACATAGAGTGGTGAATCCACCAAAAGAGCACTGGCACACAAGTCGTTTTTCAATGCCATTTTTCTTACATCCAAAAAGTGAAATGAGTTTAGCTTGTTTAGATAGTTGTATTGATGACTCACATCCAAAAGCATATCCTGATGCTACTGCTGGTGAATACTTAGATGAAAGGCTTCGCGAAATTGGATTAAAAAAATAACTTTGGCTTTACTTCGTCATATACCATTTTTACGTGCCGTTATTTGGCATAGCTTAACAGCTTTTGGTGGCCCGCAAGGTCACCTGGGTATGATGATGAAAACTTTTGTGCACCGACGCAGAGATGTTACAGAAGCTGAATTACTCGAGTACAATGGATTTTGTCAACTCTTGCCTGGCGCGTCCTCTACGCAAACATTGGCGCTAATTGGTTATAAAAGAGGTGGCTATACATTAGCGGTATTAACGCTTTTAATTTGGATTACACCAGCATGTGCACTCATGGGTGGACTTTCATTTTTACTCAATTATTTCGAGGATAAAAATCAGGTGATTGGAGCGTTTAAGTTTATTAGACCCATGGCAATCGGGTTTATTGCTTATTCAGCGTTAAAGATTTTAAAGATTGCCGTTCATAATACCATTACACGTGTCATATTGGTAGTTGGTGCTGCTGCTACGTTTTTATTTTTTAAAACACCATGGATATTTCCTGCTTTAATTGTAGCTGCTGGCGTCGCAACAAATTTTAGTGATAAAAGAATTCCTGAAAAAGAAAAGCCCGTTAAAAAAATCAAATGGGTTAATTTAATTTTATTTATTGCATTTTTTGCGCTCGCCGGTTATTTTTCAGAAACAGCGACGCGCAATAACTGGGAAAACAGAAAAGTTTTTAACTTATTTGAGCACAATTATAGAAATGGAAGTTTGGTATTTGGTGGTGGTGATGTGCTCATGCCACTATTATACGAGCAGTATGTAACAAGGCCAGCTTCTAAGCGTGTTATCGATAATAAACGCGAGGTTTTAAAAATGAACCAAGCCGATTTTTTAACAGGTTCTGGAATTGTTAGAGCGATACCAGGTCCTGTGTTTTCTATTGCTGCATTTTCGGGTGGCATGACTATGCGATCGGAAGGCGCATCGGCGCAAATGCTAGGTATTTTTATTGGTGCAATAGGCATCTTTTTACCGAGTGCTTTTTTAGTGTTGTTCTTTTTTCCTGTATGGAGTTATGTAAAACGGTATGTAGTTATATTTAGATCATTAGAAGGAATCAACGCAGCTGTTGCCGGTATTTTATTTGGCGCTACTGCTTATTTAATGAAAGATCATTTTTCCGACCCTGCCGCTGCGAGTTATTTATGGATACAATGGCTGGTTGTTTTGGGTACTGTTTTATTACTTCGCATCAATAAAATACCCGCCCCCCTTATTGTAGCTTCTATATTTTTACTGGGTTTATTGCTTCACTAAAAACAAGTTAAATTATAGCTCCAAATGCGGTAATCTGCGCTTACTGTTATAATATTACATTTAAAACTGTTGCATTTGAAGCGAAGGCTACTCCCATTTATTATTGTTTTTTGCCTGTTGGTAGGTCAAATGCCCAAAGCTTCCGCGCAGTATGTAACCATCGCAGGAACCGTCTATGATTTAACCGCACGCAATCCTTTAGAAGCAGTAGTAGTTCGCTCCACATCTGGTAGAGGTGGTGTTACCGATTCGGCAGGCAGGTACATTGTTACGGTGTTAAAAACAGATTCTATCTGGTTTTCTATGATTGGTAAAAACACCATGAAATTTCCTGTTGATACCATTTCTAATTTGGACAATTTTAATATTATGATTCACGTAAAGGCCACTGATTTGCCTGAAGTGAAAGTGCGTAATAATTACTATAGGTACGATTCAATTCAAAATAGAATTGACAATGCAAAAGGGTTTAATTTTCAAAAACCAGGCCTTAGATTGTCATCTAATCCCAATTACAATCCTGGTGGGTTAACGGTTGGGTTTGATTTAGAAGCCATCATTAATATGTTTAGGTTTAAGCGCAACCAGAACATGGAATTTTTACAAAAAAGACTCATCGATCAAGAACAAGAAAAGTATGTCAACTTTAGATTTAGTAAAGCCTTTGTTCGAAAAATTACACTCTTAAAATCGCCGGAACTAGATACGTTTATGGTTCGTTTCAGGCCCCCTTACGAACTCGTTACAAAAATGAATGATTTAGAATTCGGTTATTACATCGAAAAGCAACTTGAAATTTATAGGCGAACTAAAAATTCGTACCGAGGCAGTTTGCGCCGACGGGATGATTAATTATCTTTATCATCATGCGTTTTTTAATTACCATATTATTTTGTTTTTTATTTGTTGCATTGTCTGCACAAAACAAAACGGGTGTATGGTATGGTGCCATTGTGTTTGAGCCCGATGGTGTTAGAGAATTAGATACAGAATCACGTATTCGAGTAGATCCACAGGCCGGTCGTATCGTTAATGTGCCTCCTATTTATGCAGGCTCTATGCCGCTTTCAAAATCGAGAACATATACCAAAGCTAAATTTGAAATTATAGATACCGCTAATCAGATGATGGCCGTGCTCACTACTTTTAGTGCCGATCAAAAAAAATTAAGTGCGTATTTATTTTATTTTTCCGCTACACCTACCGAAAAATATCAATACTACGCCAAAGCGGTTCGTTGTTTAGTGAATGAAACGGATCATACGCCTAGTTTATTTGACCTTCACGGAAATTTTATTTTTACAGATACGAGTGTTGTATTTAGTGGCATTTGGGAAAGTCCTTTTGGAAAAAGCAGGTTGGGAAAATTTAGCTTTCAGCCAAGCATACAATCTGTAAATGTGAATCCAGAACTTCTTGTTCAGTGGAATGATGTTGTACATGTGATACCTGGTGTAACTGACATTGAAAACTGGGCGCCTTCTACAAGTAATTTCGATACGCTGCTTACTAAATCTTTTTATATCGACTTTTCTATAGCCGAAACAGGTACCCTTGATCACGACACGCTAACGGTACTGCTAGATGGCCAGGTATTAGAAGAAAATTTGGTGCTCACCGATAAAAAACATGATTTCAGGGTCAATATTACGACCAAAGACTACCATCAGTTAACCATTCGAACCAAAAGCGAAGGGTCAATTAAAGGAACGGGCTACCTTTTAAGCATCGGTACCAAAGAAAATGTCTACAAATACAACCTCACGCAGTATAAGTACAATCAATCGGATTGGTTTTTTCATAAGGTAGGTTCAAGAGACCGTTCTAATTAGGTTTTGCTCTATTTATTGGGCAAATAATTTACCTTTAAGGTTCTTAAAATGAATGCTTTGAAACGATGTTTTCTACCCTTAGTGCTTCTTTTAGCACTTGTAGCCTGTAAAGGTAAGCCAGATCAAAAAAAACAAAAAGATGGAGGTCCTAAAGCCGCTATCGTAGATGTTATTATTGCTTCAAATAATAAAATCAATAAACAAATTGAAGTGAATGGTTCGGTTCTTCCAAACGAAATGACAACCATTCAATCTGAAGTAAGCGGCCGTGTCACTTTTTTACAAATTGCAGAAGGAGCCACGGTTACTGCAGGGACTGTTTTAGCACGCATCAATGATGCCGACTTAAAAGCGTCTCAACAAAAAATAAATGTGCAATTAGATCTCGCGCAAAAAAATGAAGTAAGACTCAAAAAACTATTATCTATTGGTGGTATCAACCAAGCAGATTATGACGTTGTACTAAATCAAGTAAATACATTAAAGGCAGATTTAGCAGTATTGCAAGCCCAGCTTGATAAAACGGTTATTAAAGCACCTTTTGCTGGTACACTCGGACTTCGCATGATTAGTATAGGTGCCTATCTTACACCTGCTACTGTTATAACAACGATTCAACAAGTTAACCAACTTAAAATTGATTTTTCGGTTCCCGAATTTTATGCACAAAAAATTAAAAAAGGTGCTATCGTGCATGTGCAATCTGCAGATAATAAAACAAAAGCGAATGCAGTTGTGATAGCGACAGAGCCGCATATCAATGCCACCACTCGAAATCTAAAAGTGCGTGCTGTATTAAAAGGGCAGGCATTTAATTTAGGTGCATTTGTAAAAGTATATATCGATGCTACTGCACCTGCTAATAGTATTTTAATTCCATCTAATTGTATTATTCCTGAATCTACTGTTAAAAAAGTAGTGGTTGTAAAAGATGGGATTGGACAGCTCGTTGAAGTGGAAACAGGTGAAAGAAATGAAGGCCTTGTACAAATTATAAAAGGCTTATCTGTTGGTGATAGTATTGCTGTGAGTGGTGTGTTGTTTGTAAAACCAAATGCACCGGTTAAAGTAAGAAGTGTAAAATTATTAAGTGACATTGCAACGCTAGACTAATTATGAATATTTCTGAACTAGCCCTCAAAAGACCGATACTTGCCACAGTGATGAATTTACTCATCATTTTATTTGGCGTTGTTGGGTATAATTTTTTATCGGTTCGTGAATATCCGGCTATCGATCCGCCCGTTGTTAATGTGCGTACATCTTACGCTGGTGCCAATGCAGATATTATTGAAAGTCAGATTACAGAACCTTTAGAGAAATCTATCAATGGTATTCCAGGTATTAAAACCATTAACTCTTCCAGTAACAACGGTTCAAGTAATATTAGTATTGAATTTGAAGTTGATCAGGATTTAGAGGCGGCAGCCAATGATGTTAGAGATAAAGTGAGCCAGGCTACCAGAAATTTACCCCAAGACATTGATGCGCCACCTGTTGTTAGTAAATCTGATGCGAGTAGTGATTTTATTTTACTGATGGCTGTACAAAGTAAAACTAAGGGCCTCATGGAACTTAGCGAATACGCAGAAAACGTTTTACAAGAAAGATTCCAAACGATTCCTGAAGTAAGCTCCGTAAGTATTTTTGGTCAGAAGCGTCCTTCCATGCGTATTTGGATTGATCCTAATAAACTCAATGCCTTTAATCTTACTTATTCTGATTTTAGAACTGCACTCAATAGAGAAAATGTTGAGATTCCTTCAGGTAAACTATATGGTAACAAAACAGAATTAACCATTAGAGCACTTGGTAAATTGCAAACTGAAGATGATTTTAAAAATTTAATCATTGTTGAAAATGAAGCTGGCATCATTCGTTTAATAGATATCGCAAAAGTTGAAATCGGTCCAGAGCAAGAAGAATATAGTTGGAAATTAAATGGCATTAATGGTGTGGGTGTTATTATTTCTCCACAGCCTGGCGCCAACTATATTAAAATTGCTGATGAGTTTTACAAGCGTGTAGAAGAAATCAAGAAAAATGAAAAAGGCGATTTTGAATTTACGCCATTAATTGACCAAACAAAAAATGTTAGAAGAGCCATTAAAGAAGTTGAAGAGACGCTCCTTATTTCATTTACACTTGTAGTACTTGTTATTTTCTTTTTCTTTAGAAACTGGTTAATTGCGATTCGCCCAATCATTGATATTCCTATTTCACTGATTGCTACATTTTTTGTGATGTATATTTTTGGTTTCTCCATTAATGTATTAACCTTACTTGGCATAGTGCTGGCAACCGGACTAGTGGTGGATGATGGAATTGTTGTAACCGAAAATATATTTAGAAAATTAGAACTTGGATTACCTATTAGAAGAGCGGCATTAGAAGGCAGTAAAGAAATATTTTTTGCTGTAATTTCTACCTCTATTACACTTGCTGTTGTATTTTTACCCGTTATTTTCTTGCAAGGTTTTGTAGGAAGTTTATTTAGAGAATTTGGTATTACGGTAGCAGCTGCAGTATTAATATCTGCCTTTGTTTCTTTAACCATTACGCCAGTATTAAATGTACTCTTAACTAAGAAGGGTGCAGGTCATGGTAAATTTTACGACCAAACAGAGCCGTTTTTTAGAGGCATGGAAAATGGCTACAAGCGTTTATTAGCTGCTTTTGTTAGGGTTAGATGGATTGCATGGGTTATTGTCGTTTTTTGTCTAGGCGCTATTTATTTTGTAGGAAAAAATTTACCATCGGAATTAGCGCCACTTGAAGATAGAAGTAGTATTCGTTTTCAAATGACCGGCCCTGAGGGAGCATCGTTTAATTATATGAATGATGTTGCAAAAGGCCTCACCGATTATTTATCAGATTCTATTCCAGAAAAATCATTCGTGTTTGCTTCCATTCCAGGGTTTAGTGGAAATGGGGGTGTAAATGGGGGTACTGCAAGAATTGCACTGGTAGATCCTGAAGACCGTAAAAGATCGCAAAGTGATATTGTAAAAGCAGTTACTAAAAAATTACCACAGTTTAACAATGCAAGAATTTTTCCTGTAGAGGAACAAACCATTTCTGTGGGACTCGGTTCAAGAGGCGCACTTCCTATTCAACTTATTTTACAAAACTTAGAGTTTGAAAAAATAAAAGCAATAATTCCTAAATTTTTAGATGAAGCAAGAAAGGATAAAACTTTTCAAAACGTAGATGTAAATTTAAAGTTTAGTAAACCCGAACTTCAATTAACCATCGACAGAATAAAAGCAAAAGACTTAGGTTTATCTATATCTGATGTTGCTGATGTGGTGTCTAGTGCCTTTAGTGGCCGAAGATTGGCGTATTTTACCATGAAAGGCAAACAGTATGATGTTATTTCTCAGGTGTCATTAAATGATCGACAAACACCTAGTGATATTTTAAGTTTGTATGTGCGCAACAACCGTGGAGAAATGATTCCACTCTCTGCTGTTGTGGATTTAAAAGAAAGTTCTAATCCACCAACACTTTATCACTACAACCGATTTAGATCTGCTACGATTAGTGCATCCTTAGCAGAAGGAAAAACGATTGGGGATGGTGTTAAAGCGATGGATGAAATATCTAAACGTTTATTAGATGAAAGTTTTCATACCGCGTACGGTGGTCCTTCTCGCGATTTTAAAGAGAGTTCTTCCAATACCACATTTGCATTTTTATTAGCGCTTTTACTTATATACCTCGTACTAGCTGGTCAATTTGAAAGTTTTAAAGATCCATTTATCATTATGATTACCGTGCCCCTGGCAATTGCGGGTGCACTTATAAGCTTATGGATGTTTGATCAAACACTTAATATATTTTCACAAATTGGTATGATCATGCTCATTGGGCTTGTTACCAAAAACGGGATTTTAATTGTTGAATTTGCGAATAACAAAAGGCTAGAAGGTTTAGCTAAAAAAGAAGCAGTGTTGGAAGCTGCTTCTCAACGTTTACGTCCAATTTTAATGACCAGTTTAGCTACAGCACTTGGTGCGCTTCCTATTGCACTTAGTTTAGGTGCTGCGGCAACGAGTCGAATGCCACTTGGTATTGTAATTGTTGGCGGTATTTTCTTCAGCTTATTTTTAACTTTGTTTGTAGTGCCAGCCGTTTATATTTTTGTATCTGGTAAGCATATTAAAGCAATTGAGGAAACCGCATAAACTAGTATCATGAGTAATGAAATTGCGGATATCAGAAAAGATTATAAACTAGCTTCTCTAGAAGAAGCGGATGTTGCTTCAAATCCAATCGATCAATTTACACGCTGGTGGAATGAAGCTGTAGCATCACAAATTGATGAAGTAAATGCCATGACACTGGCTACTGCAAATGCTACAGGTGTTCCAGCTGCCCGCATCGTGCTTTTAAAAGGCTACAACCCAAATGGTTTTATTTTTTTTACGAATTACGAAAGTGATAAGGGAAAAAATTTAGCACAAAATCCAAACGCTGCACTTGTTTTTTTCTGGAAAGAATTAGAGAGGCAAATCCGCATTGAAGGCACGGTTCAAAAAGTAAGTGCCGAAGAAAGTGACCGTTATTTTAATTCCCGACCAGCTTCTAGTAGAATTGGTGCTTGGGCTTCACCACAAAGTGCTGTTATTGAAAACAGATTGGTGATCGAACAAAATGTAGAGCGCTACAGTTCTATTTTTGCAAATGATTCTATCGAAAGACCCGACCATTGGGGTGGTTATATTGTAAAACCAATAAGTATTGAATTTTGGCAAGGAAGATCAAGCCGCTTGCATGACCGCATTAGGTATACACTTGAAACCAGTGCATATCATGCAGGTACAGATACTAGATCAGATGCGAACTGGAAAATAGAACGCCTAGCCCCTTAAAAATTTCTTTTATTATTTTCTTGCAATTACTTTTTCGGCAGCTGCAACAATAAACGGTGTATCTAATCCGTACTTTGTAAGAAGTTGTGTTGGTGTTCCGCTTTCTCCAAAAGTATCATTGGTACCAACATACTCGATTGGAATAGGACAGTGTTTTGCAGCAACTTGTGCAACACTATCACCTAGTCCACCAATAATATTATGTTCTTCGACAGTAACAGCACATTTTGTTTTTGAAATAGAACGGATAATAGCCGCTTCATCAAGAGGCTTGATGGTATGTATATTAATCACTTCTACACTCAATCCTTTTTCTTCTAAAATACGGCCAGCCTCAATCGCTTTCCAAACCATATGACCGCAAGCAAAAATACTTACGTCGGTTCCTTCCGATAATTGTTGCGCTTTACCAATTACAAAATCACTACCGTCAACTGCCGTAAAGTTTGGCCATTTTGGACGACCAAATCTTAAATAGACAGGGCCTTCATAAGATGCGATGGCTTTTGTGGCAGCTTTGGTTTGATTAAAATCGCAAGGAACAATAACGGTCATGCCCGGAAGCATTTTCATAAGTCCAATGTCTTCTAATATTTGGTGCGTTGCACCATCTTCACCTAGGGTAAGACCTGCGTGAGAAGCACAAATTTTTACATTTTTACCGCTATACGCAACACTTTGTCTGATTTGATCATATACCCTGCCCGTACTAAAATTTGCAAAAGTTGTGGTGTATGGAATTTTACCTCCAATGGTCATACCAGCTGCAATACCAATCATGTTGGCTTCTGCAATACCTACTTGTACAAAACGGTTTGGAAAATCTTTGATAAAGGGCCCTAGCTTTAAAGAACCTGCTAGATCTGCAGTAAGTACTACTAAATTTTCATTTTCTTTTCCGATTTCGTGAATGCCTTCACCAAATCCACCGCGTGTTTCTTTTTCGTTTTGTACTTGTATGTCTTGTAATTTCATAAGAAGTATCATTTATCCTTCAAAAGTGCTATAAAAATATGGTGTCTTTGCTTCAAATTCGGCGCTGCAGGTATCTACCATTTTGTAAACCCTGGTAATACCTAAAGCTTTTCTTTTTTCATACACTTGTTCGTCTGTGCAATCGCCTTGTAATATTTTTGAGATTTGCACGTCTCCGAAACCGCATTTTTTAGCTTCTTTTAATAAGCTTTCAGGAAGGGTTTCTAAAGTATGCGTTGCAATTTCTTTTTCGATGTTGCAAATTTGTAAAATCTGGTTTAAGAACCATCTATCAATACCGGTTGCTTGTGCAATAGATTTGACAGTAGACCCTGCCATGAGTGCATCTTTAATTCTAAATATGCGGTCCCATTTTGGAGTTTTTATGTATTCTACGAGATCTTCACTTTTCATGAGGCTCTTACCATAATATCCTAAGCCAATGGCTTCATTTTCTAAACTCTGACAAGCTTTTTGTATGGCTTCTTTAAAGTTTCTTCCAATCGCCATTACCTCACCCACACTTTTCATTTGTAAACCAAGTGTATCGTTCGCGCCTTTAAATTTATCAAAATTCCAACGTGGCACTTTTACAATTACGTAATCAAGTGCTGGTTCAAAATACGCAGAAGTGGTTTGCGTGATTTGATTTTTTAATTCATCTAAACTATAACCAATCGCAAGTTTAGCTGCAATTTTAGCAATTGGATAACCCGTTGCTTTTGATGCAAGTGCTGATGATCTACTCACACGCGGATTGATTTCAACAGCAATCAATTCTTCGGTAGAAGGGTTGAGTGCAAATTGCACATTACATCCACCAGAAAAATTACCCAAAGAACGCATCATTAAAATGGCTTTGTTGCGCATGTCTTGAAAAGCCGTATCGCTAAGTGTCATAGCAGGTGCAACCGTAATGGAATCTCCGGTATGTACACCCATTGGGTCTAAATTTTCTACGGTACAAATGATAACAACATTGTCATTTTGGTCGCGTAACAATTCAAGTTCATATTCTTTCCATCCAAGTACCGCTTTTTCTACAAGTACTTCATGTATTGGAGAAGCCTTTAAACCTCTTTCGAGTGCAGCATCTAAATCATCTTTACTATGTACAAATCCACCACCCGTTCCACCTAGCGTAAATGAAGGTCTGATTACAAGTGGAAATCCAATTTCTTGTGCAAATTCTTTTCCTTCTAAAAAACTATTGGCTACACGGCTAGGGGCAACAGCAATTCCAATTTTAACCATGAGCTGTCTGAACTTTTCACGGTCTTCGGCAGTATCAATAGCTGCAACGTCTACACCAATCATGCGCACATTGTACTTGTTCCAAATGCCTATTTCATCCGCTTCTTTACAAAGGTTTAATGCAGTTTGACCACCCATGGTAGGAAGTACCGCATCGATATCATTTTCTTGTAAAATCTGCTCGATACTTTCGATGGTTAGCGGCAATAAGTAGACTTTATCTGCCATCATTGGGTCTGTCATGATGGTGGCAGGATTTGAATTAATCAAAATCACTTTAATGCCCTCTTCACGCAAACTTCTAGCTGCTTGAGAACCAGAATAGTCAAATTCGCAGGCCTGACCAATAATAATGGGACCAGAACCAACAATAAGTACCGATTTTATGGAATTGTCTTTTGGCATAGGAACTAAAAAATAAATTGTGCAAATTTAATAAAGGGGGAGCAGAAGGGGGTATTTTTTTTGAACTAATTGCCCCTAAATTTATTATATAATCGTTACGCTCTTATTTTTAATCACCAAAATAACCAAAATGTTACAAGAAGGATCCAAAGCACCTGCCTTTAAAGGCCTCGACCAAAACGGTAAAACCATTGCCTTATCTAGTTTTAAGGGCCAAAAGCTGGTCTTGTACTTCTACCCGCATGACATGACCCCCACCTGTACCGTTCAGGCCTGTAACCTCAGGGATAGTTATAAATTGTTGGCTAAAAAGGGTTACCAAGTGCTTGGGGTGAGCTCCGACGATCAAAAAAGTCACCTTAAATTCATTGCCAAGCACGAGTTGCCGTTTCCGCTTATCGCCGACACAGACCTCGTGATTCATGAAAAGTATGGCGTTTGGGCCGAAAAGAAGTTTATGGGCAAAACCTATATGGGAACCCTGCGTACTACATTTATTATCGATGAAAACGGCGTGATCGAAAAAATTATCACAAAGCCAGATTCAAAAAATCATGGACAAGAAATTTTAGGCACTCCTAAAAAGAAATAAATTGTATGAAAAATTTACTTGCTTTCATTTTTGTAGTGGCGCTCATACCGGCGCAAGCGCAAAAAGTAAATAAAAAATTGCAGCAACAATTACAAAAAGTAACGACTGGATTTAAAGGGGACGTAGGTATTTATGTAAAAGATTTACATACTGGTAAAATTGCCAGTATACATGCAGATAGTATTTTTCCAACAGCGAGTATGGTAAAAGTACCTATACTTATTGGCATCATCGATAAAATCAATAAAGGCGAACTCAAATACCATCAAGAGCTAACCTATAAAGATTCTTTGTTTTATGCTGGTTCCGATTTACTCGCATCACTAAAACACAATGAAAAAGTAGAGCTTAGTAAAGTAATCATGCTCATGCTTACAACAAGTGATAATACCGCAAGTTTGTGGCTACAATCACTAGCCGGTACTGGAACAAGAATCAATCAAATTCTTGATAGCATTGGTTATACGGCTACTAGGGTAAATAGTAGAACGCCGGGTAGAGAAGCGGGTAGAGATAAGTTTGGATGGGGACAAACCAGTCCAAAAGAAATGGCTACCATGTTTGAAGCTTTAGCGAATAGAAATTTATTAGATACTGCTTCTTCCGAAAAAATGATTCGTTTGCTTGGGAGAAATTATTGGGATGAAGAAGCGCTTTCACAAATTCCACCCGATGTTTTTGTAGCCAGTAAAAATGGTGCTGTAAATGCGAGTAGAAGTGAAGTAATGTATGTGTACGGAAAAAATGCGCGATACGTTTTTTCCATTTGTACTAAAAATAATAAAGATACCAGTTGGGGATCTCAAAATGAGACTTGGGAACTCGCTAGAAAAGTTTCTAAGTTATTATGGGAAACCTATAAATAATGATACGTTAACGGTGAACAGCTTTTAACTAAACAAAACATAGGTTAACCAACTCATCCCATATGCGAGAGCCGTCATATACACGAGTTGAAACGCAGGCCATTTCCAAGATTTTGTTTCTCTTTTAACAACAGCTAGTGTGCTCATGCACTGCATGGCCAATAAATAAAATATCATAAGTGAAAGCCCTGCTGCTAGGGTGTATACCTTTGTTCCATCCGGATGTCTAGCAGCCGCTAGTTTTTGTCTGAGAGAGCTGTCTTCACTGTCTTCTACGCTATATAAGGTAGCCATGGTGCCCACAAAAACCTCTCTAGCCGCAAAGGAGGTAATAAGCGCAATACCAATTTTCCAGTCGTAACCAAGTGGCTTGATAGCGGGTTCAATAGCTTTACCTAAAATGCCAGCATACGAATGTTGTAATTTTTCGGCTGCGAATTGTTTATCTAAAGAATCTTTTTTTGCAGGCAACACTCGACTCAGTGCTTCATACTTTTTAGTCGTATTTGCTATTTGATCTCCTGGTCCGTAGCTACTTAAAAACCATAATAGTAGGCTAATGATCATGATTACTTTACCGGCATCTGTTACAAAAATTTTAGCTTTTTCGATCATGGTAATACCCACGTTTTTCCAACGCGGTGCTCTGTACATGGGAAGTTCTAAAATAAAAAAGCTTTTTTCCTGAATCGAAATAAACCACTTTAATATATAGCTCACCAGCAAGGCCATCACAATACCTAATAAGTAAAGGCCCATCATTACAAGCCCTTGTAAACTTAAAAATCCAAAGTAGTATTTGTTGTCAACAACAAGTGAAATTAGAATGGTAAAAACCGGCAATCGGGCACTACAACTCATGAGTGGCGTAACGAGTATCGTTAACAATCTTTCTTTTTTATTTTCAATATTACGCGCACTCATAATGGCTGGTACGGCACATGCAAAACCACTTACCATAGGCATTACACTTTTTCCATTCAGCCCCACTTTACGCATGAGTCTATCACTTAAAAAACTGATGCGCGCCATATAACCACTGTCTTCAAGTATGGTGATAAGCCCAAACAAAATCATAATTTGCGGCACAAATACTAAAATACCGCTGAGGCCAGCCACTAGTCCATTTACAATTAAATTGCTCCACCATGCTTCTGGAAGCCAAGCAGACAAAGAGCTTCCGCCTTTTGCAAAGGCCCACTCAATTCCATCCATCGGAAAACTAGCCAGCCAATAAACGCTTTGAAATAAAATAAATAATACAGCTAGTAATATTACATAACCCCAAACTCGGTGTAATAAAATATTATCTAACTTATCTGAAAAAATCTTTTTTTCTAAAGGCCCCGGCTCTACAACATACTTCCGCATCACGTCTCTGATTTGACTGTAGCGCTGCAAAATTTCTTCGGCCTGTGTTTTGGTTGAATTAAATTGATGTGTTACTACTAGCGCATCAATTTGCGTTTGCATTTCTTTTGGTAACGGAAAATTTTCGTGATTAATCAAATAGTGTATGGCGGCATAATCACCACTTAAGCCTGGAGTTATTTTATGAACGCCATCTATTGCATTAGGTGCTAATCTTTTTACGTCAATAAATTTTTTATCATTACCGGCATTAGTATTTAATGTTAATTGTTGTAACGCTTTTTTTAATTCTGTAATACCCTTATTTTTTCTTGGATTCACCGCAACAATAGGTATTCCTAATTCTTTTTCAAGGCCCGCAATATCTATTTTGATGCCCTTGCTTGATGCAATATCATTCATGGTGAGGGCCATCACTACAGGAATTTGCAAATCGATAATCTGACTGCAAAAAAGTAAATTTCGTTTGAGGTTACTGGCATCAGCCACGAGGAGTACAGCATCTGTTGTAACCGATTCGTCGGTGCCCATAAGCACTTTGTATGCTACCCATTCGTCGGCTCTTCTAGGATACAAACTATAGGTACCCGGTAAGTCAATTAGGGTTGTGTTGCTAGCATCTGGCAACTGGAGGGTCCCCGTTTTTTTATCTACTGTTACGCCCGGAAAATTGCCTACTTGTTGGTGTAAGCCCGTCAAAGCATTGAAAATGGAACTTTTTCCACTGTTGGGGTTACCCACTAAAGCAATATGGAGGTCTCTTTGACTCAATTTTAAATAGATGGCTACAAAAGTACTCGCAAAGAGGGGAGGGTAGTTACGAGATTGGGAACAGAATCGCTTACTTTTGTATGTAATAAAGCAAGCAAAATGGGTAAAAAATGGTTTTGGGTCCTATTATTGGTTCCCTTTTTAGGATTATCACAAAGCAAACGCAAAATTAGAATTGAAGCAGAAAAGCAAAATGCCGCGCTCATTTCAAATTTAAAATCACATATTGGCTATTTAGCGAGTGATGCTTTAGAAGGAAGAAGAACGGGTACAGCTGGCGCAGATGCTGCGATGGACTATTTAGTAAAACAATATCAGCAATTGGGAATTGCTCCAAAAGGATCAAGCGGCTATCTTCAAAAATTTGAAATTAATGAAGGCTTGCAAATAGATCCAAGCACTCATTTTACAGTAAATAATATTCAATTAAAAATCGAAAAAGATTTTTTTCCATTAGCTACAAGTGCTTCTGTAAATATTGTCGGAAATCCTGCAATGGCACTTCATGAAAAAGGGCAGCCTTGGTTTAAAGACATTAAAGAAACGCTTGAAGAAAATAAATCCAATCCACATTTTGATATCGAGGCATGGATTAAAAAAGAAGTAACTACGGCTGGATCAAAAGGGTCTACTGCATTTATAATGTACAATACAGGAACTATTGTTGATAATATTTTATTTAATAAAAATGATAAAACAGCGCCGTTTTCTATTCCTGTAATTTATCTCACACAGACAGGACACCAACATTTTACAGACCCTTCCGCTACTTTACAAGTTGACATTTCTGTTCGTCTCTCAGAAAAAAAACGTCCTGCAACCAATGTCGCAGCATTTATTAATAATGGTGCAGCAAATACGGTTGTAATTGGGGCACATTATGATCACCTTGGTTTTAACGAAGATAAAAACGCATTAGACACCGGACATGTTATTCATAATGGTGCTGATGATAATGCTAGTGGTACTGCTGCTTTACTTGAAATTGCACGCTTGTTACAACAAAAATCACCGGTACGTAATAATTATTTATTCCTTCATTTTTCTGGTGAAGAATTAGGTCTTTTAGGAAGTAAATATTGGGTAGAAAATCCAACCATGTCTGGTTCTATTAATTATATGCTTAACATGGATATGGTAGGCCGTTACGACACTTCCCACAAATTAACCGTGGGTGGGTACGGAACTTCAAGTAAATGGAGTAACATTTGGAAACTGGCAAATACGCCACTTGTTGTAAAATTTGATAGCACAGGTAGTGGTCCAAGTGATCACGCTAGTTTTTATAGAGCGGGTGTTCCGGTTCAATTTTTCTTTACAGGAAGTCACTCCGATTATCACAAAGCAACAGATGATGCTGATAAAATAAATTACGAAGCCACTGCGCAAATTGTAACACTGGCCTATCAAATTATGGGTATTACAGATAGTTTACCCAAGCTTGATTTTATAAAAACTACAGAGCCTCAAATGGGCCGTAGCACTAAGTTTACGGTGAGTTTAGGCGTTATTCCTGATTACGGATATAGTGGCACGGGTATGCGCATTGATGGCGTGAGCCCAGGTAAGCTTGCAGAAAAATTAGGATTAAAAGCAGGTGACATTTTACTTCAATTAGGTGATTACAAATTTGTTGACGTGAACAGTTACATGCAAACACTGAGTAAGTTTAAAAAAGGAGATCAAACCCAGCTGCGCATAAAACGTGGTGCCGATGAAATAAATATTTCTGTTACGTTTTAAAGGAAGCAATCAATTATTAGTATGAAACTGAAACTCAATATTGACGAACTCAATGAAGATTTTTTTGATGACACGCGTTTGCTTGGCATTATTGCGCCAATCAAAAGCCATCAATTTTGTTTGCAATTGAATAATCAATTGGGGCATCAGTTTAGACTCAATCCAGCCATCGAAATACATCTCAAAAAAAAGGATCGCAGTTATTATTTTAGTATTTACGAATCCAAAGAGCCCAATAGTTTTTTGGTACATTATTTATATCATAACCAGTGTGATGGCGAATATCTATTGCCTGAATTTAGGCATATGGATTTTTTGTGGCTCACAAAAGGAGATTTTGTAGATGATGAAAAATGCAACTGGATCAAGCAAACCGTAAAAGCATTAAATGGTGTTCAAATGGTTGCAGAGCTTACCAATGAGCAAATAAAAAACAAAGGAAATATGGTTTTTTAGCGTTTAGTTTTAACGCTTAATTTTTTACTACTACTACTTTATCACCTGCTGCTTCTAATATACCAATTGGTTCTATAAAATCAGCAAGTCCATGCTTTGTAAATACATCTATTATAATGTCTACTGCGGTTGGATCTACTGCAACAAGTAAGCCTCCATTGGTTTGTGGATCCGGCAACATACTAAATGCTTCCATTACATTAACGCCCGGATCAAAACTTGTTTTTGTACTGTAACTATTCCAGTTCCGATACGTAGCATCTGGCACCATGCGCTGCGCTAAATATTTTTTAGCAGCTTCTATCATTTTTATCTTCGAATAAAAAATATGCGCACTTAGTTCACTGCCTTCAGCCATTTCTATTAGGTGCCCAAGTAGTCCAAACCCTGTGATATCAGTGAGTGCGTGCACTTCAGGTATACCGCCCAATATTTCACCAACTTTATTGAGTGTTGTTAACTGATGTATCAATGGTGCTAGATCTTGAGGTTCTAATGCGTCTCTTTTTTGTGCGGTTGCTAATATCCCTACACCAATTGGTTTTGTAACAAAGAGCACATCACCCTGTTTTGCAGTGTTGTTTTTTTTGAGATTTGCAATGGGTGTAATACCTGTAACTGCTAATCCAAAAATAGGTTCGCTACTATCAATACTATGACCACCTGCAAGTGGAATACCTGCTTCTGCACAAATGGCTCTTGCGCCTTCTAACACTTCTGCTGCAAGGGCTGCAGGTAGTGTATTCACTGGCCAACCTAGTATTGCAATAGCTATTAAAGGCTTACCACCCATGGCATACACATCACTAATGGCATTGGCGCTCGCAATTTTTCCAAAGGCAACTGCATCATCAACAATAGGTGTAAAAAAATCGGTGGTACTAATAATGGCCTGACCGTTTCCCATATCATAGGCAGCCGCGTCATCTTTACTTCCGTATCCCACGAGTAAATTTTTATGTTCAATTTTTGGAAGGGAAGAAGCTAAAATAGTTTCTAATACCGCTGGTGCAATTTTACATCCGCATCCTGCGCCATGAGAAAATTGTGTCAATTTTATGGTTGATGACATGTTGTATGTTTTATGGTAACCACTTTACTGCGCCGAGTGCAACAGATTCTTTAGTACCGTTTTCGTTTTCTATTTCTAAATATCCATTTGGTAATACCCTACAAATGATAACTGTTTTTATTACTTCGTTTACGGCTACTGTTACAAGCTCCCCTTTTTTATAAAGTGCATTGTTGTAAAGCGTAATGAGTGCATCAGGCCCCTTTGTTACCAGTACATCTAACGCATCTTGAATACGCCCGCATAATTCTGCTGCGAGGTCTTTTACGATGTATGTATTACCCGTAATTTGTTTGAGTGAAACTGCTTTGTTTAACTCGTTTCCAAAACTTGTTTGGTTGATGTTAACGCCCATACCTGCAATGCTCCACTGCCAGATAGGTCCTCTATAGCTATTTTCAATTAAAATACCTGCTGCCTTTCTGTCACGCCAGTAAATATCATTGGGCCATTTAATGCGCGTTTCGTCACCAGCATATGTAATAAAAAAGTTAAAACAGCCAACTGCTACTAGCATGCTAACAATGGATGGATCTAGCTCTGAACCGTTAAAAACAAGCTTTTTTGGATCCAAAACCACCGATAATAGTATGTTTTGACCGCTTTCGGCCTCCCAAACCTTTCCCATTTGTCCCTTTCCATACCACTGTTTTTGGGCTAGAAATGCAGCGCCGTGCCCAGCCAGGTTTGTCTTAACTTGGTTCATGGCATAGATGTTGGTACTATCTACTTCAGTTAATTCTGTAAATGGTAAACCGATGGGTGTATTTAAGCCTGCTGAAGCCAAAGAATTAGTATTTTTGACGAAGTTACAAGAGCTACGTCTAAATCAAATTATTAATCACTAAATAACTGTATTGTTGGAACCCCTTTCTGTATTAAAAAATCGACCAAAAAGTACGATTACCCGATTAACCAAGAGCTCTAAAATTCTTAAAACCATCATTAATGCTATTTTAGATAAAAAAGGTGAGCATGTTGTAAGTTTAGATTTACGCAAAATTGAAGAAGCTGCTGCCGATTTTTTTATTGTGTGCCAAGCATCCAGTACCACACAAGTGCGAGCCATTGCTGATCACATCGAAGATGAGGTAAAACAAGTGTGCGGTGAAAATCCATATAAACACGAAGGACGTAAAGCATTACAATGGGTGATCATTGATTATGTGAATGTTGTGGTGCACGTGATGCATCCAGAAGCTAGAGAATTTTATAAATTAGAAGAAATGTGGAGTGATGCAGTATCACAAAT
The DNA here is from genome assembly GCA_044341045.1 of Sediminibacterium sp. Taxonomy (GTDB): domain Bacteria; phylum Bacteroidota; class Bacteroidia; order Chitinophagales; family Chitinophagaceae; genus Sediminibacterium. Next base: position 18,484 of record JBIISK010000013.1, on the reverse strand, counting down.
CCACGAATAATAGAAACCATATGTCAGAAGAGAAGCAACCAAAATTTAATTTTCAGGAGAAAGGAAAAGGCGGCAAAAAAGGTCCTAAGTTCAATATCTATTGGATTTATGGCGTTGTGATTGTTGGTTTATTAGTTTCTCAAATCATGAATTTTTCGCCGGAGTTAAAAAAGACAACGGAGCAGGAGTTCAAGCAACAAATGCTGCTAGCAGGCGATGTGACCAAACTTGATTTTGTAAAAAACAAAGATGAAGTACAGGTTTACATTAATGGCGATAGTCTTAAAAAAGAATTCTATGTTAAAAAATTTGGCGTGGTATTGCCTAAAGAAAAAGTAAAGGGCGCACCTTTATTTGTTTTCGAAGTGTTGGATTGGAAATCTTTTGATGAAAATCTTCAAAAATTTACAGAGCAACATCAGTTACCCGAAGTTAAAAGAGATATTGTAAAAGCTGCAGATTGGATGGGCGGCGTACTTCAGTCAATATTTACGCTCGTAATTATTGTAGTGGTATGGTTACTGCTCATGCGCAAAATGGGTGGTGGCGCAGGTGGCCCAGGCGGTGGTGCTGGCGGAATTTTTAATATTGGAAAATCAAAAGCTACTTTATTTGATAAAGGCGCTAAAGTAAATATAAACTTTGGAGACGTTGCTGGACTTGACGAAGCAAAAGTGGAAGTGATGGAGATTGTTGACTTCTTAAAAAATCCAAAAAAATATACAGCGCTTGGTGGTAAAATTCCAAAAGGAGCGCTACTAGTAGGCCCTCCGGGTACGGGGAAGACATTGCTTGCAAAAGCAATGGCTGGGGAAGCGCAGGTTCCTTTCTTTAGTTTAAGTGGATCTGACTTTGTTGAAATGTTTGTGGGTGTGGGTGCAAGTCGTGTGCGTGATTTATTCAAGCAAGCAAGAGAAAAAGCACCTTGTATTATTTTTATTGATGAAATTGATGCGATAGGACGTGCACGTGGTAAAAATGCCATGATGAGTAATGACGAACGTGAAAATACATTAAACCAACTCCTTGTTGAAATGGATGGGTTTGGTGGCGATACGGGTATTATTATTTTAGCTGCTACTAACCGTCCCGACGTATTAGATAGTGCACTCTTAAGACCCGGACGTTTTGATCGTCAAATTTCAATTGACAAACCAGATGTAAAAGGTAGAGAAGAAATTTTTAAAGTGCATCTTGAGCCTATTAAAATTTCTGAAGCACTTGATTTACATAAACTAGCAGAACAAACACCTGGATTTGCAGGTGCTGATATTGCAAACGTTTGTAACGAAGCTGCATTAATTGCTGCTAGAAAAGGAAAAGAGTCTGTAGAGATGATTGACTTCCAAGATGCTATTGACCGTGTAATTGGTGGTCTTGAAAAGAAAAATAAAATAATAGCACCGCACGAAAAATCTATTATTGCCTACCACGAAGCAGGTCACGCCGTTTGTGGTTGGTTTTTAGAACATGCGTATCCGCTCTTAAAAGTAACGATTGTACCTCGTGGAACGGCGGCACTTGGCTATGCGCAGTACACACCAACCGAGCAGTACCTGTACAATACCGATCAGTTAATGGATCAAATTTGTATGACACTTGGTGGTAGAGCTGCAGAAGAAATATTTTTTGGAAAAATTTCTACAGGTGCTTCCAACGACTTACAACAAATTACGCGTATTGCGTACAGCATGGTTACTGCATATGGAATGAATAGTAAGGTTGGTAATGTGAGTTACTATGATCCTTCGCAAGAAAATACCTTTACCAAGCCTTACAGCGAAGAAACCGGTAAAATTATTGACCACGAAGTGCGCGGTATTATTGAAGATGCTTACCAGCGCACACTTCAATTACTTCGTGATAAAAAAGAAGCCGTTGAAATTTTAGCAAAAGAATTACTCGCTAAAGAAGTGTTGCATAAATCTGATGTAGAAATTTTAATTGGTAAAAGACCTTTTGAAGAAAAAAAGATAGTTGAAGTAGAGGTAGTGCCAGAAGTTGTTGAAGAGCAAGCTGCATCTGAAGCAGCTGCAACTGAAGCGCCTGCTACGTCAGAAGATCAAACATCAACAGAAGCATCTATTTAATAGTTGAAGTATGGCTAAAAGCGCAAGAGAAAATATTTTACAAAAGATAAAGCAGGCACTGGCGAAGCCAGTGCCTGTCCCATTTTTGGCGGTTGATACGGCTTCAACAACATATCCAACCACCAAAGAAGACCTTTCTGTGTTGTTTGCAGAAAACTTTTCTGGGTTGCAAGGGAAGTTTGCATTTTGTGCGAGTGAAAAAGAACTCGCATCACAATTAAGCATGCTTTTTATTCAGCGCAACTGGAAGCAAACCTATTGTAGAGAAAATGCTTTAATTGAAATGCTCACCAAAGCAGGCTTTGGTGGCATGCAGTCTGAAGATTTAGAATATTGTGATGCTGCTATTACAAGTTGCGATAATCTAATCGCAAGAACAGGAAGTTTAATACTTTCAACCGGTCAACAAAGTGGTAGAACGGTTAGCGTGTATGCACCCATTCATATCTGTATTGCCTACACGGATCAAGTGGTGTACGATATTTCAGATGGCTTACAATCTGTTACTAAACATTATGGCAATCAGTTACCTTCGCTTATTACGCTTGCTAGTGGCCCTAGTAGAACAGCGGATATTGAAAAAACACTTGTAGTAGGCGTGCATGGTCCTAAAGAAGTATACTGTTTTTTAATTGACAGAAATAATTAAAAGCACATGACAGCTACCATTCATGCATCTTCTAGCCGAAAAATTTATTTGCTCTCTGATTTTCATTTGGGGGCACCTAATTACAGTGCTAGTTTGGAGCGTGAAAAAAAAGTAGTTGCCTTTTTGCAATCTATCGAGGATAGCGCAGCAGCTGTTTTTATTGTGGGTGATATATTTGACTTCTGGTTTGAGTATGATCATGTCGTGCCCAAAGGTTTTGTACGCTTACTTGGGCAAATCGCTAAACTCACCGATAAAGGGATTCCGGTACATGTGTTTACTGGCAATCATGACTTATGGATGCGTGGTTATTTTGAAAATGAACTAGGCTGTAAAGTATACCATGAGCCACAAGTCTTTAAGTTCAACAATAAAGACTGCTATATCGCGCATGGTGACGGCTTAGGTCCTGGCGACGCCGGATATAAGTTTATTAAAAAAATTTTTACCAACCCCATTTGTAAATGGTTGTTTAAGTGGATGCATCCAGACGCAGGTATTGCACTTGCCAATTATTTTAGCCGGAAAAGCAGGTCCAAAACGGGCGATGCAGATGCACAGTTTTTAGGAGAAGAAAACGAATGGCTTATTTGTTACAGCAAAGAAATTTTACAAAAATCACATTATGATTATTTAATTTTTGGTCATCGTCATTTTCCACTTGATCTAACTATTGGTGATAGTCATTATATTAATTTAGGTGACTGGATACAAAATTTTACCTACGCAAGTTTTGATGGCGAAAAAATGGAAATTGATATATGGAACTAAAAATATTAGACAATACGGTACAGGCTTATCTTATTGTGTTAGGCACCATACTTATTACATTAATTTTTAAAAAACTTATTTCTAAATTTTTAGCGAGTAAGCTTTTTAAATTGATCACCAATAGTAAGCACAATTTACCTAAGCAATCTTTTTTAGATTTAGTGGTACAACCGCTGGGCACTTATTTATTATTGACAATTTCAATGATTGCCATTGATAAATTAAAGTTTCCAGCCGCTTTTGAATTTACTATTTATAAAACAAATACCAGACAAATTTTAGATGCGCTTATGAATGGGGCACTAGTTGTTGTATTTATTTGGCTATGTCTTCGCGTTATTGATTTTATGGCGATGGTTTTAGAAGAGCGGGCTAATGTAACCAAAGATCAGCAAGACAATCAACTCATTATTTTCTTTAAAGATTTTTTCAAGGTAATTCTGATTATTATTGGTGTACTCCTGATTCTAAAATTCTCTTTTAATAAAAATATAGGAAACATTTTAACAGGCTTGAGTTTGGTGGGAGCGGCTGTAGCCCTTGCTACGAGAGAGAGCATGGAAAATTTAATCGCTTCCTTTATTATCTTTTTTGATAAGCCTTTTACAGTTGGCGAACAGGTAAAAGTAAATGGGTTTACCGGCACTATAGAAAAAATTGGGCTACGAAGTACCCGCATTCGTACCAACGAAAAAACATACATTTCTGTTCCTAATAAACAAATGGTTGATACCATCGTTGATAATATTAGTTTACGTACACAACGCAAAACCGAATTACAATTAGAACTTTCTTTAAGCGCATCTGCAAATACATTATCCACTTTATTAGCAGCAATGCGTAATTATTTGAGTGGTCAGCAAATTGATAGTTTTCATGTTTATTTGCATGACACAGGAAAGCATGCGCATATTGTGATTGTAGAATACTTTTCATCGGCTACCGATGAATATGAAGACTATTTAATGCTTAGAGAAAAAATAAATATCGCTTTGATTGAGCTGTTAGAGTCACAAAAAATAGAATTAGCTGCATCTAGTACCGATGTTGTGGTAAAGCAGTCGTAAGCCTTGAATTAGTGTAACCCAGCTTTTAATTCTAGCAAAAAAGATTTAAACTTTGTTAAGCTTTGTACCAGTTGCGCCTGGGTATCGGCCTGCGATTTGTTTTGTTTTAAATAGGTTCTTGCACCTTCTATCGAATATTTTTTTTGGCGCAGCAAAAAGTAAATGATTTGTAAATTTTTGATGTCTTCTACTCTAAATAAGCGGTCGCCTTTTCTTGTTTTGCGTGGCTTTAAAATATCAAATTCATTTTCCCAATAACGAAGTAAAGAAGTGTTTACTTTAAACCAACTTGCTACTTCACTAATGGTGTAATACAATTTTTGAGACAATACTTTTTCGTCCGGAATTTCTATTAAATCTATTTCGGTATCTATTTCACTATACGATTTTCGCCCTCTTTTGCCAGCTATCTTTTCAATTGTAGTGCGGGGCTGTCTAGGTCTTTCAACATAAACAGATTGTTCAGTAGCGGAAGATTCTGCTTCATAAGATTCCGCTGCAATAGTTTCTATAACTACCGGCTCTATAACTGATGGTTCTGGGATATTAACAGCAACAGGCAATGGCTTGGCCTTGGCTTTCTTTTTTTCTTTAGCTCCGCCTTGGTCTTGCGCCGGATTTCCAAATAAGTCGAGCTGTTGCAGTTTTGTTTGCATGTTGTAAAAGTATGATAAGTATTTAGCCCCTTGACACGCTAATTTGCATCCGTGGAAAAGATGTAAGTATCTTTGCAGTTCATGAAAATAGCAGTCACTTTGGTGGGTATCCGCGATACCAATTTTTCAAGCATTGGTCGTTTCATTTGGAAATGGCTAGAGGGCGAAATTCATGCGCACCCTGAGCATCAATTTATTTTATTGTCGGACACTGCACAACCTACTAGTTTTGTAGGTGCGCCTAATTGTAGTTGGATAAAAACAAAGTATGACCGGAGTAGTTTTGTGGCAGAAAAAATTTGGTATGAAATAACAGCGCCTAAACTGCTTAGACTTATACAACCTTCACTGTGGCTGCAATTGAGTGGTAGATATGCGGTGCGTACAACCATCCCTCAAATATGTTTATTTGAAAGTAGCATATCCAAGTTTGAAAGTTATTTCTTTAAAAAGTCGTTGAAACAAGTAAAGCAATGGCTTGTTGTAGAAACGGGGGCCGCTCACCAATTAGAGGAACAATTTGGCATTCGAAAAGACAGTATTGCAACTATTTCTATTGTACCTTCTTCCGAAATTTATCCGATCGATTATAATTTACAGCAGATGTACAAGGGTACACATGCTGGTGGTACCGAATATTTTTTATCGGTGGCACAGGATAATACCAGTAGCATTGAGTTATTGCAAGCCTTTTCACTTTTTAAAAAGTGGCAACAAAGCAATATGAAGCTCTTACTTGTGCCTTCTAATGGGGTACAGCGTTCATTTTTAGAAGAAAAATTACGTACTTATAAGTACAGGGCCGATGTGGTGTTGGTTCCTGCCGGTCTTACCGTGCATAACTGGTATCAGATTCTATCAAGTGCATATGCTACCGTTTTATTGAATGATGGTGCTGCATCTTATTTAATGGCACTAGAAGCCGCTAAAGCAGGGGTTTCTGTTATAGCAGCTCATGCATTTGCGGCAGCCATGGGCATGCATGATATGGTTACAAAGTATTCAGAAACAACACCTACTGGCATTGCGGAAGCGCTCCTATTAGTGTATAAAAACGAAAAAATAAAAGAAGAGCGGACTCAAAATGGGCTTTTGTTCTTACAAAATCTCAATTTCACCCAAGCACTCTTTTTATTTAAAGAGATATAGGCATAGCTATAACATGCTTTAGGCCTATTTTTGCAAAAACTTAGAACATGACGCGTCAATCCAATATTAATATCGAAGTTCATTTAGACGAAAACAAGGTTCCGCAGGATATCAAGTGGAATGCATCCGACAGCACCGCCGATATGGCGCAATCTGCAAGAGCCATGATGCTTGCATTTTGGGATGCTGCAGATAAGTCTGCGCTCCGCATTGATTTGTGGACCAAAGACATGATGGTAGATGAAATGGCAGATTTTTACTACCAAACATTGATGGGGATGGCAGATACTTTTATAAGAGCTACACAAGATCAGGCACTCGCTAACGAAATGAAAGATTTTGCTAAATCTTTTTATAAAAAATTTAGAGACAGTCAAATTCAAAAAAATAAATAAACTAGATACTATGGCAACTTTAGAAGAACAAGTAATGGCGCAAATGAAAGACGCTATGAAATCAAAGGACGAAGCGTTGTTAAGAGGTTTACGTGCCATTAAAGCAGAAATAATAAAAGCAAAAACAGATCCAGGTGCTGGTGGTTCCATTACTGCAGAAGTAGAACTAAAGCTCTTACAAAAACTAGTGAAATCAAGAAAAGATTCGCTCACTATTTACCAAGCGCAAAATAGAGCAGACTTAGCGCAAAAAGAAATCGAAGAAATTGCAGTGATCGAAAAGTTTTTGCCAGCACAACTAGATGAAGCAGCCATTAAAGAAATTGTAGCACAAATTATTGCAACCGTTGGTGCTACTGGTCCACAGGATCTAGGCAAGGTGATGGGTGTGGCATCAAAGCAATTGGCAGGACAGGCAGACGGAAAAGCAATTGCAGCTGCAGTTAAAGCAGCACTAGGTTAAATGTTGTAGTTTCACTTAACGCAAAAAAAGAAAACGTGGTATTAGACATAATTTGTGGAATCATTTTAATTGGCGCCCTCTTTAAAGGCTACACAAAAGGCTTTATCATTGCTTTATTTTCTTTTGTAGCCCTACTTATTGGCTTAACTGCTGCTACTAAACTTTCGACAGTTGTTGCTTCTAAAATAGGGCATGACACAGGCATAACAGCAAGTTGGCTTCCATTTGTATCATTTTTACTCATCATGATAGCTGTTACACTGGTGGTTAGATTAGTGGCTGGCATGTTTCAAAAAGCTGCCGAACTCGTGTTACTTGGATGGGCAAATAAACTAGCAGGTATTCTACTTTTTGGTGCTATTTATATGACTATTTGGAGTGTTGTGCTTTTTTATGGCGACAAACTTCATTTAATTACTGAATCTACTAAAGCAGCCTCTAAAACCTATAGCTATATAGCCCCTTGGGGACCTAAAGTGCTAGATTCTATTGGTCAGGTTATTCCAGTTTTTAAAGACATGTTTACGAGTTTAGGTGCGCATTTTGAAACCTTAGGTAAACAGGTAAAATAAGTATATTATAATTCATGGTTATTTAATGCCGTGATTCCTATTAAAATCATTATTTTAGCCTTGTTCTATATACGTGCACATGAATTACGAAATTAAAGTTCAAGATAAAATTAGTTACATCGAAGAAGGTACCGGAGAGCCCTTGCTTTTACTCCATGGTTTATTTGGCGCGCTTAGTAACTTTGAACATTTAATTGAGCACTTCAGACACCGCAATAAAGTAATTGTTCCCATTTTACCACTTTTTGATTTGGATATTTTTCACACAACGGTGAATGGTCTAGAAAAAATAGTACATAATTTTATTGAAGCCAAAGGGTATACCGGTATTCACTTGCTTGGTAATTCGCTCGGCGGACACGTTGGCCTCGTCCACGTGCTCAAGCATCCCGAAAAAATCAAGTCTCTTACTTTAACTGGTAGTAGTGGACTTTTTGAAAAAGCTATGGGCGATAGTTATCCTAAAAGAGGTGACTACGATTATATTAAAAATAAAACAGAACAAACTTTTTACGATCCTGCAGTTGCCACCAAAGAACTGGTAGACGAAGTATTTGAAATCACAAGAAACCGATTGAAAGTCATAAAAATTTTAGCACTCGCTAAAAGCGCCATCAGAAGTAATTTAGGTCCGGAGCTTAGTCAAATACAACAGCCCACACTTTTAATTTGGGGTAATAATGATATTGTTACACCACCTTATGTAGGTGAAGAATTTCACAAACTCATTCCTAATAGCGTCCTTCATTTTGTAGACAAATGCGGACACGCACCCATGATGGAAGTGCCTCAGGAGTTCAACCAAATTTTAGAAGCATTTTTGAACCAGCTTAGCCATGCTAGCAGCACAACTCATTAATACTAGTTTTCCATCCGTCCATTTATTGGACAAAGCATCTTTTGCACTCCAATTGATGGAGGATTACGACTTGCAACATTTGTGTGTTGTTACAGATGAAAAACTGGTAGGCATCGTTGATAAAAATACATTATTAGACACCCATGAGACTACTGTTATTGCTGCCTTACAGGATGATTTTGTAATTGCATCTGTGCATGCCGATGAGCATTTTTTAGCCGGAGCTAAGCTATTATCACTTCATGAATTAAGTATGCTGCCTGTTGTTTCAACAACTGCAGATTTACTCGGCGTTATTTCTGCAAAGCACATGCTGGCACATCTTACGAGTTATGTAGGTGCAGATAATAAAGGAGGTGTTATTGTTTTAGAGATGGAAAGAAGACAGTATTCTTTTGGAGAAATTGTACGTCTTATAGAAACCAATGATGCATATGTAACACAACTTAATACGGCGACTGATCCGCAAACAGGTATGTTATTAGTGACCATTCAAATAAACCGCATTGAAGTATCTACGATTGTAGCAACATTTCAGCGTTATGATTACAGCGTAAAATATTATTTTGGCGAAGAGAATTATCAAAACGAGTTGAAAGAAAATTACAATCATTTACTTTCATACCTCAATATGTAGGTGTAAACGCTTCATCATATGCGCCTACTTTTTTTCATCTTCATTGTAAGTTTATCTCTTACCAGTTTAGCGCAACAAAAAATGCCTATTGGTAGTATTGATATTACGGGTAATACAAAAACAAAATATTATATCATTTTACGGGAACTTCCATTTACAAAAGGTGATTCACTTGATGCAAAACAGTTAGCGCCCGCTATCATTCAGTCAAAACAACTACTGATGAACACGCAACTATTTGTGGATGTTCAAATCGATACCATGGCAGTTGCAAACCAATGGCAAATTCGTATTCAAGTAAAAGAACGATGGTATTTGTTGCCGCTCCCTTATTTTAGACTCGTAGATCGAAATTTTAACCAGTGGTGGGTAGATCAAAATAGAAGTTTAGATCGTGTCAATTATGGGTTAAAATTTATACAAAACAATGTGTCTGGCCGAAATGACAATTTAAATGTATGGCTAATAACTGGCTACAACAGGCAGTTTTCGGCGCGTTACACCATTCCGTTTATCGATAAAAAACTCACGAAGGGATTTAGCGTAGGTTTTTTACACGCCACACAAAAAGAATTAAATATTGCTACCATTGCAAACAAGCAGGTGTTTTTAAGACATCGTTCAGACGCCAGAAAAACATGGCGCATGGATGCGTCTTATTCATATAGGCCGGACCGGTTTAAGCGAACTACAATTAGGCTGAGTTATTTTAATGAGACGATTGCTGATACGATTCTAAAGGTTCAAAAAAATTATTATCCTGGTCAAACAAATAGTCAGGCAGCACTTGATGCTAGTTACCGTTATCAGTATATCAATGTTTCAAATATTGTGTATCCAACATCAGGACATTACACTGACTTATTTTTATTGAAAAGATTTGCATCTCGAGAGCAATCTATTTTTCATATTAGTGCCAGGCAATTGTATGCAAAAAAAGCAAGCACTAAAAGTTTTTTGTTACTAGATGCAACTGCGGCTTATAAATCACCCATCGACTCCGTATTTTCTAATAGTAGACTTATTGGATATGGCGGCATGCAATTAAGGGGGCTAGAGTATTATGTAGTAGATGGAACGGCTGGCATAGTGTCAAGAAATGCTTTTCATTTTAATGTAAAAAACTTCACCTTAACAAATCCGATACCCATAAAAAACCATGAAAAAATACCTATTCGGCTATATTTAAAAATGTTTGCTGATGCTGGGTATGCTTATCATAAATACGCTGGGCCTTCTAACAGCTTAAGTAATACACTGTTGTACACCTATGGTGCCGGGTTAGACCTTGTAAGTGTATATGATTTTGTATTTCGCATGGAATATAGCCGCAACCAGCTAGGGCGGGATGGCTTATATTTGCAGGGCGAATTTAATTTTTGATGTTTTTGATTTGAATATAAGCACATGAAAATTGCAATTTATAGTAGAGGTTTAGATTTGGCAACGCCTAATCCCCTGGCTTTACTGCTTGAAGCATTAGCGCCACATGATGTTGAAATTCATGTATTTCATCAACTACTCATGCACGCCGATTTACCTGCACAAACAGCAGCTAATCTTATCCCTTTTAAAGTTTCTTCAGATTTAGATGCTACCATTGATTGTCTTATTAGTTTAGGAGGCGATGGTACGATGCTTGACGCCGTTACACTGGTAAAAGATTCTGGTATTCCTATTTTGGGTATCAATTTTGGTAGACTCGGATTTCTAGCGAGCATAAGCCCGGATGCATTACAAAGTGCAGTAGAAGCTATTGTGAATAGAACGTTTGTAGTTGATAAACGTGCACTTATTCATCTCGATTCTAACGAAGAACTTTTTGGTGACACACCATTTGCACTGAATGAATTTGCAATTCACAAGCGTGATATTTCTCCAATGATCAAAATACACACTTACATTAATGGAGAATTTTTAAACACCTATTGGGCGGATGGACTTATTGTATCTACGCCTACAGGTTCTACGGGTTATAGTTTGAGTTGCAATGGGCCTATTTTATTTCCGGACGCAGCAAGTTTTGTGATTACACCCGTTGCTCCACACAATTTAAACGTCCGTCCAATTGTTATTCCGGACACAAACGTAGTATCATTTGAAATTGAAGGAAGAGCAGATCAATTTATTTGCGCACTTGATGCCCGTAAAGAAATAGTAGATAAAACCGTACAATTGGCTATTAAAAAAGAGCAGTTTTGCGTAAATCTTGTCCGATTAAACGAAAATAGTTTTTTGTCTACGCTAAGATCCAAGCTTACTTGGGGTCTTGATAAAAGAAATTAACATTTTTGGTATTTATTTTTGTTGCTACTTTACATCAAGCAAGCCTCCGCACATGGTAAAACAATTTATTTTTAGTATCCTACTTGGTTGTAGTGGTTTCACTGCAAGTGCACAACTGATGCAAAGTTTTGTGCACCAAGCCGAGTTTGGTATTGGAGCAGGTGCGGCGCATTATTTTGGTGATTTAAATCCTACAGTGGCAGTCAAAAGGCCCAAAGCCAATGCGGGTATTTTTTTTAGAAAGCAGTTTAACAATTATATGAGTGTCAGACTCAGTGGTGAGTATGCGCTCCTTGGTTATTCTGATCAGTATAGTAATAACGCCACTCAGTTAAGGCGTAATCTAAGTTTCAACAGCCATGTTTGGGAGGCTGCGGTTTCATTTGATTTTAACTTTTTTGCATTTCAACCAGGTTTTGAAGATTTTAGGTTCACGCCTTATGTTGGTGTCGGTGTTGGCGCTTTTTCTTATGACCCTTATGCATTTTTAGACAATCAAAAATATTTTTTAAGACCACTTGGCACAGAGGGCCAGGGTTCTTCGGCGTATCCCACATCTAAAACCTATGCGCCTATTGCGGTTTCAGTGCCACTCACTTTAGGTGTTAAGTATGCCTTAAGTGAGCAGTTCAATGTTTTTGCAGAACTGATGTACCGCTTTACCAATACCGATCATCTCGACGATGTGAGTGGGTTGTATACTCCAGATGCCTTTCCTACACTACCTGATGGGTCCCCTTCTCCGGCTTTTTTGCTTCAAGACCGCAGTTACGAAACCGGCACTCCTATTGGTATTAAGGGTAGACAAAGGGGAAATACCCTTCAAACAGACGTTTTTGCAGGCCTTAAGCTGGGGATTTCCTTCAATTTACAAACCTATAAGTGCCCAAAGCCTGTCCAATAAGTAGTTTTGGCTATAAATGGCAAAGTATTCCGCTCAAACCTCTGTTTTTTTGTTAATTTTGCAGCCTATTAAATCCTTTTCAACCGCATGCAGGAAGACCTTAAGCCTCAAATAGATCTCAGTCGTTTACCGGAACATGTTGCCATAATTATGGATGGCAATGGGCGTTGGGCACAAGAAAAAGGAGAAGACCGTTTATTTGGTCATTTTAATGGTGTAGAAAGCGTTAGAAATATTGTGGAAGGTGCAGCAGAATTGGGGATTGGTTATTTAACACTCTATGCTTTTAGTACCGAAAATTGGGACCGACCAGCTAGTGAAGTGGCGGGACTTATGAGTTTGCTAGTTGATACGATTCGTAAAGAAGTTCCTACATTAAATAAAAATAATATTCGTTTGCAAGTTATTGGGGACAGGCAAATGCTACCTGATTTTGCGCAAACTGAACTGGAAGAAGCCCTGGAGTTAACGGCTGCCAATACTGGATTAACACTTATAATGGCGCTGAGTTATAGTAGTAGATGGGAAATCACAAATGCAGTCAAGCAAATCGCTTTGGATGTTCAGGCAGGTAGTTTAGACCCGCAGCAAATTACCCAAGATACCTTTGCCGACTATTTATGTACAAAAGGAATTCCAGATCCGGCACTTGTGATTAGAACCAGCGGTGAGTTTCGAATAAGCAATTTTTTATTATATCAACTTGCTTATGCAGAGCTCTATTTTACCCCTATATTGTGGCCAGATTTCAGAAAGGCTCATTTAAATGAAGCAATACTTGATTTTCAGCAAAGAGAACGTAGGTTTGGTAAAACAGGAAAACAAATTCAAGAAGAAGATAAGGTGTAAACACCATATATTATATAATTATTTAATAAGTAATAGCGATTTAACAAAGACTTTTAATTATTCCCGTTAATTTGCTCCGCTTATAAGAACCAAAATATACGAAATCTGCTGTGATGAAAGATCAGCCAGCGATATAACAAATAGAAAAAGATGCAGAAAGTGTACAAATTATTGATGTTGGCAATCGTATTATCGCTAGCAAGTACTGCCTCCAGTGCGCAAGAAAAGAGCGATACGGTTATTACCAATGTTGATGCGGATCTTATCAATATTTACAATCAAAAAACGCCTAAAAAGTATAAAATCAGTGCTATTAAAGTTACAGGTAATAGCTTTTTTGATGAAAACCTTTTAATCTCAATTGCCAATGTCAATGTTGGAGATGAAATTGTAATTCCGGGCGGCGATTTATTTTCTAAAGCCATCTCAAAATTATGGGGGCAAAACTATTTCTCTGACATCGAAATTTTTATTACAAAGCTAGAAGATAAAAATATTGAAATTGAAATTGCGGTAACTGAACGTGCGCGTTTATCCAACTTTTTATTTAAAGGCGTTAGCAAAAGTGACGCTGAAGATTTAACAGGTAAAACAGGACTTGTGCGGAACCGTGTGATCACAGAAAACATGAAAATTTCTGCGGTAGAGGCCATTAAAAAATTCTATGCCGAAAAAGGTTTTCAGAGTGCTCAAGTTAAAATTTTAGAAAAATCAGATTCAACTTACGAAAACACATTATTACTTGATTTTGTAATTGATAAAGGCCCGAAAGTACGCATCAATAATATCAATTTTGGAGGTAATACCGTAGAAGCGGGCCTCTTAAAAAAGAAATTAAAAGAAATTCACGAAAAATCTAGACTTACTTTGTTCCCTGTATTTGATGAGCCTAAAATTGTTAAAATACAGCGTTATAGTTTTGAACAATACATGAAAGAAAAAGGTTTTTTGACATTTACAAAAACCAAAAAGGTACTCGATCCTTATGCACGTATTAAATTTTCTAGTGCCAAGTTTGACACAAAAAAATACGAAGAAGACAAAGACAACATTTTAGATTATTACAACTCACTTGGCTATAGAGATGCGACTATTGTAAACGACACTGTTTATTACAATGGCAATGGGCATATCAATATTGACATTAAGGTGAGTGAAGGTCGCCGTTATTATTTTGGTAACATCACTTGGAGAGGGAATACAAAATATTCGGATTCTATATTAACTGCCATTTTAGGTATTCGCAAAGGTGATATCTACAACTTAGAAACCTTAAATAAAAAACTAGGTAAAGCTGCAGCTGCAGAAGGTGGTGATATCAGTGGTATTTATCAGGACGATGGTTATTTGTTTTTTAATACCGATCCAGTTGAAACAGCGGTATACAATGACACCATCGATTACGAAATCAGAATTATTGAAGGTCCACAAGCGACCATTAAAAATATCAGAATTTTTGGTAACGACCGTACCAAAGAGCACGTGATTCGAAGAGAGCTAAGAACCATTCCGGGTGAAAAGTTTAGCAGAACTGATCTCATGCGTTCACAACGTGAAATTGCGCAGCTCAATTATTTCAACCAAGAAAAAATTGGGATTGATCCAAGACCTAATCCAGATGATGGAACTGTAGATATCAATTACACCGTAGAAGAAAAATCGAGTGATCAATTAGAATTGAGCGCCGGTTGGGGTGGATTTATTGGACTTACAGGTACCCTGGGTATTTCTTTCAATAACTTTTCTGTAAGAAATATTTGGAAGAAGCAAGCATGGGACCCTCTTCCAATGGGAGAAGGTCAAAAATTAAGTTTGCGTGTTCAAAGTAATGGTAAGGCGTTCCGTTCTTATAACTTCTCTTTTACGGAGCCTTGGTTTGGCGGTAAAAAAAGAAATGCGTTAACGGTGAGCGTATTCAATACCAAATTTGGACAAACAATGGATCCAATTACTGGCATGTTTGACCCTAATGCTGCTGATTCGAGATACATTTCTACCACTGGTGCTACCGTTAGTTTGGCAAAACAATTAAAATGGCCCGACGACTTTTTCTCACTTTCTGTTGGTCTAAACTATACGCGTTATAAGCTTAGCGATTATGCAATTGATCCAAGAAACTTACCTGGATTTGATAATGGTATTGTAAACAACGTGAATCTTAAAATTGCATTACAGCGTTCTTCTATTGATCAGCCATTGTATCCAAAAAGTGGGTCTACATTTTTATTTAGTGTACAGGCCACACCACCATATTCTTTGTTCAATAAAAACATCCAAACAAGTGCCAACCCCTACAAGTGGATTGAATACCACAAGTGGCGTATGAATGGCGAGTGGTTTGTTCCTCTTGGTAGACCTCACGGCGAAGACCGTAACAAGCAGTTTGTAATTAGAGCTGCTGCAAAATTTGGATTTTTGGGTAGATTTAATAAGGATTTAGGCATGTCTCCTTTTGAAAGATTCCAGGTAGGTGACGCGGGGTTAAGCAATCAATTTGCACTTTTAGGTTTTGACATCATTGCACATAGAGGTTATCCGGTGTACGAAAATTCAAATCCTAAAATCAATCCAGATCAGCAAAGAGCGAGTCAGTACTTTACCATATTTAATAAATACAGTGTTGAACTTAGGTACCCACTTAGTTTAAATCCGAGCAGTACCATTTATGCACTTGGTTTTTATGAAGCAGCAAATGGTTGGTACACTTTTAAAGATTATAATCCATTTAAACTTCGTAGATCTGTTGGTTTAGGTATGCGTTTCTTCTTACCAATGTTTGGACTTTTAGGATTTGATTACGGTGTTGGACTTGATAGATTTACGCCAAATGGAGCGATGAAGGATGCGGCAAGATTTACCTTTATGTTAGGGTTTGAACCAGAATAATATTTAAATTAGAAGCATGAAAAAGTTATTATTTGTGGCTTTAATGGTACTTGGTACTATAATGAGTGTAGAGGCTCAACAGCGTTATGCCGTAATTGATACCAAGTACATATTGGAGCGTATCCCTGCTTATAAAGAAGCCGATGCCAAGCTAAAACTTATTGGAGAGCAGTGGCAAAAGGAAATTGATGATTTACAAGTTCAGCTCGACAAAATGTATAAAAACTATGAGTCTGAGCAGTTTATGCTAACTGAAGCCCTTAAAAAGAAGCGTGAAGATGAGCTTTTTGAAAAGGAAAAGCAGGTACGCGATCTTCAAAAAAAGCGTTTTGGCTACGAAGGCGACCTTTTTAAAGAGCGTCAGCGCCTCGTAAAACCGGTTCAGGACAAAGTATACGATGCCATCCAAAAAATTGCTACAAGTCGTTCTTATGACTTCGTACTCGATAAAAGTGAAGGAATAACCATTATATTTGCCGACCCGAAACTTGACAAAAGCGATGATGTGCTTAAGGAGTTAGGGATAAAATAAAAGTTTAAATAAACAGTTATAACAAAAATTCAAACACTCTCTACAATGAAGAAATTATTATTTGTTTGTGTGGTTTTAGCAGCCAGCCTACTATTCTCAAATAGCACAAACGCGCAGGTTAAAATTGGTTACTTTGATGAGCAAAGTTTATTAAGCCTGTTTCCAGATATTCAAAAAGTGGATACGATCATTAACAATTTCGTTAAAGATTCTTTGAATCCTGAGTATGCTTACACGGTGCAAGATTACCAACGTAGAGATAGTCTTTTCAAAAAAGATTCAGCTACCATGCCTGCTAAAGCAAGAGAACTCGCTTTATCTGATTTAAACCGTTTAGGTTATAAATTAGCAAACTGGCAGCAGTATGCACAAGAAATGCAAAATGGTAAAATGGAGCAATCACTTTTACCTTACAGACAAAAAATGGTAACTGCTTTACAACAAATCGTTGCTGAACAAAAGTATACGCTTGTTTTAAAGACAGAAACATTGTCTCCGTACATGCAACCTAATATCTTAGATAATTTAACGATTCGTGTAGCAATGAAGTTAAACCTTGCATTACCACAAGAAATTATGGATGCTTGGAAACAAGCTGGTGGCGTGGTTCCTGGTGCACCTGCTAAAACAGCAGCACCTGCTAAAAAAGGATAAAATAGATTTTACAAACTATTTATACATGAACCCCGTCTCGTAAAGGCGGGGTTCTTATTTTTGTGTATGCAAACAAAAAAGCCAATAGGTGTATTTGATAGTGGTTATGGTGGTTTAACCATCCTTAAAGAACTGCAACTTGCCCTGCCCACGCACGATTTTATGTACCTCGGTGACAATGCGCGCGCGCCCTATGGTCCGAGGTCTTATGAAACGGTATATCAGTATACACTTGAAGCTGTAGATTGGTTGTTTGACAAAGGTTGTGATTTGGTTATTTTGGCCTGTAATACCGCATCTGCCAAAGCCCTACGAACCATTCAACAAAAAGATTTAGCTAGTAGAGGTAGTCATAAAAGAGTACTTGGCGTTATTAGACCAACCACCGAAGTGCTGGGTCAATTTTCTACCTCAAAAGAGGTTGGCATTGTGGGTACCAAGGGTACTGTCGAAAGCGAAAGTTACCCCACAGAAATTGCTAAATTTTTTCCAGAAGTAAAAGTTTACCAGCAGGCCTGTCCTATGTGGGTGCCCATTATTGAAAATAGAGTCTACAACACCCAAGGAGCCCACTTTTTTGTGGAACAAGACCTGAATGCTCTTTTTGCAAAATCGGGCAAAATCGACACTTTATTACTTGGTTGTACGCATTATCCGTTATTATTAGATACCATTGAGTCTCTTGTACCCAAAGGCGTTACAGTGCTTACGCAGGGCGCTATTGTGGCAGCAAGCCTCGTCGATTATTTAAAAAGGCACGCTGATTTGGATGCGGGTATTACTAAGCAAAGTGACTGCGTTTTTTACACCACAGACGCTACAGTAGATTTTGATGCACACGCAGCTGACTTTTTGGGCTATTCGGTGCATTCTTTACCCGCTACGCTTTAATAATTGACTTTTTTGGGGCTGATTATCAATGGATTAAAAAAAATCTCTCTTCCTTTTTTAACTTACACCTACTTTTCCTTACTTTTGCCGTCCTTTCACAAGACAGCAGCATGGTGACTGCCGTATATGAAACGAAACAAGATTAAAGGGTTAGTTAAAAAACGCAAGTTATGA
>JBIISK010000068.1:0-4931 GCA_044341045.1 Sediminibacterium sp. | reverse complement strand
AATTGGTCAGCACGTTGATATCACACTCAATGCAAATCCATTAACTGGCTATAGTTGGTCTTGGATAAATAAAGCGTCAGTTACAACAGTAGATTCTGTAGTTGCAATTTCTGTGAGTAATAACAATATTCCAGGAAGCCCTAGCCAAGAAATATGGCGGCTCAAGGCAGTTAAAGCGGGTTCTGATTCCATTAAGTTTAGATATGCACAACCATGGGTAGGTGGCGCTGTTGGTGAAACCAGAACCCTCTTTATTAAAGTGAATTAGCTTTTAGGAAAATCTGCACCTTCTGTAACAGACGCCCAAGTATCAAAATCATTTTTCAATTCTTCTAATTTTTCTCTAGCACCTCTTAGTGCAGCAACACCTAATAATAAACGCATAGGTGGTGTTTCAGATTCAACTACTTGAATCATTGCTTTAACAGCCCTTACTGGATCACCCGCTTGATTGCCGCTTATACCTCTAATGGTATCTTTATTTTTGTCTGCTGTTTCTGCGTAGTCTGCAATGGTAGCAGGGCTCTCATTTGCAGAACGTCCTGCCCAATCTGTTCTAAATCCACTAGGTGCAATAATGGTTACTTTTATACCTAATGGGCCAACTTCTTTAGCTAAAGATTCACTAAATCCATCTACTGCATATTTTGTAGCGTTATAAAAACCAACGCCAGGAAATGATCGAAGCCCTGCAATGGATGCAATATTTAAAATGTGTCCACTTCTTTGTTTGCGCATATGTGGCAAAGCTTCTTGCGTCATTTTTGCTAAACCAAAGACATTGATTTCAAACATTTTTCTTACTTCTGCTTCTTCACTTTCTTCGATAGAACCAAAGTAACCAATGCCTGCATTGTTTACAAGCACATCAATTTGACCAAAATGCGCCATAGTTTGTGCAACACTTGATTTAATTTCTGAATCGATTGTAACATCTAATTTTATGGCAATAGATGTATTAGGGTATGCTGCTACAATATCATCTACATCACTTGTTTTACGAGATGCAACGGCTACTTTATAACCTTTTGCTAAAACCTGTAATGCAAGTTCTCTTCCAAAACCTGTTGAACATCCTGTAATAAGCCAAACTTTTTCCATGTTACTATTTATTTAATTGTTTTGCGTTGTATGCTTCTATTCCTTTAATAATTAATTTTTGTCTTTTGATTTCTCTGGGCACTACAATAGCAGCTATTAATAATCCAAATACACCATACGTAGAATTTTGATTTTGACTAAGTGTATTAGAGCTAAGCGCTGATAATCCTAAATAGCCACCCCAAAAGTAGTTCCAATCTCTGATTCTTTTTGCACGATTAAAATATAAATACGCTTCCGGTAACGTTACCGATAAATCTCTAGCATCAGAAATACTTAATGGACGGTTTCCAAGGTATATTTTTTTACCAACAAGTTTCATTTTTTCTTGTGCGCGTCCATTTTCTTGGGCATATACAACATTTGTTAATACAACAATGCATAACAAGAGGCTCCACTTTTTAATCATAAATTAATAGCTATATTTATCTATCAAAAATAGTCATAAACATGAACTACAATAACGCATCTAGAAGGTCTTTTCTAAAAAATGTTTCATTTGCTACCGCATTTTTTGCAGTAGGTGGATTTAAAAAAATAAATGCCACAACTATTTTTGAGCATAGAAATAAAGTTGCCTTACGATTTGTAGTTGCATCAGATGCCCACTACGGACAGCCTGGCACGCCTTTTGACGCCATGATGGAATTAGTGATTAATCAAATCAATGATTTTAACAAGGAAACACCACTTGATTTTTGCGTAATCAACGGCGACATTATCCATGACAAAAAAGATTTCCTGCCACTAGCCAAACAAAAGATTGATGTGTTAGATCCTGTTTATTATGTTACAAGAGGAAATCATGATATGGTAACTGCAGACTATTGGAATGAAGTTTGGGGCATGCCACTCAATCATACTGTCATTGCAAAAGACCAGGCGATTATTTTAGCAGACACATCTAATGAAGCCGGCAAATACCTATCCCCAAATTTAGATTGGCTAGCAGAGCAGCTGGAAGCCAACAAGAAGCGTAAACATGTTTTGCTGTTTTTGCATATTCCACAAAAGGCATGGACATCAAATGCGATTAATACCCCTGGTTTTGAAAGCTTGGTAGATAAATATCCGAATGTAACTGCCATTTTTCATGGTCATGAGCACGATCAGGATGGGGTAAAATTATTAGGCACTAGGCAAACACCTTGTTTATTTGATGCCCATATGGGCGGTAATTGGGGAACCCCATACAAGGGTTTTAGGGTGGTAGAGATTTTAAAAGACGGTACGCTGGTGTCGTATATGATGAATCCAACCCAAAAGATCAATGATTATAGTAAGGTTACATCATAAAAAATGAGGGCCCGGTTACCCAAAGCCCCCATACCCCCCGAGTTTAAAACTCAATCAAATAAACGTTAGGTTGGGGTGAAACTGGTAACTGTTCGTTTTTATTTCAATAATCAATTATTAAGTAACGGATAAAAATTATAAAATATTGATAATTAATACAAAACAATAATAATATATATTTAATATTTATAAAACATATCTTATTTTTATTAATCTAAATCTATTGATTAGCTTTGTTTCATGCGTCTGAGACAATTATTCCTACTATTTATCTTACTTGTTGCAATTAGGGTTCCTGCACAAAAAAATCTACTTCAATATTTAGCCAAACAAAAAGGGTCGTTTGAGTTGCAATTACTCAATAAAGAAACCAAATTGGTACCTACGCCTGTTGGTCTTACCTGTTCCGACTCTAGGCATGACTATTTTGTAAATGATGGCAAATTGTACCTGCAAATTAATGGAACAGGCAAATTATTTACAATAGATAGCTCGCTTGCATTAACTAGGTTAGACAATACCTGCTATGAAGGCTATAATTACGGATCTTATTCCTACATACGAAACAATAAAATTTACAATTTAGGCGGGTGGGGCTTTTGGCAATTTAATAGTGGGCTCAGGTATTTTGATACCACATCCAAAGAATGGTTTAGGGAGCCCATTAATAAAGAAGTGCAACTAGCTAAACATATGAATGCACTCGTTTATCCAGATAAAGAAAACGATCTTATTTATGTGGCGTATCAGTTATATCCTAACTCCTATGTTAAAAACCCCAATGATGTAAAAAACGACACCATTTACATGCAGTGTTTGAATTTAAAAACAAATGATTGGTGGAATACTCCAAAAATATTTAGTGATAGAATATTTTTGGAAACCGTTTTAAATACGAACTCATTGGTGTTACCTGACCTTGGAATTTTAACAGAATCATACAATCATTTGTACTTAATAAACCCAGCTACCCAAAAATTATACGAAATAGAAAATGAAATTGGCGGCACCATTATGAACTATGTAGCCAGTAAAAACGGATTGTACTTTTACAAAGATGAAAAACTACATATTTACAATCCGCAGTTAGACTCGCTTGTGAGCCTTCCACTATCCATGTCAAAATTTTCTGAAGTTGCAAAACCGCTTTATAAAAATGCAACCCCAAAGTTTAGTGATAAAATCAATATTTCTAAATTGCTATTTGGTGGTGGGATTATTTTATTATTAGTAATCATTGTAATATTATTTATCAAAAACAAACAGTTGCAAAAAATGCAGCAAACTGTTGCTGCAGGTGGATTACATAAGAAATCGATTGAAGTAAATAAGCAAGTAGAATTTTCAGATAATTTAACAGAAATAGAAAAATCGGTGCTTGATATTTTGTATGAATATTCTAAACAAGGAGCACCTACTTCTATAGATCAAATTAATAGAGCGCTTGGGGTTAAAAACAAAGAGGTAACAATCCAAAATAAATTAAGATCAGACACGCTTCAAATGATCAATAAAAAATTTATGGTATTTGCGTCTACAAATGATACGCTCGTAGAGCGTGAAAAAACGGCTTTAGATAAAAGGGTATACCAATACAAGCTTAATGAGCGCTACCTAAATAAAATTAAATAGGTATCTCTTACGTATAAAGTTGTTAGAAAAAGGAATTAACCTTCTGCTTCTTCCTCTTCTTCTTTGTGAAGTGGATTTCTGCGAGATGGGATCACCATTTGTTCGTCATCACTTAAGAATACCCAGAAGTCATTTAATTCAAAAATATCGCCACTGGTTTTGCTATCACCATCAGCACTTCTGCGCTCGTAGGTACCTAGTAATTCACCATTGTGTCTTAATTGATTTAATTTTTCTTCGTGTGCTAATTCTTTGAAGCTTTCGATCGTCATCATCTAGATTGATTTTGTGCAAATATATATTACTCCTTCTTATTGGCCATATAGTATTACCGCCGAACTTCCGGCTAATGTAAAATTATTGCCCATTTTAGAAGATCCATTGCTGCTAAGCCCAATTTTCCAAGTCCCACTTGGTAACCTAAGTGTTTGAGGAGTTTGAGACCCGTTATAAGCAACCCATATTTTTTTCCATCTGTCACCAACAGCCCCTCCGTTGATGGTGTATGCTATGATTCCGGAAGGTAGGTTGTTTTCAAAATTTAAGTGTGTAGCAATTTGCTGTGCAGTTTGCATTCTAAATGCGGGATGCGCACGCCTTATTTGAACCAAGCTTTTAATGAATTGATAACTTACATTGTTTTTAGTTTTTAAATCCCAATCAATACCATTAACAATATCGCCTTTATCAAAAGAATTTTCTACTCCATTTTTTGATCTTAAAAATTCAGTACCCGCATGTAAAAAACTTGCACCTTGTGCTGTTAACACAATGGCATAAGCTAGCTCATGCATTTTGGTACGCTCTGCAGCAGAAGCTTCTTTAAAAGAGAGCTCTATTTTATCCCATAAAATATTATTGTCGTGACAATCTGCATAATTGATAAGGCCTGCAGGGCCCGC
>JBIISK010000047.1:0-16899 GCA_044341045.1 Sediminibacterium sp. | reverse complement strand
GCTGCTTTTTTAGCGGGTGCTGCTACTTTTTTAACAGGTGCTGCTTTTTTTACAGGAGCTGCTACTTTTTTCGCAGGTGCTGCTTTTTTGGCCGGAGCCGCCTTTTTAGCTGGAGCTGCTACTTTTTTAGCAGGCGCTGCTTTTGGGGCTGGTTTCTTTGTAGCCATATACTTGTTGTTATGCTTGTTTAGTTATTGAAACCTTTAGCAAATTCTCGTTTACGTCGATTTCTGTTGCATTTGCAACATGGTCTACCCAATTGATTGAATCAGCTAAAATTTCGCGGCAAATATAGTTGTTATATTTAACAATCGACTCCTTTAGCCTGTCGCAATGCTCAAGGGTCACGAATATACGGTCTGTAAGGGCAAAACCGCTGTCTTTTCGAATATTTTGTACACGGTTTACAAACTCCCTGGCGTCCCCTTCTTGTTGTAAATCAGGGGTAATCGTAATATCGAGGGCCACTGTGAGGCTGCCTTTGCTGGCAACGCTCCAACCCGGAATATCCTCTGCAGCAATGTCAACCTCAGTCAAGGCAATGCTAAGTTCTTCACCCTCAATAGATAAGAGAATTTCACCCATTTTTTCGAGGGTTGCAATTTGAGCAGCAGTCATGGCAGTAATGGCCGCACCGGCTGCTTTCATTTTTGCCCCCATTTTGGTACCAAGTGCTTTAAAGTTGGGTTTTATCTTTTTCTTAATAATTCCCTCCGTTTCGGTTAAAAATTCAATTTCTTTAACATTTACCTCTGCCGTAATCAAATCTTGGATTAAAACCAGCTGATCTTGCATGGCAGGGTCTAGTACCGGAATAAGTATTTTTTGAAGTGGCTGACGCACTTTAATGTTTACTTTTTTACGAAGGCTTAATACCAACGAGCATACATCCTGGGCTAATTGCATTCTTTCCTCTAATGCGGCATCAATACATGAGTCATTGGCCACTGGAAAATTAGCGTGGTGAATAGACGCTACTTGATGCTTACCTGTTACGCTATTAAGATTACTAAAAATAGCATCCGTAAAAAACGGCGCAATTGGTGCTGTTAATTGTATGACAGTTTCTAAGCACTCATACAAAGTTTGATACGCGCTAATTTTATCCTGCTCGTATTCGCCTTTCCAAAATCTTCTTCTACAAAGTCTTACATACCAGTTACTCAGTTGCTCATCAACAAAAGATTCAATGGCTCTTCCTGCAACGGTTGGTTCATAATCATCCATGGCAGCAGTTACTTTTTTAACGAGCGAATGTAAACTTGATAAAATCCAACGATCAATTTCTGGACGCTCTGCTAAAGGTACTTGTGCTTCCGAAAAAGAAAAGCCATCTACGTTTGCATAGAGTGTAAAAAATTGATACGTATTATAAAGAGTTCCAAAAAACTTACGTTGCACTTCTTGAATACCCGCTACATCAAATTTTAAATTATCCCAGGGAGAAGCATTGGTAACAAGGTACCAACGGGTTGCGTCGGCGCCATATTTTTCAATGGTTTCAAATGGATTAACAACGTTACCAAGTCGCTTACTCATCTTGTTGCCGTTTTTATCTAGCACCAATCCATTACTCACAACTGTTTTATAGGCAACGCTATCAAAAAGCATCACACCAATCGCATGCAGTGTATAAAACCAGCCACGTGTTTGATCCACACCTTCGCAAATAAAATCGGCAGGAAAAGCTTGACCCTTATCTACAAGATCTTTATTTTCAAATGGATAATGCCACTGCGCATAAGGCATAGCACCACTATCAAACCAAACATCAATTAAATCTGAAACGCGGTGCATGGGTTTACCAGATGCACTCACTAAAACAATATCATCTACAAATGGTTTGTGTAAATCTAAGATACCGCCGTGCAAATAATTTTGATTGACGCTTCCGCCTAAAACTTCATTTGCTTTTTTGATGCCAGCATTTAACTGTTCTACAGATCCAATACAAACTTGTTCGCTTCCGTCTTCTGTTCGCCATATTGGCAAAGGCGTTCCCCAATACCTACTTCTACTTAAATTCCAGTCCACCATATTTTCAAGCCAGTTACCAAAACGGCCTTCGCCGGTAGAAGCTGGCTTCCAGTTGATGGTTTTATTGAGTTCAACCATACGGTCTTTAACGGCTGTGGTTTTAATAAACCAAGCGTCCAGTGGATAGTATAAAATAGGCTTATCCGTTCTCCAACAATGCGGATAACTGTGTTCGTATTTTTCTACTTTAAATGCACGATTTTCCTTTTTAAGCTTTACACAGATGTCTACATTAACGTCTACATAATTAGGGTCGTCTTTGTAATTTTTTACATAGCGGTTACTAAACTCACCAACGCCATCTACAAATTTTCCTGCTCTATCTACAAGTGTTAAAATACCAATATTATTTTTTAGTCCAACACGGTAATCGTCTGCGCCAAACGCAGGTGAGGTATGTACTATACCTGTACCATCCTCTGTGGTAACAAAATCACCTACTAAAATTCTAAATGGTTTTGCACCAGGTGTAATTGCATCAATCGCCTCCATGCTATTTGCGTCAGATGGCATGAGTTGTTCATACTGTGCACCCTCAATATCAGCACCTTTAAAATTTGCCGCTATTTTCCAAGGCAATATTTTTTGATCAGGGTTGTAATTTTCAAAATCTCCATTTTCTGCCTCCGGCTTGAAAAGCTTTGACAGCAGGGCTTTTGCAAGCACTACATGCACAGGCGCATGCGTGTACGGGTTAAAGGTTTTAACCAACACATACTCAATATTTGGCCCAACAGTTAATCCTAAATTAGAAGGAAGTGTCCATGGCGTTGTGGTCCATGCTAAATAATACACTTCGTGATCACCCGCTGCATCGAGTAAAAATTTATTTTTTGCATCGGTAGCTAATGCTTTAAACATCGCAACAGCAGAAGTATCTTTTACATCTTTGTAAGTACCCGGTTGGTTTAATTCGTGTGAGCTAAGTCCTGTTCCGGCAGCTGGAGAATAAGGTTGAATACTTACACTTTCATACAAGTATCCTTTTTTATACAACTCACTTAAAATCCACCAAAGTGTTTCGATGTAATCATTTTCAAAAGTGATATACGGGTCATTTAAATCTACCCAGTATCCCATTTTAGTTGTGATCTCATCCCACTTGTCTTTGTAACGAAGCACGGCTTCTCTACATTTTTTATTGTATTCTTCTACGGTAATTTTTTTACCAATATCTTCTTTCGTAATACCCAATTCTTTTTCAACCCCAAGTTCTACCGGAAGTCCGTGCGTATCCCATCCGCCTTTTCTTTTTACCTGAAAACCTTGCATGGTTTTATACCTACACACCATGTCTTTTAAAGTTCTAGAAATAACGTGGTGAATACCAGGCATTCCATTGGCACTAGGCGGACCCTCATAAAATACAAAAGGAGTGTTACCTTCACGTAAACGCACACTTTGTTCAAACGCCTCTTCTTCTTTCCATTTAGCTAAAATTGATTGCTCAATGCTAGGCAGATGAAGCCCCTGGAATTCTGGATATTTTACACGCATACCTTTGTGGGTTAATCGGTTCTGTAATGCAATTACAGCCCTGTTTTTAAGGCTGCAAAGGTAATAAATATAAGCAAGGACTTACCTTTACCCTATGAAAATTGCCTTTTTTTCTACCCAGCCCTACGACACCGCATTTTTCGAGTCTGCAAATCAAGCATTTGGGCACGAATTGGCATTTTTTACCCAGGCCTTAGACCCTGCCACCATGAGCCTAGCAAAGGGCGCGCAGGCTGTTTGCTTGTTTGTGAATGACCAGGCATCAGCCCCCGTTATTGAAGGCCTGAGGGCCCTTGGCATTCAAACCATCGCCCTTAGATGTGCTGGGTTTAACAATATAGATATAGAAGCTGCAAAAATGGCCGGCATCAAAGTATGCAGGGTTGCCGCTTATTCGCCAGAATCGGTAGCAGAACATGCAGTTGCACTTTTGTTAACCCTCACAAGAAAAACGCATAAAGCGTATAACCGGGTAAGGGAGCAAAATTTTGCTTTGTCCGGACTGTTGGGCTTTAATTTACACGGTAAAAAAGTAGGTGTTATAGGCACTGGAAATATTGGTCAAGCATTTTGTAAAATCATGCTTGGTTTTGGATGCGAGGTAACCGCTTTTGATTTGATCGCCAATAAAGAAATGGAAGCGGTTGGTGTGAGGTATGCACCACTTATTGAAGTGTTAGCGTCAGATATTATTTCTTTGCACTGCCCACTCAATGAACAAACAAAACATATTATTAGTGCAGAAACACTGGGCTACCTAAAAAAAGGAGTAACCATCATTAATACCGGTAGAGGTGGACTACTAGATACAAAAGCAGTAATCGACGCCTTAAAAAATGGAACCATTGGCGCACTGGGTTTAGACGTATACGAACAGGAAGAAAAATTATTTTTCAAAGACTTATCAAATACGATTATTCAGGACGATATGATACAAAGGTTAATGAGTTTTTCAAACGTACTCATTACTGGTCATCAAGGTTTTTTTACCCATGAAGCCCTAGAAAAAATTGCAGTAACAACGCTTGATAATATCACAAAAATTAATCAGCAATTGAGCTTAGCTCCCGGCAATACTGTTGTCTGAAGCAGCTTTCGTATTATCTTCTGAACCGCTTTCTAGCAAAGGGTTTACAAAGAATTTGTTTTGAAAAATTAGTAGTATAAATACACCTAAGGAAATGGATGCGTCCGCTACATTAAAGACAGGTCTAAAAAATTCAAAACCTTCGCCACCCCATATTGGAAACCAGGTTGGAAAATGTCCGTCTGTAATAATTGGGAAATAAAACATATCTACAACCCTTCCGTGAAACAAAGAAGCATAGCCACCCGCAGCCGGAAATAAATGTGCAACATTTTGCGCGAAATAATCGCTTTGCTCAAAAATCAATCCGTAAAATAAACTATCAATTAAATTACCAAGTGCGCCTGCATAAATCATAGCTGCGCAAATAATAAATCCTTTGTGCATGCCTTTGCGTAAAAAATCACGTAGTAAAAAACTACCCCAAATAACAGCACCCAGTCTAAATAGTGTAAGTGCTACTTTTCCGAAATCGCCACCAAATTTCCATCCCCAAGCCATGCCTTCATTTTCTACAAAATGAAGTCTAAACCAAGTGCCCAATACGAGATGTTCTTCACCAATATGGTAGTTGAGCTTGATATAAAATTTAAGCGCTTGGTCTAAAAATAAAATGGCAATTATAATTCCAATAAGATGTTTTGCTTTCACTGGTGTAGCTTTTTATTAAACTGGTCCAAAGATAAGATTTACTCTTCTATGTAAATCCTTTTTACACGTGCATTAATGCCACTCATCATCTCGTACATATTAATACCTGACCATGCAGCAAGGGTTTCCATAGCAATATGTTCACCAAATATTTCTACTTCATCGTTTATCGAAATATCTTTTACTTCTGATACGTCAATCATAGTCATATCCATACATACAAGCCCAACCACCGGACATAAGACGCCATTTATATACATTTTGCCTACACCCCTACTAAAGCGCCTGTCGTACCCATCGGCATAACCAATACGCACCGTTGCGATGCGTGTGTCTTTTTCCATGATGGCAGCACGCTCATAGCCAACAGAAGCGCCGGCAGGCACATGTCTAATTTGAGCAATCGTGGTTTTTAAAGTAGCCACTTTTCTAATGTCACTCCCTGTTGCAGCACTCGTCCCATAAAGTCCAATGCCTACACGCACCATATGTAGCCTTGACCCTGGATGCCTTTCTACTGCCTGAGAATTTGCAATATGCCTAATAAATGAATATCCAATATTTTCTTTCAGTATGTTACAAACCTTTTCAAATATGTCTATTTGCTCCCTTGTAAAGGCATCATGCTCCGGCGCACCACTAGCCACCAAATGACTCATCACAGATTTGACAACCATGCATTTATCCGACACTAATTTTTGAGCTAGTAGTGGGACGTCCGAGGGTTCAAAACCCAAACGGTTCATACCCGTGTTAATTTTTAAATGAATGCCATAGGCTTCAATGCCCTGAACATTTAAAAAAGAGGCAAAGGCTTCGTACATTTCAAATGAAAAAATTTCTGGCTCTAAACCATAGGCTACCATGGCTTCAAAGCCTGCCTGGTTGGGGCTCATCACCATAATGGGCAAATGAATACCAGCCCTTCGAAGTTCAACACCTTCGTCTACATAGGCTACGGCTAAATAATCAGTTTTAACGGCAGCAAGTGTTCTTGCAACTTCAGCACTTCCATTTCCATATGAAAATGCTTTTACCACCGCCATTAATTTGGTAGATGCCCCAATATCATTTTGTATTTGCTTTACGTTGTGCGCCAGCGCCGTTAAATTAATTTCGAGTACTGTTTCGTGCATTTTTTGTTCCAGCCAATTTGCAATGCGCTCAAATTCAAAAACACGCGCCCCTTTTAATAAAATAATTTCATTAGAAAAATCTTTAGGTCGAAACTGCTGTAAGAATAACTCCGTACTATCAAAAAAATAAAGCGCTGTTGCAGTTGAAGAAAACTCTTTTTCAATAACTGATTGACGCTCTTTAATTTGAGGACCAATTCCAATAAACCGCTTGAGATTCAGCGCTGCAGCATGCTTGGCTACTTTAGCGTACAGGTCTTTAGAGGACTGCCCTGTTTCTGAAAAATCAGACACTATAACACAGGCATCCTTTCCGGCAGCCTGTGCTTGCAAATAAAATCCAGCGGCAACAAAAGAATCGAAATCTAAATTGTAACTATCATTAATAAATGTGCAGCCGTTAATACCTTTTTTTAATTGCATGCGCATATCAACGGCAGTGAGCTGCATAATACCTTCTATAATATAAGAGAATTCTTTACCTAGCGAAAGTACCGTTAGCATGCAAAGTACCGCGTTATCGACAGACGCTTTGTCGGTAAATGGAATGTTAATAGTGTGGTTTTGACTATTATAGCTAACAGTCAATTCAGTAAAACTCCCTTTATTGATTTCGCTTTCAACAACAAGCGTTGCTGGCGCTGTTCTACTCCAAGAATAAAATATTATGGGGCGTTTAAAAAGAGACGCGTTCATTTCTAGGTCAAAGCCTTGTATTTGATCTTTGCCATAAATAATTGTATCAACCGATTTAAACAACTGAAGTTTTTCATTTATTTTTTGGGTCATATTTGTAAACCCTTCTGCATGTGCAGGGCCCATATATGTTAATACACCAATGGTAGGTTTAATGATAGGAGCCAACTGCTCCATTTCATTAATAGTAGAAATACCTGCTTCAAAAATGGCCAATTCATGTGAGGCGTCCATTTTCCAAACACTAAGTGGAACACCAACTTGAGAATTAAAGCTCCGTGGGCTTCTAACAATATTAAAACTTGGATGAAGGAGCTGATACAACCACTCCTTAACGGTTGTTTTTCCATTACTTCCTGTAATTCCAATAACAGGAATATCAAAACGAGCACGGTGGTGAGTTGCGATTTTTTGAAGGGCTGTTAAACAATTAGGTACTTCAAAAAAAATAGCCCCGGCACAATAGATTTTTAACTTAGAAAGATCTAATTGCCGCTTCACCACAAAACAGCGAACTCCCTGATCATATAAGCTTTCTATAAATTCATGTCCGTCTCTGCGTGGACCGGGTAATGCAAAAAATAAAGTTTGAGGTGCAAATACAAGTCGTCTGCTATCCGTCAAAAGCTGCTCTAGCACTATACTACTTGCCTGAGTAAGCGGAAGTTCTAGTATGGTTGCGATATCATTTGCCGTGTATTTCATACAGGCAAATTAAGACAAAGACCCGTCCACAACATCTTTAGGTGTGCCCTTTTTGCTATTATAAATAGAATATACAATAGACCCTCCAATACAAAAAACAATAAAGAGGAGGGAAACAACCACCTGGGTATTTTTGCTAAGCACCTGATTAAGGTAATGTTCACCAAGCATTTTTACACCAATAAACACGAGTACAATGGCAATGCCTTGTTGTAAATAATCAAATTTTGAAACGGCACCTCTGAGTAAAAAAAACAAAGAACGAAGACCGAGTACTGCAAAAATATTGGACGTATAAATAACGAGCTTATCAGTAGAAATACCCATAACCGCAGGTATGGAATCGAGTGCAAATACAAGGTCAATTACTGCGAGCAGAACCACTACTACAAACAAAGACGTATACTGCGGCTTGCCGTTTTCTCTAATTACATATTTTCCGTTACCATCAGTTCCTGAAAGCGGCAGGTATTTTTTTAAAAAACGGTATACCGCCGTATCATGCGGATCAAATTCTTCAGACTCATTAGATGTAAACATTTTAAATCCAGTATAGAGTAAGAAAATTCCAAAAATATATAGTAACCAGTGAAACTGCTCTACAAGCGCCACCCCCACGGTTATAAAGAGTACCCTAAACACTATAGCCATCATAATACCCACCAGTAATACGCGTGGATAAAACTTTTCATTTACTTTAAAGGCGTTGAATATTAAGATAAATACAAAAATATTATCGACGCTGAGGCTCCACTCCATCAAATAGGCACTCAGGTATTCGAGTCCTGTTTTTTGACCTTCTTCGATCCAAACAAAAACAAAAAAACCAATGGCAAGTGCTACCCAAAATAAGGTTTGTAAAAGGGCCTGCTTAATAGTAATGGTTTTATTTTTTTTACTGAGTAGTCCAAGATCTAATACAAGCGCAAGTGCCAAAACGATTGCAAAAATGAAATAAACCAACTGATGTGATGCGGTCATAAATAATTGTTATAAGTATTTTTTCTTGCGCCAGAATGTCACAAAAATTCCAATCAATAGTAATATTAAAATAGGTCCAGCGGTGGTTACTACTTGCCACAATGTTTTTTGATCTGCTACTTTTTGTTTATCCAGTAAGCGTAATACCACTACTTTATTTCTAGACTCAAACAAACCATTGTCATTTACCAAGTAGTCAATGGCATTGAGTAAAAATGTTTTGTTGGCAAATTGAAACGCTTCAAAAGGAAGTTCACCCATTGGAAGTGGGCCCGTGGTTTTAGTAACAGCATTTGTTACAATATCTGCGTCAGATACCACAATTTGCCTTGTTTCTTTAATGCCTTTCTTTAAAAATGGCAGGCCAGTAAATCGGCGCACCGAATCTATTACCGCAGTGCCAACACTATTGGCAAATAGAGAAGAAAACTTTCCTTCCAGTAACACCGCTACCGGTAAATGACTTTTTGTAAACGTATATAAATCCGCTTCCGACTGCACACTATTTAAAGACACCATGGCCGGCGAAGCAATGCTTCGAGAACTGGTATCGGTAGCGAGTAAAATGGTCTTTTTAATGCCTGGCGCTTTAACCGTGTCAATACTAGATGGAAAAATAGGTAGTACCCTATCCATATTTTTTGTAATCGGATTGTCGGACGGCGTTGTTAAAAAAGGATAGTACGGCCAAGGAATACGCTGCATGGTTGGCGATCCGTCTGGATTTTTACCTACCACAATGGGCAGTTTAGCACAGTTTAAATCTTGTACTAAATCACCATTAATACGAACGCCGTATTTAAATAAAAGCGGATCAATATTTAATCCTCTATCATAAGCCGTATAACCAGCTTGCGTACGCATTAAACTATCTAATTCGGCGTGTAGTTTATCTACAAACCAAATTACTTTTCCGCCATTTAAAATGTACTGGTCAATTTTTAATTGATCTTCATCAGTAAAAGGCTCAGTAGGTTTTACAATGATTAGTAAATCAATGTTTGCTGATCTTGGATATCCCGACTTTAAATCAAAAATACCAAGGTTATAATCATTTCTTAATGTTTCTGCTAAATCGCTAACCGTTAAATCGGTAGGCTCTCCATTACCCACTAAATAAGCAATTGTAGGATAAATTGTTTTAGTAGCCTTATCAATAGCAGCCGCAAATTTATATTCTAGTAATGCTTCTGCAGCATTACGTGTAGCTTCTTTGTCTTCTTTAGGCTCCACTGCTTCAATAACGTTGTAACTAGAAAATATTTTTTTACTGCTTCTCAAATCAACCGCAACAGGCGCTCTGTTACCATACCTAACTAATGCAGAAGGTACAATAAGTTGCGAACTAGATTTTTCAATACCCTCGATAATCGCTGTTCTTTCAAACACAACACCCATTGCGGCAAGGCTGTCAAAGTATTTAACTTTTGCAGCTTCATCCCCAATACTACTTCCAGGTTCAATAAATGAAAACTGAATAGGACCCGCAGCATAAGCGGCAAATGTTTCTAAGATTTCGGCAGTAGCGATATTTAGTTTTTTATAATCGGCAGGTAAGTCGCCAGTTAAAAAAACTTCGATGCTAATAGCACTATCTAGTTTTTTATCTAATAATTTTTTTGTTGCATCACTTAAGCTGTAACGCTTTTCGGCAGTGAGGTCTAAGCTGCCATGCAACCATGCATTGGAGGCATAAATGATAGCAACTAGTAAGCACCCTACAATAATATTTGAATATTTTTGAAACATATTTTATAGGTGCAATTAGCGCTTAATAATATTTTGCTTGGTGAAATGCAAACAACCTGCTATTAATACAATAAAATAAATCAAGTCATCCAGTCGAATCACGCCCCTACTAATACTTTTGTAATGAAATTTAATACCCAGCACTTCTGTGTAGTAACCGAGTTTGCCTTCAAAAAAAGAAAGTTTACTCACGGCTTCAAAACCTGCAAATAATAAATAACAAGTAAAGGCAGCGCCAATAAAAGCAACCACCGTATTATTTGTAAAACTACTCACGCAAATTCCAACCGCAACAAATACAGCAGCTAACAAAAATAGGCCCAAATAAGAACCAGCAGTAGCACCCATATCTATGCCGCCCACTGCAGAAAGCGATTCTACAGCAACGCCATATAGTAGTGTTGGTATTAGTAAACAAAGTACAACAAGGAGTGCGCCTATATATTTTCCCCACACCAAAACAGCTGGGCGAATAGGCAAGGTTTTAAGTAATTCAAAAGTGTCCGACTTGTACTCTTCAGAAAAACTGCGCATGGTAATAGTAGGAACCATAAAAATAAGTAACCAAGGCACGATATTAAAAAAACCAGCAAGGGTTGCATAACCCATTTCTAAAATGCTAGTATCCGGAAAAACAAATAAAAGGAGACCCGTGAGTAGTAAAAAAATGCAGAGGGCAATATAGCCTGTTTGGCTGGTAAAAAACTGCTTCCACTCTTTAAGGCCAATATTTAGCATGGCCCAAAACTACTTGTTCTTAGGCAATCTTAAAAAGTAAAAAGTTAAATTATACTGAAAAGCTTTCCCCACAGCCACAACTGCGGCTTGCATTGGGATTATTGAAATAAAAACCTTTGCCATTCAGGCCATCCGAGAAATCAAGTTCGGTATTAACGAGGTATAAAAAGCTTTTAAGATCGGTGACTACTTTAACCCCATTGTCTTCAAAAACCTGATCCATGGGTTTAATCTCGTTGTCAAAATCTAGCTTGTAACTAAGACCAGAGCATCCACCCCCAACAACACCTACACGCAAGAAATAACTACTATCATTAGTAACGCCAGCATCCTCCATCAGTTGTAAAACTTTGGACTTCGCCTTTTCACTAACATAGATTGTATTTTCGGTAGCTACCATTTGGAAATGAATGCTCGGTTAAACAATATTAGTGAACGCCTTTTTCTTCAAACTGTAATGCTTCTAAACCGTTTTTAGTGCGGTAGTCATTGATAGCCGCTTTGATAGCGTCTTCAGCTAACACAGAACAGTGAATTTTTACTGGCGGTAAATTTAGTTCTTCTACTAAATCCATATTGTCAATAGCAACAGCTTGATCTACTGTTTTACCTTTTAACCACTCGGTTGCAAGTGATGAAGAAGCAATAGCAGAGCCACATCCAAAGGTTTTGAATTTAGCGTCTGTGATAACACCAGAAGCGTCGTCTACTTCAATTTGAAGTCTCATAACGTCGCCACATTCTGGAGCACCTACTAAACCAGTGCCTACATTCTTTTTTGCTTTATCTAGAGTTCCTACGTTTTTAGGATTGCTATAATGATCGATAACTTTTTCAGAGTATGCCATATTTTTATTTTGAAAGGGTAAAAATAATAATTTTTAATATTAATGGTGCGCCCATTCGATTGAATCTATATCAACACCTTCTTTGAACATTTCCCATAGTGGGCTCATGTCACGAAGCTTTAAAACCGTATCAGTAACCGCTTTAATGGTATAATCGATTTGCTCGTCGGTGGTAAATCTTCCAAGTCCAAAACGAAGTGAACTATGTGCCAAATCATCCCCTAAACCTAGGGCTTTTAACACATAACTAGGCTCTAGTGATGCAGAAGTACAAGCAGAACCTGAAGAAAGTGCGATGGTTTTATTAAAGCCCATCATCAAACCTTCTCCTTCTACATATTTGAAAGAAATATTTGCAACGTGTGGTAAACGGTGCTCGGTGCTACCATTTACATATGACTCATCAATTTGTGTTAAAGCCGCTTCTAGCTTATCTCTTAGCTTGCTTAAACGCTCAGCGTCAGCAGTCATTTCTAGTCTAGCAAGTTCACATGCTTTACCAAAACCAACAATACCTGGTACGTTTAAAGTACCACTACGCATACCTCTTTCGTGTCCGCCACCGTCCATTTGGGCAGTAACTTTAACACGTGGATTTTTACGACGTACATAAAGCGCACCAATCCCTTTAGGACCATACATTTTATGCGCTGTAAATGCCATAATATCAATGCCGTCTGCGTTTACGTCTACTGGAATTTTACCAACAGCCTGTACCGCATCAGAGAAAAATAATACACCATGCTTTTTAGCAATCGCGCTAATTTCTTTAACCGGTTGCACCACACCAATTTCGTTGTTGGCGTACATGATCGCAATTAAAATAGTGGTAGGCTTAATAGCAGCTTCAAGTGCTGTTAAGTCAATTAAACCATTGGCAGCAACTGGAAGGTAAGTTACCTCACCACCTAAGTGCTCAATATGTTTACAGGTATCTAACACGGCTTTGTGCTCGGTCGTGCAAGTAATGATATGATTGCCCTTACTGGCATACATTTCATACACACCCTTGATACCAAGGTTATCACCTTCTGTAGCGCCCGAGGTAAAGATGATTTCTTTAGGGTCGGCACCAATTAGTTTAGCTACTTGCTCACGTGCATAATCAACAGCCTCTTCTGCTTCCCATCCAAAAGGATGGTTACGGCTCGCGGCATTACCAAAATGCTCGGTAAAATAAGGAATCATAGCCTCTAAAACCCTTGGATCCATTGGGGTAGTGGCATTATTATCTAGGTAAATAGGTAACTTCAACATAATATTCTGAAATTTGCTTGACTTCTAAACACGAAAGTACTGCAATAGGTTTATAATTGCGGGTCAAAAGGGGTCCAAAAACTCATTTTTTCTCAATTCGTAAAAGCAAAAACACGCTCGGCATGAAAAAAATTGAACATATTGGAATCGCAGTCAAAAATTTTGAACTTTCGGTGCCATTATATGAGAAAATGTTAAACACAACCTGTTATAAGCAGGAACTCGTGGCTTCGGAAAAAGTAAATACTGCCTTTTTTAAAGTGGGGGACAGTAAAATTGAACTTTTATGCTCCACAGACCCTGAGGGCGTTATTGCCAGGTATATCGATAAAAAAGGGGAAGGCATCCATCATATTGCCTATGAAGTAGAAGATATTTATGCCGAAATGGCCCGTATGCAAAATGAGGGCTTTACCCTACTCCAAGACGCACCCAAAAGAGGGGCCGACAATAAATGGGTTTGCTTTTTGCATCCAAAAGATACGGGAGGCGTTCTGGTAGAACTCTGTCAAGAAATTATTGAAGCTAAATAAACAATTAATTGCGCTGAATTTAAAGCCCTAGTTTTTCTACGGCTACTTGCGCAGCAACTTGGCTCGCATCTTTTTTATTGTACCCTTTACCAAGTGCAATCACTTCACCGTCGATGGTAACATGAATGGTAAACAACCTACGTGTTCCTTCCATTTTTTCTTCAACGAGTTCGAAGTCTAAAACTTTTCCATTTTTACTGGCCCAGCCAATTAATTTATTTTTCAAATTAATATCGATCTGTTCTAAATCGTCTACAAACATATGTGGTATCACAATTTGCTTGAGTACCCACGCATGTGTTTTAGTATAGCCTTGATCGAGGTAAACCGCTCCCACCAATGCTTCTAGCGTGTTTCCAAAAATTTGGCTTCCTTTTAAAGCGTTATCAAATTTATTGTACATCGTTAATTTTCGAAGACCCATTTTTAATGCAACGTCATTGAGTTGTTGTCTATTCACCATCTTACTGCGCATCTCTGTTAAAAAACCTTCGCCTTTGTATGGGTATCTTTTAAATAAATAATCAGCAACAATAGCACTTAATACAGCGTCTCCTAAATACTCTAAACGCTCATTGTTTGATTCGGCAGTTTCTTTTACAGAACGGTGACTTAATGCGGTAGAATACAAGAGTAGTTTGCCTGGTTTAAAACCAAGTACATTTTTTAATTGCTGATCAAAATTATTTGATGATGAGGAGGAAAAAAGTTGCTTAAAAAATTGCACAACTTAAGCTATAAATTTTTTGACAATTACACAAGCATTGTGTCCGCCAAATCCAAACGTATTGCTTAAAGCTGCATTCACCACTCTTTTTTGAGGGGCATTGAATGTGAAATTAAGTCTTGGATCTAGGGTTGGATCGTCCGTAAAATGGTTGATAGTAGGCGGCACAATATCATGAATCACTGACTGAATACAGGCAATGGTTTCGATAACACCCGCAGCACCAAGGCAGTGGCCTGTCATGGATTTTGTAGCTGAAATATTGAGTTTATAGGCGTGCTCACCAAATACGCCCGTAATGGCTTTTGTTTCGGCGCCATCGCCAAGCGGCGTAGAAGTGCCGTGTGTGTTGATATAATCAATCTCGTTTGGTTGCATACCTGCATCTTTAAGTGCAGCGCGCATTACGTTTAATGCACCAAGTCCTTCTGGATGAGGAGCTGTTAAGTGATACGCATCTGCGGTAGCACCACCACCCGCAATTTCACAATATATTTTTGCGCCACGTTTAACAGCGTGGTCATAATCTTCTAAAATAAGAGCACCTGCAGCTTCTCCCATTACAAATCCATCTCTGTCTTTATCGTAAGGGCGGCTAGCAGTTGCTGGGTCATCGTTGCGCTCACTCATGGCTTTCATGGCGTTAAAACCACCAATACCTGCTTCACCAATTACAGCTTCGGCACCACCAGCAACAACGATATCTGCTTTTCCTAATCGAATGGTATCTACTGCGCAAACAATACCGTTGGTACTAGAAGCACAAGCACTTACCACTGCATAGTTAGGACCTCTAAATCCATGACGCATGGAAATTTGTCCGGCAGCAATATCTAAAATCATTTTTGGAATAAAGAAAGGATTGAAACGAGGTGTTCCATCCCCTGCAGCGAAGTTTAATACTTCTTCTTGAAAAGTTACAAGACCGCCAATGCCACTTGCAAAAATGACACCTACACGGTCAGGATCTACATTGTCTTTTGTGATACCCGCATCTGCAACAGCTTGATCGCTGGCTACAAGGGCAATTTGTGCAAAACGGTCTAATTTTCTGGCCTCTTTGCGATCCATAAATTCAGTTGGATCAAAGCCCTTAATCTCACACGCAAAACGTGTTTTAAATTTTGAAGCGTCAAAAAGAGTAATAGGTGCTGCTCCCGAAACGCCCGCTAATAAATTGTTCCAATAATCATTTAGATTATTTCCAATTGGGGTTAGCGTACCAATTCCCGTAACAACAACTCTTTTAAGTGCCATAACTTAAACCTGATTAAGTGATAATCCGCCTTTCAAAGCAAAAAACTTTAGAAAGGCGGATTAAAAAAATTATTCCTAAATAGAATGCTTATTTAGCGTGCTCTTCCAAGTAGGCAACAGCTTGGCCAACTGTAGTAATGGTTTCAGCCTGCTCGTCTGGAATAGAAATATTGAATTCTTTTTCGAATTCCATAATTAACTCAACGGTATCGAGTGAATCTGCACCGAGGTCATTGGTAAAAGAAGCTTCATTTGTAACTTCTGCTTCATCTACGCCTAATTTGTCAACGATGATTTTCTTAACTCTTGTTGCGATGTCTGACATTGTAAAAAGTTTTGTTTACGGCGCAAAAATATACTTTTTGTTAAATAAGCAATCTTTTCGGGCATTTTTGTTTCCACAGTCCTACAGCTCAATTATGCACAAAAGGAGATGTAGCGTCTAAAATCATGAAAATCATGCCTATATTGTAGTTAAAGCGCCGAATATGTCATTAAAAATAATTGAATTTGGATCGCCTTCTTACCAGAAAATGGTTGATTTAAGGTTCCAAATACTGCGTAATCCACTTGGTCTCACCTTTGATCAAGCCGATTTAGACAAAGAAAAAGATGATATATTAATTGGTTTTTTTGAAGATGACGATCTAGAAGGTTGCTGTATTTTAACCCCCGATAATAAAACGGCCATTCGTTTGCGTCAAATGGCTGTGGTTTCTGGCCTTCAAGGAAAAGGGATTGGAAGAGTCATTATGAATTTTGCCGAAAACGTAGCCCGCGATAGAGGTTATAAAATGCTACATATGCATGCCCGTAAAACAGCAGTTGGCTTTTACCAAAAACTTGGCTACGAGATTATAGGGGATGAATTTGAAGAAGTAACCATTCCGCATTATGAAATGCAAAAGGCTTTATAATCAAGTATACTAGGATCCAATTTTTGTATTGAGCAGCCCCCTAAGTTCGTGACGCATTTCATCTAGCATTCCCTCTTTGGGAA
>JBIISK010000012.1:0-50645 GCA_044341045.1 Sediminibacterium sp. | reverse complement strand
AGCAATATTGCCGCTTTTGGCAAATAATAGAGCTGTTTTTAGCCTACAATTCTTACCTTTGCAGCCCATTTAA
Source organism: Sediminibacterium sp. (assembly GCA_044341045.1). Classification (GTDB taxonomy): domain Bacteria; phylum Bacteroidota; class Bacteroidia; order Chitinophagales; family Chitinophagaceae; genus Sediminibacterium. The sequence goes on along the minus strand of JBIISK010000012.1, from coordinate 50,572 downwards.
CCCCTTTGGCCTATTTGGGCCTCAGGCAAAACCTTATAAATAAGAAGACATGGCAAAAGTTACGAGAGAGAACATTGCAAAGCTTACAGACAAACTAACAGTAACCTTAGACAAGGCCGACTACTTAGGTAATTTTGAAGTGAGCCTCAAAAAATATGCAAAAACAGCAAATATTCCTGGTTTTAGAAAAGGAATGGTGCCTGCAGGACTTGTTAAAAAAATGTACGGTCAAAGCGTTTTTACAGATGAAGTTTTAAAAACAGTTGAGCAGGAATTAAACAGCTACTTACAAGCAGAACAACTAGATATTTTTGCGCAACCACTTCCTTTAGATAGCGAGTTACGCAATATGGACATCAACAATCCAGAGAGCTATACGTTTGCTTTTGAAATTGGACTTAAGCCAGCAGTAGATATTGACGTTAAAAAAGTAAAAGTTACACGCTATAAAATAAATGTTACGGATCAAATGTTACAAGACGAACTTGAGCGTTTACAAATTCGTAGTGGTAAAATGACAGAGCCTGAAGCTGTAACTGGTGATGACAATGTACTCAACGTAAAATTTGTTGAGTGCGATAAAGCTGGCGTAGCTGTTGAAGGTGGCATTACAAAAGACAATTCTTTACTTGTTAAATATTTTGAGCCTAAATTTAGAAAGAATTTAATAGGAAAGAAAAACGACGATAGCGTTGTATTGCAATTGGGCAAAGCGTTTGAAGCAAAAGAAAAAGAAGCAATTTTAGCTGATTTAGGTTTAACAGATGCAGATGCTGATAAATATTTTAGCTTACAAATTACAAAGGTAGGTCTAGTAGAAAAGGCTGAAATGAACGCTGAATTTTTTGCAAGCGTATATCCAAACGCCGCTATTGCAACTGCCGAAGAATTTACTGCAGAAGTAAAAAAGGAAATGGAAACGTATTATGATGCGCAATCTCGCAATCAAATTCACGACCAAATTTACCACCACTTTGTAGACCATACCCCAATGGAATTACCAGAAGGATTTTTAAAGCGTTGGTTACAAACAGGTGGCGAAAAACCAAAAACAGAAGCGGAAGCGGAAGCAGATTACCCAAGTTTTGCTGGTCAATTAAAGTGGACACTCGTAAGTAGTAAATTAGCTGCCGATAATAAAATTGAAGTAATGCCTGACGATATCCGTGATTTTGCTAAGCAACAATTGTTTAGTTACATGGGCGGACAACTTGGTGCATTAGGTGACAACCAACAATGGGTTGAAGATTATGCAAACCGCATGATGCAAGACCGCAAATTTGTGGAGGATAGCTACCACCGCATTAGTACCGAAAAATTATTTGGCATCATTGAAACACAGGTTTCTGCCAAAGAAGAAAGCATTAGCGCCGAAGATTTTGCAAAAAAATTGCACAATCACCACCACTAATCTTATAAAATCATAGGAAAAAGCTGGGGTAACCCGGCTTTTTTTATGAAAAGCAAATAACTTATCTTCAAAGCGAAAATGAAAGTATATGAATCTAGGAAAAGAATTTGAGCAGTATGCTATTAAGCACCGCGGAATTAGTAGTGCAACACTCCACAATTATAGCCAGGTAACCAACCTTACTCCTTATATTATTGAGGAGCGCCCCATGAACGTGGCTAGCATGGATGTGTTTTCACGTTTAATGATGGACCGTATTATATTTTTGGGCGAAGGTATTAACGACTATGTAGCAAATATTGTTACAGCGCAGCTATTGTTTTTAGAAAGCACCGACCGTACCCGCGATATTCAAATGTATATCAATAGCCCAGGAGGTAGTGTATATGCTGGTCTTGGCATTTATGATACCATGCAGTTTATTGGACCAGACGTTGCCACTATTTGCACGGGCATGGCAGCAAGCATGGGACAAATTTTATTATGCGCTGGTGTTAAAGGAAAACGCACTGCTCTAAAGCATAGTCGTATCATGATGCACCAACCTAGTGGCGCCATTGGTGGTCAAGCAACAGATATTGAAATCACTGCAAGAGAAATTAAAAAATTAAGATCAGAATTATATGCTATCACAGCACATCATACTGGTAAAGACGAAGCTACAATTGCAAAAGATAGCGATAGAGACTTTTGGATGACCGCAGCAGATGCAAAAGAATATGGACTGGTAGATGAAGTATTATTAACCAACCCACGCAAAGAAAAAAAATAACAACGCCATGACAGACTTAAAATATATTATAAATCCATACTTAATGGAAGACGAGGAAGAATCGGTAAAAGAAGACAAGCCTGTAAACAACGGCATGCTCATGAAAAAAATGGAAAAACTTTTCTTTGAAAAGAGAACCGTTTATTTATGGGGTGTAGTGGATGACAATTCTGCTAAAGATGTAGTGAACAAACTGTTATTATTAGACGCAGATAAGCCAGGTGCAGAAATTAAATTTTACATCAATAGCCCAGGTGGCATTGTGACTAGTGGTATGGTGATGTATGATACCATGAAGCTCATTCAGAGTCCGGTATCTACCATTTGTATGGGACTTGCGGCTAGCATGGGTTCTATTTTATTAAGTGCTGGTGCCAAAGGCAAGCGTTTTATTTATCCGCATGGCGAAGTGATGATTCACCAACCTAGCCTTGGTGGTTACATGCAAGCCAAAAGCGCCGATATTGAAATTCAGGCCGAACAAATTATAAAAACAAAAGCGATTGGTGCGCGCATTTTAGCTGAAAACTGTGGCAAAACAGTAGATCAAATCATGAAAGACTTTGATCGTGATTACTGGATGGACGCTAAAGAAGCCGTGGCGTATGGCATTGTGGATAGTGTACTAGAAAAGATATAAGGAGCAAACGTTTTATGGCAAAAGCAAATCAATTAACCTGTTCTTTTTGTGGCAGAAGCCGTGATGAGGTAAAAATTCTCATTGCAGGGCAGCAGTCGCATATTTGCGAAAACTGTGTAGAGCATGCCCAAGAAATTATCGCTCAAGAAGTGACGGTTAAAAAAGAGGGTGACAAAGGAAACTTTAAACTCAATGTGCGAAAGCCCATAGAAATAAAAAAGTTTTTAGACGAATACATTATTGGTCAGGATGATGCAAAAAAAATCTTGTCTGTAGCGGTTTACAATCACTTTAAGCGTGTGGCACAAAAACCACAAGCCGATGATGTTGAAATTGAAAAGAGCAATATTATTATGGTGGGTGAAACTGGTACTGGTAAAACATTACTTGCAAAAACTATCGCCAGACTTTTAAATGTTCCTTTTGCGATTGTAGATGCCACTGTTTTTACAGAAGCAGGCTATGTAGGGGAAGACGTTGAAAGTATGCTTACGCGATTATTACAAAACTGTGATTACGACGTAACCGCCGCCGAAAGAGGCATTGTATATGTAGATGAAATTGATAAAATAGCGCGCAAAGGAGACAACCCTTCAATTACACGGGATGTAAGTGGCGAAGGTGTGCAGCAAGGTTTATTAAAAATGCTCGAGGGCACAGAAGCGCTCGTGCCACCTCAAGGTGGTCGCAAGCACCCTGAACAAAAAATGATTAAGGTAGACACTAAAAATATTTTATTTATTTGCGGTGGCGCTTTTGATGGCATCGATAAAGTAATTGCAAGACGTATTAACACCAATGCCATTGGCTTTAGCGTTAATAAAGACGAGCAGGAAAATGCAAGAAAAAATTTATTGCAATTTATCAATGCGCAAGATTTAAAAAGCTTTGGACTCATTCCTGAATTACTGGGAAGACTTCCAGTGGTAACCCACTTAGAGCCATTGGATGCTGACATATTACGCAGCATTTTAACCGAGCCTAAAAATTCATTGCTCAAACAATACCACCGTTTATTTGAACTAGAAGGTATTGAACTTTTTATTGAAGAGGAAGTGCTTGATTTTATGGTAGGCAAAGCCATGGAATATAAACTTGGAGCAAGAGGCCTTAGAAGTATTTGTGAAAGTATTTTAACGGACGCAATGTTTGAACTTCCGGGCACCGACACGAAAAAATTTATTGTTACCCTTGATTACGCAGAACAAAAGTTTAGCAAAAGCAAACTTAGTTCTCTAAAAGTTGCTTAAAACAATTGATATGAACGAATTAGTAGAACGCTTAGTTAAAGAAGCTGCATTAACGCCAGAACAAGCACAACAAGCCATTGCAACTATTGCTGGTTTTGTAAAAGAAAAATTTCCAATGCTCGGTGGCGCCGTAGATCAAATATTTTCGGCAGGCAACAAAGACTAGTCTATTAAAGCATATTTAATACGGTCTCTATAATTTCACCTTTGGTGATTGGAATGCCCATTACCTTATTGTACCCTTTTGCATCTACTAAATACTGGTCTCTTATTATTTTAATGAGTTGACCATTGTTTAGTTCAGGGATTAATACTTTATCAAATCCGGCAATAATGCTTCCTAAATTTTTAGGGAACGGACGCATGTATTTAATATGTGCATGGCTTACCGCATGTCCAGCGGCTTGTAATTCTGTAACAGCCGTTTTAATAGCACCATAGGTAGAGCCCCAACCTAGTACTAATACTTTACCCGTGGCTGCACCACTGTCTAATTGTTGAAGCGGAATATAGTCTGCAATTTTATCTACTTTGGCCTGGCGGGTGTTTACCATGTGCTGGTGATTATCCGGATCGTAACTCACATTACCTGTAATGTCTTGTTTTTCGATACCACCAATGCGGTGTTCAAAACCTGGCGTTCCCGGAACAGCCCATGGACGCACCAATTTTTCATCTCTTTTATACGGCATGAATTTTGTTTCCCCTTCATCAAGTGTTGTTTTAAAGTTCACTTGTATAGGCGCTAAATCTGCAGCAACAGGAAATTTCCATGGCTCCGCGCCATTGGCAATATATCCGTCACTTAATAGTATAACAGGGGTCATATGTTGCACAGCAATACGTACGGCTTCATAAGCAGCATCAAAACAGTCGCTAGGTGTTGAAGAGGCAACAATTGGCATTGGGCATTCTCCATTACGGCCATAATAGGCTTGTAACAAATCACTCTGCTCTGTTTTGGTAGGAAGTCCGGTAGAAGGACCACCGCGTTGAATATTTATAATAACGAGTGGGATTTCTAACATCACTGCAAGGCCCATCGCTTCGGTCTTAAGTGCCATACCCGGCCCAGATGTAGTGGTTATTCCTATAGAACCACCATAACTAGCGCCAATGGCTGCAGATATACCTGCAATTTCATCTTCGGCCTGAAAGGTTTTAATACCAAAAGCCTTGTGCTTACTCAGTTCGTGTAAAATATCTGAAGCGGGTGTAATGGGATACGTGCCTAAAAAAATAGACAAGCCTGATTTTTCACTTGCTGCAATTAAACCCATAGAAAGGGCCTGATTACCCATAATACTACGGTAGGTTCCGGGTACCATTTTTGCTTTTTCTACCCGGTAACGACTAGAGAAAGTTTCGGTAGTGTCGCCATAATTAAAACCGGCTTGCAGCACTTTAATATTACTTTGTAAGATGGTATCTTTTTTACCAAATTTTTCATTTAAAAAGGTAATCGTGTTGTCTAAATTTCTATTATACATCCAATAAATAAGACCGAGTACAAACATATTTTTTGCACGGTCTCTTTCTTTGGTACCTAAGTCTGTAAAATCTTTTAAAGCTTCACGGGTAAGTTTGGTAACATCTACTTTGATGAGTTCAAAACCTTCCAAACTGCCGTCCTCTAAGGGGTTCACGCCATCTGGATAATTGGCAAGGCGTAAATTTTTTGCATCAAAACCATCTACATTGGCAATTATTTTTCCGCCTTTTTTAATGGCTTTTAAATTTACTTTTAATGCTGCAGCATTCATCGCCACAAGTACATCACAATCATCGCCAGGTGTAAAAACACGGTCACTAGAAAACCGAAGTTGAAATCCACTCACACCTGGAAGCGTTCCAATAGGAGCACGAATTTCTGCGGGGAAGTCCGGAAAAGTAGCCAGATCAATACCAAGTAACGCGGTGTTATTGGTAAACTGCTGACCCGTTAATTGCATACCGTCTCCACTGTCACCAGCAAACTTAATTACGACGTCTTGCAGTAATGTTTCCTTCTTTTCCATGAGCTTCTTTAATTGCGGTAAAGTTACAATTTACTGAGGAGGTAGCAAATGGTTTTTTAACTGTTAAAGTCTTTAAAAGAGTCGTTTATTAAAATAAATCTTATTGTATATTTGGGTAACAAAAATTAAACAACCATGGCACTATTTGAATCAGGAAATCCTACCCTTTCAGAAAAAATGTTTGACAAAGCCGGTCATGCACAGGCAAACGCAGAAGGCACGATGTCTGTTAGAGGCACCATGAACAAATTTGGACTTATGCTCATTGGTGTAATTGCAGGCGCAGGCTACACTTGGCATTTAATTGATCAAAACAACCCTTCACTTGCACAAACCCTTATGATTGTGGGTGTTATAGGTGGATTAATAACAGCACTAGCCATTAGTTTTAAACCTAATTGGGCACCTGCATTAGCTCCAGCGTATGCAATACTTGAAGGCTTATTTTTAGGCGCTATTTCAAAACTGTTTAACGACGCTTTTTACCCTGGCATTGTGGTACAAGCAGTAGGTCTAACATTTGGTGTAGCTGTTGCTATGTTTTTGCTTTATACTTTTAAAGTGATTAAGGCTTCCGAAAAATTTAAGTCGATGATTATGAGCGCGACGCTTGGCATTGCTATTTTTTATTTACTTACATGGGTACTTGGCTTATTTGGTGTTGACGTAAGTTTTGTGAGAGATAACTCTATGTTAAGCATTGGTATTAGTTTGTTCATTGTAGCAATTGCAGCACTGAATTTAATTTTAGATTTTGATATGATTGAGCAGGGTGCTGAGAGAGGCGCTCCTCAATTTATGGAGTGGTATGCAGCTTTTGGTTTGATGGTAACCATTGTATGGTTATATTTAGAAATCTTAAGATTACTTAGTAAATTATCAAGCAGAGATTAATGCAACAAAATAAATTATTGATATTTAAAATGGTAGCAGCTTTTGGGTTGCTACCATTTTTTATTGCGGCACAAGTGGGTTATCAACCTCCTTACTTTAAAGACAGTAATAGACTAGAAAAACTGAGCATCGCATTTCCAGTAGTTGAAAAGATGGTGCAAAATTATGCAGCAGCGCATCATTTTCCAGGCTACAGCTTTGGTATCGTACTAGACGGAAAGCTAGTGTATGAGACGAGTGGCGGCTATACCAATTTGCAAACCAAAGTACCTGCTACCAGTAAATGCATGTTTAGAATTGCTTCCATGTCTAAAAGTTTTACGGCTATGGCCATTTTAAAACTAAGAGATGAAGGCAAATTAAACCTTGACGATAAAGCCAGTAAGTATATTCCTGAATTAAAAAATCAGGGACTCACCACAGATGCAGCGCCCATCACCATTAGAGATTTACTCACACACGCAGCAGGGTTTCCAGAAGACAATCCTTGGGGCGATCGCCAGCTAGAAAAAACGTCTCAAGAATTTTTATCCTTCATCAAAAAAGGTATACATTTTTCTACTGCTACTGGTTTATCGTATGAATATAGCAATGTTGGTTTTACCATGCTTGGCTATATCATAGAAAAAGTAACGGGTAAAAATTATGGCGTGTATATCAAAGAAAATATTTGGAAGCCACTTAATATGGAAGCCAGTTGGGAATTTTCTAACATTGATGATGCAAAGCTCGCACACGGTTATAGATGGATCAATAACAGCTGGACTGAAGAACCTTTATTACACGATGGTATTTATGGCGCCATGGGTGGTATGATTACAAGTCTGGAATCTTTTAGTAAATATGTATCGCTTCATTTAGATGCCTGGCCAGCCCGAAACGGCCCTAGCACTGGGCCCATTAGCAGAAGCTCCATTAGAGAAATGCACCAGCCTAGTAGATTTATTGGACTTAATGCGACTTACAAATATCCATCTGGTAGAGCTTGTGCAACAACGGCCGCCTATGGTTATGGATTAAGCTGGTTAAAAGATTGCTCAGGCCGAACCAGCATTGCGCATAGTGGTGGACTTCCCGGATTTGGAAGCAACTGGAGAATCCTTCCAGAATATGGATTAGGTGTCATACTGCTGGCAAACGTAACCTATGCGCCAACAGCAGTACTCAATACCATGGTTATTGATACCATATTAAGAATGAGCAATGTAAATTTACAACCCAGAATTTTACCAGCATCTGCAGCATTAAAAAATGCACAAACACAATTAACGGCGCTTTTGCCTAGTTGGAAAAACGCAGTAGCTTCTAATTTATTTGCCCAAAACTTTTTTGATGATTATAAAATAGACGCGTTAATTAAAGAAGCGAGTTCAATATTTGAAGCAGCTGGACCGGTTACTGGAACTGGAAATTTTATGCCGGAAAATGAACTGCGAGGTTATTATTATATCCATGCAAAAAACGGAAGCATAAAAATTAGCTTTACACTTACGCCCACAAACCCAACACAAATTCAGGAATACCATATTAGCTTTCAAAAGCATATCGAAGAATAAAAAAATCGTTTTTATTTTCTGATAGCCACGCCAGCTCTTGCGCCTGTGTGCACACCCGCATCTACCGTAACAACGCCATTTACAATAATGTAATTAAATCCTGTTGCATATTGGTGTGGATTTTTATACTCAGCCCTGTCGCCTACTTCTGCTTCATTAAATAAAACAATATCTGCAGCGAAATTTTGACGAAGTAAACCTCTATCAGCAAATCCAAATTTTTGTGCTGGGAGTGATGTCATGCGGCGCACGGCTTCTTCCAGTCCAATTACATTTTCTTCACGCACATATTTTTTTAACACCCTTGCATTAGTACCATAGCCTCTGGGATGTGGATTGCCTTCTTTGTACACACGAATACTAGCATCAGAAGCAAACATATTAAAAGGATAGCGCATTATAGCTTTAATATCTGATTCACTCATGCCATGAAATACCATCGAAGCGCCACCTTTTTCCATCATTTCAATAATCGTTTCAGCTTCTTGTTTAGCACTATGCTTTCTTCCTAAAAAAACATTTACTTCTTCAATACTTTTTCCATTTAATGAACTGTCTGATTTATAACTAGCTACTACTGGGTAACTAAAATGTTTCAATTTTCGTTTTGCGAGTCGCGCTAGCATATAGGCAGTTACTTCTTTTCGAATGGCTGGATTTGCAAGCCTTGCTACTATTGAGTCTTGACCGTCTGCGAGGACCCAGTCCGGCATCAGTGTACTCAAAGAAGTACTACTTGCGGTATACGGATATTGATCGATGGTTACGTCGAGTCCATTTTTTCTCGCATTCATAATAAGTGGCAGGGTTTCACTACTTCGGCCCCAGTTTTGTTGACCACTTACTTTAAAATGAGAAATTTGAACAGGCATGTTTGCAGCAGTTCCAATATAGAGCGCTTCTTCAATTGCGGCTACTACACTATCTCCTTCGTCACGCATATGCGATGCGTAAACGCCATTATATTTTGCCGCTACTTTTGCCAATCGCACAATTTCTTCGGTGGTAGAATACGTTCCCGGAATATAAATAAGTCCTGTAGACATCCCAACGGCTCCATCACGCATTGCCTTGTCAACAATATTTTCCATGGCTTGCATTTCTGCTTCTGTAGGGTTTCTACTAGCTCTTCCCATTACTTTTTTTCTTACATCATTATGCCCAACAAGCACAGCCACATTAACAGAAGTTTGTAGGCTATCAATTTTATGGAGGTATCTTCCAATATTTGCATCAGACGATCCGCAATTACCCGTAATAACCGTAGTTACGCCATCATAAATAAAATTAGTTGCCTCCGGATTTTTAACTTCATCGCCCTCAATATGTGTGTGCACATCTATAAAACCTGGGGCTGCTACAAGGCCTGTGGCATCAATTACTTTTTTAGCATTCCAATTAGACAGTTTTCCAATTTGGATGATTTTACCGCCACCAATAGCGATATCGCCATAAAACCATGAATTTCCAGTGCCATCTAATATTTTGGCATTTTTAATAAGGATATCAGCGGCTTGGCTAGGCAATTGAGCCTGCACTGAAAGTGCTAAAAAAAGAATAAAAGCTAGTACTGAAGTGAGTTTGTAACGCATATATCTAAAATTATACGGGAAGATAAGTATTCTTTAGACTCATTTAGGTTGAAAATCTCCACCTGAATAACGTAAATTTGCCCTCCAATAAGAACTACAATACCCTATGCTCGATAAGTTAGAAGCCATAAAAGCACGTTTTGACCAGGTAGGCATTGCCCTTACCAATCCCGAAATTATTAATGACCAAAAACAGTTTGGAGCATATAGTAAAGAATACCGTTCATTAGAAAAAATTGTACAGCCTTACGAAAAATATGTAAGGGTGCTTGCCGATTATGCATTTGCCAAAGAAAGCCAAAGTAGCAGTGATGAAGATATGCGCGAGTTGGCTAAAATGGAATTACCAGATTTAGAAACTCAAAAAGAACAACTAGAAGCCACTTTAACCAAACTCTTAATTCCTAAAGATCCGCAGGACGACAAAAATGCCATTTTAGAAATTAGAGCAGGAACTGGTGGAGACGAAGCCAGTTTATTTGCAGGTGATTTACTAGGTATGTATCTCCGTTACTGCGCTAAAAAAGGGTGGAAGACAGCCGTGGTTAGTGAAAGTGAAGGTACCGTTGGTGGCTATAAAGAAGTGATACTTGAAGTAACTGGAGAAGACGTGTATGGTACCCTCAAATTTGAAAGTGGTGTACACCGTGTGCAAAGGGTTCCTAATACAGAAACACAAGGTCGTGTTCATACATCAGCTGCAACTGTTGCTGTAATGCCTGAAGCAGAAGAAGTGGATTTTGAATTAAAAGAGAGTGACGTAAAAATGGAAACTGCCAGAAGTGGTGGTGCGGGTGGACAGAACGTAAACAAAGTAGAAACAAAAGTTTTTTTAACGCATATTCCTACCGGTGTTGTGGTGGTTTGTCAAACAGAAAGATCACAACTTGGTAACCGCGAAAAAGCAATGAATATGCTTCGTACCAAATTATACGAAGAGCAGGTGCGCAAGCAAGAAGAAGAAATTTCTACAAGGCGTAAAACACTCGTAAGTACTGGCGATAGAAGTGCCAAAATAAGAACCTATAACTGGCCACAGGGAAGGGTTACAGACCACCGCATTGGTTTAACATCCTACAATTTAGACGCTGTTGTTGGAGGTGAAATTGAAGAATTTATTGAGGCATTGCAAATGGCAGAAAACGCCGAAAAAATGCTTGTACAATAAACTAGTTTTTTGCTATCGATTCTTTTAATTGTACTTCTTTTTCCCAAGCCCAGGCTGTACGCATCATATCCTCTATAGAATAATTAATTTTCCAACCGAGCTTACTGATGGCTTTTTCATTGTTGGCATAAATAGCCACAATATCTCCAGCCCTGCGCGGACCAATTTCATAATTTAGAGATGTGCCACTTACCGCTTCAAAAGTTTGAATGGCTTCAAGAACAGAAATGCCGTTTCCTGTTCCCAAATTAAAAATTTCACAAGCCTCTGCATTTTTATCTGCTAACAAATATTGTAGTGCAAGCGTATGTGCACTGGCAATATCACAAACATGGATATAATCTCTAATGCAACTACCATCGCGCGTAGGATAATCGTTACCATACACCATCATTTTTGGAAGTTTACCAATCGCAGTTTGTGTAATAGCAGGCACTAAATTTTGTGGTCTGCCAATAGGTAGTTCACCAATAAGTGCCGATGGGTGTGCGCCTACTGGATTAAAATAACGAAGTAAAATAACATTTGCACCGCCTGCTGCAGCGATGTTTTGTAATATTTCTTCACCCATTTGCTTGGTGGCACCATAGGGCGATTCTGCTTTTTTAACTTCTGAAATTTCAGTAACTGGTGACGTATCCGGATTGCCATACACGGTGCAAGAAGATGAAAATACAAAATGAGGAATATCAAATTCCTGCACACACTTTAAAATGTTTACGAGTGATCCAATATTGTTTTCATAATAAAACAAAGGCTCCTGAACCGATTCACCAACGGCCTTATATGCCGCAAAGTGAATAATGCCAGCGATATCCGGGTTTTCTTGGAAAACCGCTAATGTATCATCAAAGTTTTTTAAATCTACTTCGTAATTTTTAATATGCTTACCTGTGATTTTTTCTATGGCTGCTACTGCATAGTTAGAGGACCTAGAAAAGTTGTCGATAGAAATCACATCAAATCCATTTGCCAACAAATCTACAATGGTATGTGAACCTATATAACCACAACCGCCCGTTACTAATATTTTAGCCATTTGAAATGCGTATTAAGTCTGCAAAATAGGCAGAGATTGGGAATATAGAAAAAGAATTATGCAGTAGTTGCTAGTGTAAATCCAATGGTGGTGCCTATTTCTAATTTACTACGCACATGGATAGTTTGACCATGCGCTTCAATAATATGTTTACATATAGCAAGTCCAATTCCTGCTCCACCTGCATCTCTACTTCGTCCTTTATCGGTTCTGTAAAAACGTTCAAAAATACGGGGTAAATGTTCTTCTGCAATACCAATGCCATCGTCGCTAATTTCGATGAGCACATGGTCTTCATCAGTTTTGTAAACACTTGCTACAATGGAACCGTCTTGCTTTCCGTATTTAGAAGCATTGATTACTAAATTATTGAGTACTTGACGTACTTTTTCTTTGTCAGCAAATACCAATGTTTGACCTTCCGATCCTTTTTTAAAACCGCAACTAATGTTTTGTCTAGCCGCCTTAATAGATAAAGCATCAAATACTTCTTTGATGATATCTTGTATAAAAAAGGCTTCTTGATTTAAGGGTTGTTCCCCCATTTCAAGCTTTGCAATTTCATCGAGATCTTTTACCAGATTTACCATCCGGTCTACATTTTTAGACGCATTTTTTAAAAAGCGAACAGCCGTTTCTGGACTCTCGAGTGCACCATCTAATAAAGTGTCTACATATCCTTGAATCGCAAAAATGGGGGTTTTAATTTCGTGTGATAGGTTTTGTAAAAATTCTTTGCGGTAGTTTTCGTTGGTTTTAAGTTGTTCAATTTCGGCACTTCTCTGTTCGGCCCATTGTACTACTTCATCTCCTACTTCATCGAGTTCTTTTTTTGGCAAAATATACTTGAAATAAGTTTCCTCTCTTTTCGTTGCTTTTGTTTGGTATATGAGCTTGTAAATAAGTTTGATTTTTCGGTTTACAAAAATTTCAAAAATATAACGGATCAGTAAATAAGATGCGATGCCTGTGGTTAAAAAAGTAACCCCAAAATGAAACCAACTATGGTAAATGAAACCAATAGTGGCAGAAAAACCAAGCGCTATGATAGCTGCCGCTAAGGCTGCCAACTGCTGAATGGAAAAGTTTTTCATGCTGCAAATTAAGGTAAATCAAACTTATATCCCACGCCTTTAACAGTGGTAATACAGTCGATCCCTAATTTTTGACGAATTTTTCTGATGTGTACGTCGATGGTACGGTCGCCTACAATCACTTCGTTTCCCCAAATTTGTGAGAGAATTTCGTTGCGTAAAAAAACGCGGCCAGGTCTGGAAGCCAACAAATGAAGTAATTCAAACTCTTTTTTAGCCAATACTTTGTCATCACCACCAATGGTTACCATAAATTTTACGGTATCAATTCGCATAGAACCAAACTGCATGACAGAAGAAACTTCTTTAGTGGATACTCTTCTAAATAAAGCGTTCACTCGACTTACAAGTACTTTGGGAGAAATGGGTTTATTGACATAATCGTCTGCACCAATTTCGAGCCCCGTTATTTGTGATGCTTCGTCACTCATAGCTGTTAAAAAAATAATGAGCGTTTCTTTAAATGCAGTTTGAGCACGTAATATTTCACAAACCTCGATACCCGTTTTTTTAGGCATCATAATATCAAGTATCAGTAAATCTGGTTTTATTTTTTTTGCTAAATCCACGGCTTCGTCGCCATTTTTTGCAGGGTGTACCTCGTAGCCTTCTTTTTGCAAATTATAGCCAACTATTTCTAAAATATCGGGTTCGTCGTCGGCAATCAATATTTTTTTAGTGGGGGCGGCAGCCATAATAGATAGATAGTTTACACAAATTTAATTTTAAAGATTGGTAAAGCCATCTTTTGGGAATATTATGTAATTGTTAAGCCTTTTAAGGCTGCTTTAACAAAATAAGGCCCCAACTGGTTTATAAGGTTGTATTTTTACAAGATTTCAAATGAAAAACAAGGGCAAAATATTTAAAGGGGTTTACTTGCAAATAACCTTATTGGTTTGGGCAGTCCTATGCACTATGACTCTTGCAGCTCAATCCACAAAAAAGGACGATCAAATGCCACCCATTCCTACCATGAGGGGGTTAAGTCACGACTATATCATTGAAAACGAAAAAGCGCTCATCAGTCATCCTTCTATTGCGCAAAAATTATCATTAAGAGATAGCATACAATTTGCGGTTTTTGAAAATAGAAAATGGATTGAATTAAATACAGCGCTACGCGACAATGAAAAGTATAAATGGTTACGCGGCTTCAATAATTTATTGTCTGAAATTCAGTTAGGACTAAAACTCAATAAAATAAAACCCGAAGAAGTTATAACATGCATTCGTGCATTTGCCACAGCTATGCATACAAGCGCAAAAGGGCTTAATATGAGCGCTGTTATAGAAAATGAAAATGTGAGCATAGGAAGTATTTTACTGTCTACTGGAAGTTTTACTGACAATATAGGGTACGGCGCTTCTAGGGACATCATCGTGTTAAAAAACTGTCAGAACAATCCGGAGCAAATACTGCAAATATTAGATAAGCAAGGCCCTGAAATTTCAAGTAATAGATACGCTGATAGTTTACTTATTTCCGCTGCTTTTAAAAATGCAGAATTGATATACAATTATGCGGCAGCACCAAGCGCGCTTGGCAAAAAAATTCAGTCTATTAATCATCCACTTGTTAAATGGATTGGCAGGCTAGCATTTATGAAAACGGGGCGTTATTATTTTCCGTTCTTAGACGCGCTTTATGCCGGTAAAATGAGTATCGATACCATCACGCCGCTTATTCCTCAAGACCAATCCGAAAATTATTTTAGACTACTGGTACATACGAGAGTTCAACAGGTGCAAAGAAAAAAAGAAGGAGACAAATTTGTGGCAGAAGCAGCGCTTTTATCGAAACTCAAAAGTCTTGTAATGGAGCTGTATGTTAATGATATCAATGGTTTACACCAAACAGAGGCAACTAGTATTCGGTTCAAAAAACTAAACAATTTAACCCCTCAAGAACTCTATTACATAGCAGTTCTAGGCGCCGACGAACTTTATACTTCTAGTTTTGTATCAGGCATTTACCCGCTCATTATTCAAAAACTTGGGACCAAAACTACAAGTGATTTACTCAGCGTGGTGCATCAAGATTATTTTAAAAAATTTATTGCCCTAGCAGCCAATTACAATACGCTTCAAAATTTTTTATCCCATATGCCACAAGACACAAGTGGTTATTATATGCGCATTTTTGTGCGTGATTTGAACAAGGCGCCTACATTAGAAGACGCCGTTGACGTTGCAGATGCTTTTTCTAGTATCACAGATACAAGCTTGCAAAATTTATTACTTACAGAAATTAGAAAAAATAAATATAGCAGTCTCTATGCTTTATTAGATGAATTGTGCACAGCTTTTGTAGAAGACAATACAACAAATAACACGACGCATACACTACTCAATAATGTTGGCGCTCTTTCGATTCACACATTAAAAAACAACCAACAAAAAGTAGTTATCAGACAGTATTTTTATGGCGATAAAGATGGTGCGCAAATATTTAACGCTTTTATAAATAGTTTTAACAAGCCAGGTTGGAAAACAAATAAGCAAAAATATTTTACCGAAGTTAGTAGCACAAATGGCCGCGTTAGTATTTTTGCAAATGCACCACTTGATGAAAAAGAAGAACTGGATCTAAAAGCACAAGACAGTTTAACGGCTTATTTGTCGGAGAAGCAAATAACGCCTAGTATTATTGTACATAGAGGCCATAGCTATTATGCAAACCATACCGTCGCTAGTATTGACTTTAGTGCTAAACTTGTGCTACTAGGTAGTTGTGGTGGTTATCAAAAGTTAGCAGCGGTACTAAACCGCGCACCTGAAACGCAGGTAATTGCGAGTAAGCAAATAGGCAAAGGCGTTATAAACGCTGCTCTTTTACGCCAGATAGCAGAGACGCTTGAAAAAGGTCAAGATATTGTTTGGCGCAGCATTTGGAAACAAATGAATCTGCAACTAAAAGGTGCTGCTAAAACAAGTTTTCAAGACTATATACCTCCCTATAAAAATATAGGACTCATGCTCTTAAAAACATATCGGGCGGAGTAATCGAGCATTTACAAAAATGGATTGTTTCGTTTTTCGTATCCAATGGTTGTTTTAATCCCATGTCCCGAATACACCACTGTTTCGTCAGGTAATACCCAAAGTTTTTCACGAATACTGGTGAGCAGGGTTTCTGTATCGCCACCCGGTAGGTCAGTTCTACCAATACTTCCCCTAAATAAAACGTCACCACCCATCAAGTCCCCTTGGGAGGGGATATAAAAACAAATACTTCCGGGCGAATGACCTGGCGCTAAAATTACTTGAATGTCAGTGTCCCCAAGTAATACGGTGTCGCCATCATTTAAAAAATGCAGCGGTCCAGCATAGTTCTGAAAGGGCAAGCCCCAACGCTCTCCAGATACCGGCGCCAGCGCTAACATAGCCTCCTCATTTGGGTGCATATACAACTCCAAGCCATAGGTTTCATGAACCCATTTATTGCCAAATACATGATCTAGGTGGCAATGGGTATTAAGCAAGTAAACCGGCGTTAAGTTATTTTCCGTCAAGAAATTTTTTAACGTTTCCTCTTCAGCCGGAAAGTAACACCCAGGGTCAATTATGATAGCTTTGCCCTCGTTATTGTATAAAACATAGGTATTTTCTGAAATTGGGCTAAAAGTGAAGGCTTTGATGTGGATCATGCGCGTTTTATGAAAATTTTACAAGGTAATTGACTAATTTTAAAACACTAAAGTTCGGATATGAAATTGAAAAGAATAGGACTAATTTTTATCATGAGTAGTTTGGCTGTTTTTAGCCAGGCGCAGGTGAATGCTGTTGAGTTTGGTAAAAATAGAGTACAATATAAAAAACTGGTATGGAAATTTCATCAATCACCAAATTTTAATGCCTATACTTCACAAGGCGGGGTAGAACTTGGCAAGTTTGTAGCTCAGGTAGCAGAGCAGGAATTAGGCGCAATCGAAAATTTTGTGGAATACGCTTTACAACGCAGGGCCAATATTATTGTGTACAGTAATTATGATGATTATAAGAGCAGCAATATTGGACTTGGATCCGATTGGCAAAGTGCTGGCGGTCTCACAAAGCTAGTTAACAATAAAATTGTGGTTTACTTTGATGGTAATCACGCCAATTTAAAAAGACAAATTAAAGAAGGTATTGCAAAAGTATTATCTGATAATTTACTCTTTGGAGAAGACATTGGAGAATTTGCAAGCAACCAAGCATTACTTGATTTACCCAAATGGATGCTCGATGGCTATGTTGTGTATGCAGCAGAAAATTGGAGTGTAGAAAAAGACGATGCACTTAAAAGCGCCATGCTTAGTGGCAGGTACAATACTTTTTATCAGTTTGCATTTGACAAGCCAACTCTTGCTGGGCATGCATTCTGGAACTATATTGGTGTTAAGTACAGAAAGGAAAATATTACCTACCTACTTTATTTAGCCAGAATATATAAAAACTTAAACAGCGCTTTTTTAAAGGTTTGCAAAAAGAAATTCAAAGAAGTATTATCTGAATTCATGGAATATGAACAGGATAAATACGCAAAAGATATTCGTCAGCGAAAAAATTCACCAAAAGGTCAACTAAATATTTCGGAAGACGTTTCGAAAAAAGATTATTTCAGATTTCAGGCTAACCCAAATCCAAAAAGTAACAATTATGCGGTAGTAGAATTTAACAGAGGCATTTACAGTGTAAAGCTGATGGAAAATTTTTATGACGGTCGTGTGCTTTTAAAATCGGGGGTGAGAACCAATCAAGGAGATATCAACCCTAACTATCCCATCATGGCTTGGGATAACAAAGGCACCAAATTACTAGTGATTTATTCGGAAGAAGGTAGCATTAAAATGTTTGTGTATGACGTGATAACACGCATCAAAAGATTCAAGCAAAAAATTGAGGGTGTCAATCAAATTTTAGATGCCTCTTATATGCTAGACGCCAATAATGTAGTGATGAGTGCTGCAAAAAATGGTCATACCGATATTTATACCTATAAAATAGAAGAAAATAAATTAACGCAGTTTACAGACGACGTTTATGATGACTTGCACCCAAGTTTTGTTTCTTTTCCTAACAAATCGGGTATTCTATTTTCGTCCAACAGGCCTAGCCCCTATGCACCGAATAGCGATACTGCCATTCCAAGCAGGTACCATTTTAATGTTTTTATGGTAGACTATCTAAACAATAGCAAAAACAAACAAATTACGCAGCTCACCAATTTAAAATATGGAAACACGAGTTTTCCCATGGGCTACAATACCAACCACTTTACTTTTGTATCCGACGAAAATGGCGTAGGTAATAGATGGGCTGGATTTTTTGCAACACAAAGAAATGGACTAGATACCCTGTATCATATTGGAGACGACATGCTTCGCAACGCATCGCCAAAAGAAATCGACTCTACCCTTAATGCATGGCAAAGAGAGAAGCCGGACAGCATTAGTTTTTTTCAGGTATACAAAGACTCTACCTATACATTCCCAATCACCAACTACCAAAGCTCTTTACTTGAAACCAGAATTGCTGGTGATAAAGGACAGGTGAGCGAAGTAAGACGTGAAGGAGATTATAAATTTTTATACAAACTACGTGTAGATTCTATTGCACTTAAAAAGAGAAACCTCAATCTTAGGCCCACTACTTACATGAAAAAAGTAATGGACGAAGTGAGAGCAGCAGAAGGTAAAGCGATTGTCTACAAAAAAACGATTGACACTTCTGCAAAAGCCAATCTTTTTCAATCTGAATTTTCCGATGAACCTACAGATAGTTTTTCTGTGAAGAGAGCAGACCTGTTAACTGCAAAAGCAAAAAATATTTTAAGCGACTCCAAACTTTTTGATTACCGACTTAAATTTAGTAGCGACTATATTTTAAGCGGCTTTTCAAACAACTTACTACTTAATAGATATCAGCCTTATGCAGGTGGCGCGGGTCCCATTCAACTAAACAACGGCAATAATTTCAACTTTAATTTAAGAATTGGTACCAGCGATTTATTAGAGGATCATAAGTTTATGGGAGGCATCCGTTTTGGAACCGACTTAAAAGACAAGGATATCATTTTTAGCTACCAAAACTTTAAAAAGAGATTGGATTGGGGTGCAACGTATTACAGAAGTAATGTAACCAACTATTTCAATTCTCCTTTTACAAACATGCTTATTACCAATTTATTCCAAGGTAATATTGCGTATCCGTTTAACGAAGTAAAAAGCTTACGAGCCACTTTTGGCCTTCGTATAGATAGGGGTATTTTAAAATCTTTTGACAATAGCATAGGCTATCCAGACCCAGGTGCACTTGCTTACCCTGACACAGTTAGTAAATTTATGGTATCGCGCATCGAGTATGTGCATGATAACACCATTAACCCAACACAAAATATTTGGAACGGACTACGCTACAAAATTTTCTTTGACATCAATATGCCAAGCGTTAAAACAGAAATGAATAATGGCAAGGCTACGCTTAACTTAGGTTTTGATGCCCGTTACTACTATAAAATTTACAGGAATTTTATTTGGGCCGGCCGAGCTGCTGCTGATTTTTCTTGGGGCGGACAAAAGATTATTTATTACTTAGGGGGTGTTGATAGTTGGATCAATCCAAAGTTTAATGGTCAAAATTTTCCAGCACAAGACCAGAGCTATGCGTTCCAATCCTTAGCAGTAAATATGAGAGGCTACCAACAAAATATTGCAAATGGCAACAATGCCTTTGTCATCAATTCAGAATTTAGACTTCCGCTTTTTGCAACTATATTTAATAAGCCCATTAATAATGCATTTCTCCGCAACTTCCAGCTCACGCAGTTTATTGATTTAGGCACGGCATGGAATGGAAAGTATAATGGTATAAAACGCCCGGGTGACGTGATTGTTGACGCCAACTCTCCAGTAGTTGTAAAACTCGATGCGGGCGGACTTGGGCCTTTTGCGGGTGGTTATGGATTTGGCGTAAGAAGTACCCTACTTGGCTACTTTATGAAACTAGATGCTGCATGGCCTATGAAAGGTGTATTTAAAGGAAAGCCAATCTATTACTTCTCGCTAGGATTTGATTTTTAAAACCTTGGTGTTGTAGTAACGACAGATTGCTTGCAGCCCACAGCTGTCACATTTTGGCGTTCGTGCGAGACAAGTATACCTGCCATGTAATATGAGCCAGTGGTGTGCTTTGTGCACCAGTTCGGAAGGGATATTTTTTATGAGTTCTTTTTCTACGGCAAGTGGCGTACTTGCTTTTTGAGCTACCAACCCTAATCTTTTACTCACCCTAAATACATGTGTATCTACAGCCATATTGGGTTGTTGATCAATTACACTGGTAATCACATTGGCCGTTTTACGACCCACACCCGGAAGCTCCACCAGTTCATCTACCGTCATTGGAACTTCGCCGCCAAATTTGGAGAGCAGTAAATTAGCCATGCCAATTAAATGCTTAGACTTATTACTTGGATAAGAAATACTTTTTATGAGTGCAAACATCTCGTCAAAACTTGCCTTAGCCATTTTTTGTGGCGTCGGAAATTTTGCAAAAATAGAAGGTGTAGTAAGATTCACACGCTTATCGGTACACTGCGCAGATAAAATTACAGCAACCAATAGCTCAAAAGGATTGTTGTATAAAAGCTCGGTTTCAGGGGTGGGGACCTGCGCTTCAAAATAAGCAATGACGCCGGCGTATCTTTCTTTTTTAGTCATGGAAATACTAGTCCAATCCTTTTTTAGAATAATTTTTAACCGCTTTTAGCGAGAAAAGGGAGGGTCTTTTGAGTTCTAATGCATTTAGCTGGGCAATAGAACGGCGGAGGGTTTTTAACTGTTCTTCAAGTTCGTAAGAACCTTCTTCTAAAGCAGTATGTATGGCATCGGATGTGGCTTTGGGACACTCCTTGTAGAGATACAACAATAAATCTTCCTCTTTAAACGGTTCCATACCCCTTATAAACGAGATAGGTGAGGCTTTATTTTGTGGGAGCTAAAGAATCTTCGATAATGTAAACGTCTTCGCCATCGCGTTTCATGAGGTAACGTTCGCGGGCAAATTTTTCGAGTGCAGCAGGATCATTTTGCAAATCGGTAAGTTCGGCTTTGGCTTTTTCAATTTGCTCTTGATAATACTTTTTTTTAGTTTCCAACTTGTCAAGTTCGGCCATGGTTTCTTTTTGCTGAAAATAATTACGCTGGTCAAAAAATAACATCCATACAATAAAAAATATTCCTGCGAGGAGGTATTTATTGGTCAGTATGGATGTTACCTTTTTCATTATAAAAATTTTATTTCGTGCCAAACTTGATTTTCCCTTTTGGATAGATGGCTGTTGATCCTAACATTTCTTCGATACGGATTAACTGATTGTATTTTGCAATACGGTCTGTTCTTGAAGCAGAACCAGTTTTAATTTGACCACAGTTTAATGCTACTGCTAAATCAGCAATAGTTGTATCTTCTGTCTCACCACTTCTATGACTCATGATGGTATTGTAACCATTGTGTTGCGCAAGTGTAACAGCGTTAATCGTTTCAGTTAAAGTACCAATCTGGTTTACTTTTACTAGTAATCCATTGGCAATTTTTTTATCGATACCTGTTTGTAAACGGTCTACGTTGGTAACAAATAAATCGTCGCCTACTAATTGACATTTGCTGCCAACCGCTTGCGTAAGGGCTTTCCAGCCATTCCAATCATCTTCTGCCATACCATCTTCGATTGATGCAATTGGATATTGTTTAACCCATTTTTCCCAGTACTTCACAAGCTCATCACTACTCATTACTTTACCGCTACTCTTATGGAAAACATATTTCTTTTTCTTAGCGTCCCATAATTCACTGTTTGCAGCGTCCATGGCAATTACAATTTGAGAACCAGTTTTGTAACCTGCTGCACTAATTGCAGCAAGTACTGTTTCAATTGCTTCTTCGTTGCTTTGAATGTTTGGCGCAAATCCACCTTCATCACCAACGTTGGTGCTGTATCCCTTTTTCTTTAACACAGATTTTAATGTGTGAAAAATTTCAACGCCCCATCTTAAGCCTTCGCTAAATGAAGAAGCACCAACAGGCATCACCATGAATTCTTGGAAATCAATTTTATTATCTGCGTGTGCACCACCATTTAAAATATTCATCATTGGGATAGGCAATGTTTTTGCATTGGTACCGCCAATATATCTGAAGAGTGGAAGCGCTGCTTCTTCAGCTGCTGCTTTTGCAACGGCCATACTAACCGCAAGCATTGCGTTAGCACCTAGTTTACTTTTGTTAGGTGTGCCATCAAGTGCAATAAGCGCCTCGTCAATTGCTGCTTGTTGTGTAATATCAAAACCAACAATGGCGTCAGAAATCAATGTGTTTACATTTTTAACTGCTTTTAAAACGCCCTTGCCTACATATTTTTTCTTGTCGTTGTCACGAAGTTCTACAGCTTCGTGGATACCAGTACTTGCACCACTTGGTACAGCTGCGCGTCCCATAGCGCCATCATCTGTTAATACATCAACTTCTACGGTAGGATTTCCACGACTATCTAAAATTTGACGGGCGTGTACTTCAATAATGTAACTCATGTTCGATTGCTTATTTTATGACTAATTAAAATGATATTGAGGTTGCAATTTAAGCATTTATAGGCGTTTCTGCGCTACTTGTTAGGGACCTAAACACAAATTCTAGGCTCTGGCTCTTGTTACTCAAAAGATTTGACAATAAATCGTTGGCCACAATTTGACCTTTTGATAATATCAGGGCGCTTGCACAAATGGCTTCTACTTCTTGAAGTATATGCGACGAAAAGAGCACCGTTTTTACCTGCCCTTGCTCCCGAATTACGTTTCTGATTTCAATAATTTGATTGGGATCAAGTCCAGAAGTAGGCTCGTCTAATAATAAAACGGGCGGGTTATGAATAAGCGCTGCGGCCAGTCCCACACGCTGCTTATAGCCTTTTGATAACTGACCAATTTTCTTATGCGACTCGTTACCAAGGCCGGTAAGTTCAATACTATTTGCTAAGGCCTTTGATAGTGCATCGATGCTATGCACTTTACCAATAAAATTGAGGTATTCTTTAACGTACATGTCATAGTAAAGCGGGTTTGCTTCTGCCAAATATCCTATTTGCTTTTTTGCTGCAATCGGATCTTTTACCACATCAATTCCGTTTACGATAATCGATCCAGCATCGGGCGTTAAATAGCCAGCTATCATTTTGAGTGTGGTGCTTTTTCCTGCACCATTAGGGCCTAAAAAACCTACAACAGCACCGGCCGCCACAGAAAAACTGATGGACTGTACCGCTTTTTGTGTACCGTAGTTTTTACTTACCTCTTTTACCTCAATAGACATAATACAAAGATATTAATTCCTTTATGAGCCGGCCGCTTCAATTTCATAAACAATCTATAAAATCAGTGATTGTATTCGCCTTTAATGGCGTAGTAGCCAAAAATACTCATGCCAATAGCTATGGGAATAAATATCACTACAAATACACCCCATTGAATAACTGTATCAACACCTGGTTTTACTGCAATTTCATGCGCAGCCGCCCGCACAATAAAATAAATACTTGCAGGGCCTAATAATAGCCAAATGATGCCAGCTAGTTTTTTAATTTGATTCATAGCAAATATTTTTAATCGTGTTTGGTATTGATTTTTGAATCGAGATACAGGGTACCAATAATTACAGAAACTGCGGCTACAATAATTGGGTATTGGAGTCCGGCAAGTGCATCTGCGGTATACATAGTAGTGAGTAATGTTGCAATAAAAGGCGTGAGGCCACCAAACACACCATTACCAATATGATACGGTAATGACATGGAGGTATACCTAATTTTTGTAGGGAATAATTCCACTAAAAATGCAGCGATAGGGCCGTATACCATGGTCACATACACAATCATTATAAATACAATGAGTACCATTTTCCAATAAATGCCATTCGCTAGCACTTTAGTTATTTTAACAGCTGGTTTTAGGGTTACTTGTGCAGGATCCGAATATAAAGTGTCTGTTGTAATGGTTGTAAGTTCGGTGCCATCTGTGTAAGATTTTATTGACAGTACTGTTCTCACAAAATTTTGTGAATTAGGAATAGAGACAGAATCTATTTTTGTTGTAGCTGCCGCTACCACTTCCGTTTTTGTTGCTGTATCAGAAAGATCTAAAAGTCCTTTAAACAAAGGATTGTAGGTGACAACAGCCAAAAACATACCCACTAGCATAATCCATTTTCTACCAATTTTATCGCTCCAAGAACCAAACACCACAAATAGCGGTGTGCCAAATAAAATGGCCCAAATTAAAATGGTACGGGACTGATCAAAATCTATTTTACAAACATTTTCAATAAATGATTGCGCATAAAACTGACCGGTATACCACACTACTCCTTGTCCCATGGTTGCACCAAAAAGTGCAAGTAAAACCATTTTTAAATTTTCTTTGTGTCCAAAACTTTCTTTGAGTGGATTTACAGAAATAGCGCCTTCCGATTTTAGTTTAGAAAACAGCGGAGACTCCTGCATTTTTAAACGGATATAAATAGAAACGCCCACGAGTACAATTGAAAACAAAAATGGAATACGCCAACCCCATGCATTAAATTTTGCAATCGAAACAGCCGGATCAATATCTAAACTATGGCGCGTAAATAAAATCACACTTAATGAAACAAATAAACCAAGTGTTGCCGTTGTTTGAATCCATGAAGTATAATAACCTCTTTTGCCAACCGGTGCATGCTCAGCCACATACGTAGCAGCGCCTCCGTATTCTCCACCAAGGGCAAGGCCTTGGAGTAAACGAAGGGTTAACACAATGATCGGTGCAGCAAATCCAATAGATTCGTAACTAGGCACGAGCCCAATGGCAAAAGTTGACCCTCCCATTAATACAAGGGTTAATAAAAAGGTGTACTTACGACCTACTAAATCACCAAGTCTTCCAAAAAAAAGCGCACCAAAAGGTCTTACAATAAAACCTGCTGCAAAAGTGGCAAGTGTAGATAATAGTGCCGCCGTTGGATTTGTTTTAGGAAAAAACTGACCCGCAATAACGGTAGCAAGGCTTCCAAAAATGTAAAAATCGTACCACTCAATTAAGGTACCCAGTGAAGAGGCAGTAATTACCTGCCAAATTTTATTTTGTTTTTTCATGTGCTAAACAATAGTAGCAACAACTTACGCCAACCAATGCATTTTTCCAACTTTTTACGCCTCAATAAACGAACAAGCGTTTATTAATTCTTTGCGTAATAAATGAATAATAAAATAGTTAGTGCCGTATATTTATGACTTCAAACGACAAGCCATGACCTATCCTTATCAGCTTACAAGCTTTGACGCGTATAAAGAAGCCTATAAAAAAAGTATTGAAGACCCTGCTGCTTTTTGGGGCGAGGTTGCTGAACATTTTACATGGCGTAAAAAATGGGATACCACACTCGAATGGAATTTTAAAGAACCAAAAGTAGAATGGTTTAAAGGCGGGAAATTAAATATCACCGAAAACTGTTTGGATAGACATATTCCTACCAAAGGACATTTACCGGCACTTATTTGGGAACCCAATGCACCTGATGAAGCGGGTCGGGTATTAACCTATAGCAAACTCCTTGAAAAAGTTTGTCAATTTGCGCAAGTACTTAAAAACAATGGCGTTCAAAGAGGCGACCGTGTTTGTATATACATGGGCATGATTCCAGAACTAGCTATTGCAGTGCTTGCCTGCGCACGCATAGGCGCCATTCACTCTGTGGTGTTTGGTGGATTTTCGGCACAAAGTATTGCAGACCGTTTACTAGACGCGAATGCTACATTTATTGTTACCTGCGATGGTGCTTACAGAGGTGCTAAAGACATTCCATTAAAATCAGTGATTGATGACGCGCTGATTGGTAACAAAACCGTTAAGCGCGTTATTGTAGCTACGCGTACACGCACGCCTGTTTCCATGATTAAAGGCCGCGACTGTTGGTGGGAAGATGAAATGAAACAAGTGGAAGAAAAAGGAATCACTTTTATTGAAGCAGAAGAAATGGACGCAGAAGATCCACTCTTTATTTTATATACTTCTGGCTCTACCGGAAAACCAAAAGGTGTGGTACATACCTGTGGTGGTTATATGGTTTTTACCAACTACACTTTTGTAAACGTATTTCAGTACAAGCCGGGTCAAATTCATTTTTGTACCGCAGATATTGGCTGGATTACTGGACATAGTTATATTGTTTACGGACCGTTAAGCGCCGGAGCTACCACCTTATTATTTGAAGGCATTCCTACCTGGCCTGATGCAGGAAGATTTTGGGATGTAGTAGATAAATACAAAGTCAATATTTTATATACTGCGCCAACTGCCATCCGAAGTTTAATGGGTTTTGGTTTGGGGCCACTTCAAGGAAAAAATTTATCGTCACTAGAAGTATTAGGAACCGTTGGTGAACCTATCAACGAAGAAGCATGGCATTGGTATGATCAAAATGTAGGTAAAGGCCGCTGTCCTATTGTAGACACTTGGTGGCAAACAGAAACCGGTGGTTGTCTGATTTCAAATTTAGCCGGCATAACGCCTGCAAAGCCAAGCTGGGCAACACTTCCCATGCCAGGTCTCGAAATGGTACTGGTGGATGAAAATGGTAAAGAAGTAGTTGCAGAAGGAGACGAAACCATTTCTGGAAACCTTTGTATCAAATCACCATGGCCATCTATTTTACGCACAACTTACGGTGATCATGAGCGTTGCAGAACCAACTATTTTGCCACTTATGAGAACATGTATTTTACAGGCGATGGTGCACTAAAAGATAAGGATGGATTTTTTAGAATTACTGGAAGAGTAGACGATGTACTTAATGTAAGTGGTCATAGAATTGGAACCGCCGAAGTAGAAAATGCGATTAACATGCACGCTGGTATTGTAGAAAGTGCTGTGGTAGGTTATCCGCACGACGTTAAAGGACAAGGTATTTATGCCTATGTGATATATGGCGGGTCACATGCACAGGACACACACGGTACTGGTGAACTTGTAAGAAAAGATATTTTACAAACCGTTACACGTATAATTGGAGCGATAGCAAAACCAGATAAAATACAATTTGTATCGGGTCTTCCAAAAACAAGAAGTGGCAAAATTATGCGCCGTATACTGCGCAAAATTGCAGAAGGTGAAACAGAAAATTTAGGCGATACAAGTACACTGTTAGACCCTGCTGTTGTAGACGAAATTAAAAACGGAAAATTATAGCATCATTTTTAATGAAGCGCCTGACCAGTCAGGAAATAAGTTGCCATTTGTTTTTAGCTGCAAGTGATTTTCTGCAACCGCGCTAAACACGGCTCTAAAATCGGTGGTAACAGGTAGGTCTCTATTGTCTTCTAGATTTTCTTTGGCAAGGCTTCCCATATTACTATATACTTTTCCGCCAGCAACGTCATTACCTAAAACAAATAGGCAACTGGCTCTTCCATGGTCTGTTCCGCCGGTTCCATTTTGCGCCACGGTGCGTCCAAATTCTGTCATGGTCATAAGCGTAACTTCACTTTGTCGTTCGCCTAAATCCTGCCAAAACGCGGCAATACTATCTGAAAAATCTTTTAGGTTTCGTGCAAAAATGCCGTTTGTTGTACCCTGGTTAAAATGGGTATCCCAACCACCACTTTCTGCAAAACCCACTTCGAGTCCAACATCCATTTTAATAAGTGTTGCAATTTGCTTTAAAGAATTTCCAAGTGCCGAGTTTGGATAAACAGCGCCATTAGCGGGCTGGTAATTTTTTATATTAGTAGACTTTAAAATTTTGAGTGCTTCAAAACTTTCTTTGCCTGTTTTATTAAGCAGCTCGTTTGTGGTTTGATCGTAAAGCTCTTCAAACGAAGTAGCCGCCTTACCAGCAGCCATTGGGTTGCCTTTTAATTGGATCGAAAAATCTTGTAAATTATTAATAGCAATGGCATCCACATCGCCATATAAACTACGCGGTAAAGAACTTGTTACACTCACTGCAGAAAACGGCGTAGGCGCATGATTTAGTAAGCCAACTGCTCTATTAAGCCAGCCACTTGCCGTCCCTTTTGCAAACGGTGTACCCGACTCCATATAATCCTGTGCATCAAAATGACTTCTGGTCGTATTAGGGCTACCCACCCCATGCACCACAGCTAAATTTTTTGTGTTAAAATAAGGAAACAAACTTTTTAATGAAGGGTGCATAGCGTAACGGTCGTCCAAATTAAATAAGCCACCTTCACCTGCTGTTGGACGCATAAATAAACCTGGCCTTGCAAGTTGTAAAGCAGGGTCTGCAAACGGCGTCACAGCCATTAGGCCATCCATCGCACCACGCTGAAAAATACAAACCAAGGTTTTATTTTTTTTATACATCGGTAGCATTTGTGTGCCCGCTGCTGCTTCTGTAATAAAACGGGGAAGCCCACTTATGCCAGTAGCAAATAATGCAAGCGCACCCGATTTCATAAAAGCCCTTCTGTTTGCCATCGTCATTTATTTATTTGCGCTGAAACGCAGGTGAACCAATAATCACACCAACCACCTGTGCCATACTTTTTAATGGCGTATTATTCATATCAGGCATAGATTCTTTTTGCATGTCTTGCATACCGCCGGTATCTTTTGTTGCAGATGCAATTTTTTGATCAATATTTTGTGCGCGCACAATAGACATAATGCGCTCAGAATTTTCTTTTTGATTGGCAACCGGTAGCAGTAGTTTGGTATAAATTTGAAGCGCTTCTTCTACACTTTCAGGTTCATGGTTTTGATTGAGGGCTAATAAATTGGTTTTAAAACCAGGTATTTTTTGCGCAGCAATCGCCATTCCAAAATTCATTCTATTTAAGAGTGATCCTGTATTGATCCAAAAGTTTGCCCTATCTGGAAAGCCTGTTGGCGCCTGATAAAAATAAAATTTTTGACCGATTTTTTCGGACCAGGTAAACACCTGATAAGGTGCTGCTACTTCGGTGCCAGTTGCGCGTACCGCACTCACCGCCAGTTCAAATGGAGATTTTATTTTTTCTTTTTCTTTGGCCTTGGTCCAAAAATCTGGATGCATGACCATGGTTAATAACACTTCTTTAATATCGCCTTTAGATCTTAAAAATGTTTTGGTCATTTCGTCTACAACCGCAGATGGCGGTTCGTCGGCTATAAATTTAGCTGCAAGTTTAGTGGTAATAAAACGCGCCGTTGCAGGATGCGATGCAAGCATAGCAAGTGCTTCCATACCTTCGTTAAAGCCACCATTTACAGGAAAAGTTTTTCCAAGAATTGTTTTTGCATTTTCGTCGTGCTTTTCACCACTATATAAAAAACAATCTTCTACTTGTAACCCTCGGCGTGCAAGTTGTGCTGGCGGGGTATTTGAAAACCTTTTAGCAAGCGGCCCTTCTTCATACATGGGTTTAACACCCCAGCCTGTTAAAGCGCGCGCTAGTTCGGTTACATCAGATTGTGTGTATCCGCCATTAACGCCAAGGGTATGTAACTCCATCACTTCACGTGCATAGTTTTCATTTAACCCCTGCGACTTTCTTCTTTTAATTTGCGTTGTCATCTGATTTTCCATAGCATCCATTTTTTGCATAGAATCTTCAGAAACACTAGCAGCAGCTAGCATTTTTTTAGCAGCATTTAAATCTACTAAACGCTGCGCTGCTTTTAATTGACGCTTTGCATATTCATTGTCATTGCTGATGCTTAATGCATTGTCTAAATAGAGTAGCATAGCCGGATGCTTAGCGGTTGCAAAAAGTAATGATGAAAAATTATTGAGCACATTGGGCCTAATCGCATCGCGCTCGTATGGCAACACCAGTTGTTGCACCTGATTTTTTGTGAGTGATACATTAAAATGATTGAACCAAAAATCTGTTAAGACTTCTTGTAATTGCGCATCACCATACACCGCTCTAATTACTTTTTGATTAATGAGTTCGCGCTGTAATTCTTGTAGGGGTCTAAAACCATAATCGGCTTGTAATTTTTTGAGCGCCTCCCTGTATGCGGGTCTATCTGTTTTATCTACCGAATCTTTATCGATATAGCCTTTTGCAATGGCAAGTCTTAAAAGTTGCGCTGGTTGTAAATAAGTATTTACAATAGAATCGGTGGGCATACTCAGTGCCGTGTAGCTCGATAGCTTAACACGAACTGTTTCGTTGTCTTTTGCGTGTTGCAACTGTTCCAAAAACCAGTTTTCGAGTCCTTGCTTTACCACTTCCTCAACCTGACCTGGCCTCGGGCCAAAAGTAAAGCGGTTAAGCAGGTGCAGTGCAGCTTCCTGCTCCGTTAAACCCGCCTTTTTATAGGGCATTTTAGGCGCTGGCTGCACAAATGCCATTATAAACAAAAAGCAAAATACATAGGCATACCTGATAATACGCTTATGTGTTTGGCTTGTAGGGTTGATTGTCATGTTATATTAGAGCCTCTAAAACAGTAAAAGTTTAATGAACCTAACTATTTATTTATGCATCCGCTTTTTTAGTAGCTACTTTGTATAAAATAGCCCCCATAGCTGCAAAAAACAGCGTACCTATTAAAAAGTATCCGTTCTGAGAAACGCTATGCACAATGCCTTCTTCTAAACTAATAGATGCCAAAAACTTTTCACCTGCACTTGTGCCCGTTGCAAATGCTATAAGCAC
Source organism: Sediminibacterium sp. (assembly GCA_044341045.1). GTDB lineage: Bacteria > Bacteroidota > Bacteroidia > Chitinophagales > Chitinophagaceae > Sediminibacterium. Next base: position 19,458 of record JBIISK010000012.1, on the reverse strand, counting down.
ACCCGCAACAGCGCCACCTGCAACTAGTCCGGTAGCAAATAAAGACCCTTTACTTAAGTCTTCATCTTCGGCACTCGCTGCTGGCTTGTTTGCTTTTTTGTCTTTTACTTCAACAATACCTCTAATCGCACCCCCAATAAAAATAGGTAGTGTGGTAGCAAGTGGTAAATATACCCCAATCGCAAAGCTTAAAGATTTAATACCGCAAAGCTCCATGGTGATAGCTAAAAACACACCAACCACCACATATTGCCAATCTAAATTTTGTGATAAAATTCCTTTAATTAAAGTAGCCATTAGCGTAGCCTGCGGTGCTGGATATTTATCAGAACCAATTGCGTGCTGGATACCCTGCTCCATCATTTCGGTGGTAGGACGATCTAAAAATTTAACCGTTAATCCAATCACAATGGATGAAACAATCGCTCCCACAAAAAGAGCAATTTGTTGATTGCGTGGTGTAGCCCCTACAATGTATCCACTTTTTAAATCCTGGGATGTAGCGCCCGCGTTAGCAGCAGCAATACAAATCATACCACCTACTACAAGTACGAGTGGTTCAAAAGATTGACCTGTCCAGCCTACGCTTAAAAATATCAAACTCGTACCCATAACAGTAGCAATGGTCATACCACTAATAGGGTTATTAGAAGATCCAATAAGTCCTACAATGCGTGACGATACGGTTACAAATAGTGCACCAAATAAAATAACGAGCACACCAATTAATAATTTTTGTAAAATACTATCACCAGGTACTTGCGGCAAAACAGCAATGAGTGCAACAAGCGCTAAACTTCCAAAGCCCACTACTTTTAAACTCAAATCTTTTTCGGTTCTTAAAACCGCTGCTGCACTTGGGTCTTTACTACTTTGTAAAGAGGCAAAACTTCCTTTGATAGATTTAACAATCGTAGGAATGGTTTTTAGTAAAGTAATGATACCACCCGCCGTTACGGCACCTGCACCTACTTGTCTGATATAGGCATAATAAATAGCTGCCGAATAATCATTAAACTGATGCGTCACAGGATCCCATCCACCTTTGCCGCCTGGCTTTGCAAGATCCATTAAGTAGCCAAGTTTTACGAGTTGCGCTGCAATCACATCTGCAGGTACAAGGGTTGATAATAGCGGAATAAATACCATCCAACTAAGTACACTACCCGCAACAAGTACGCCTGCAATTTTTGGTCCAATGATATAACCAACACCCATGTACTCTGGTGTAATTTCACCACTTACTTTGGCAGAAGGAAAAAATTTATTGATTTGTTTGGTTGCATAAAAAGGTGTTTCTGCAATCACATGAAATACCTTTTGCAAAATGGCATACGCAAAGGCAACACCTAATCCCCAAAAAGCTGTTTTTGCAAAGTCGCCACCTTTTTCGCCGGCTTTTAAAACGTCGCCACAAGCGGTTCCTTCGGGGTAAGGAAGGTTTTCATGTTCATTTACAATGAGGGCCTTACGAAGTGGAATCATCAGTAATGTACCAAGGAGGCCACCTATAATAGCAAGTATTAAAATAGTGAGGTAATTAAAATATTCGGCACTATCTGGTGACGATAAAAATAAAAACCCAGGAAGCGTAAATGCAACCCCCGCCGCAATACTTTCACCAGCAGATCCTGTGGTTTGAATGATATTATTTTCTAGAATCGTTGTTTTTAAAAACTTACGTCCAAGTGTAATGGCTATTACCGCAATAGGAATAGACGCTGATACGGTTAGTCCTGCTTTAAGTGCAAGATAAACAGTGGCGGCGCCAAAAATGACACCAAATAAACTACCCACTAAAATAGATTTAACGGTTAGCTCTTTTACATTTTCTTCAGGTGCAATAAAGGGTTTAAAAACTTTTTTTTGCTCAGACATATAGTTGGTTTTTAAAAAATAAAATGATTGGAGATGGATTAATCCATCATGGTTTTTAGTTTGCGTGCAATTAAAAATAAAACAAGTGCTGCTGTACCAGCCATTGCAACAAACAAAATAAAGAAGTCAAATAAATTGGTAATTGCATAGCCTGCAAAATAAGTTGTTTTGCCATCTGGATATAAACCACTTAAAACACCTGCAAATTTATTGGCAAATGCATTGGCTGTAAACCATACTGCCATTAGTAAAGAAGCAAATTTGATAGGCGCTAATTTATTAACAAGCGAAAGCCCAATAGGCGATAAACAAAGCTCGCCACAAGTATGAAGTGCATACATACCCGTAAGCCAAATCATGCTTACTTTAACGCCGGATGCAACATTATGCACACCAAAAGCAATCCATAAATAACCCAGCGCTAATAAAAATAATCCGAGTGCCATTTTAGCTGGAGAACCTGGTTCAAACTTGCCAAGTTTTATCCAAAGCCATGCAAATAGCGGCGCAAACGCAACCACAAAAGTGGAATTTAAAGATTGGAAAAAGCTAGAAGGTATCGTATAAGAACCGAGTGTACGATTGGTTTGCTCTTCTGCAAAAAAAGTAAGTGAAGCGCCTGCTTGTTCAAAAGCACTCCAAAAAAAGATCACAAAAAATGACACTACAAAAATGACAGAAACTTTTTTCTTTTCTAATGCACTTAATGCTTTATCGGAAAAAATTAAAAGCGCAATGAGCGTAATAGAACCAAGTAGCAAATAAAATAAATAACTAAATACATTGGCCTCTACATATATAAGTGCAACAGAGATCAACGAAAAAATAAACAAACCGCCAAACACATACAACGGTTTATTAGCAGCAGCTGGCGCGTCTTTGGGCGTTAAACCCAGCACATTATTGTTTTGGTCGACCACATATTTATTATGGAAAAAGTGCATTACCACTACACTCAATAACATGCCAATGCCCGCAGCTAAAAATGCCCACTTATAATCGTCAGGATTACCCGTGTCACCAAAAAATCCGCAGACAAAGGGTCCAATCGCGCCCCCCGTATTGATGCCCATATAAAAAATGGTGTACGCCGAATCCTTGCGTTTGTCATTTTCAGGATATAACTGCCCAACCATAGCAGAAATATTGGGTTTAAAAAAACCATTACCCGCAATCATAAATCCAAGACCCGAAAAAAACAACAGTGCCGCAATTTCAGGATTGGACTTATACATAGAACCACAAAAAAATAAAATAAACTCACCAATAGCCATGACCAATCCGCCTAAAATAATAGAGCGTTTATTACCCCAATACCTATCTGCTACATAGCCGCCCACTAGCGGCGTCAAATACACTAGACCCGTATAGCTACCGTAAATATTGGAAGCGAAAACCTTGTCAAACATGAGTGCTTTAGTCATAAACAGGACCAAAATGGCGCGCATCCCATAGTAATTAAATCGCTCCCACATTTCAGTGGCAAAGAGAACATACAATCCCTTAGGATGGCCTTTTTGAGAAATAGTTTGATTCATAAACAGCAGGTTATCGTTGTAAACTATTGATTTTCTGGTGCTGTAAAATAGCAATAAAATCTTTACTGCGAACCTGACGCTTAAATCAGCGCTGAAATTGATACTTTCGCATTTCCAATTACACCTATAATTATGAATATTTTACTACTTGGATCTGGAGGAAGAGAACATGCACTTGCTTGGAAAATGGCACAAAGTCATCATTGCAACGAGCTTTATATTGCTCCCGGAAACCCAGGTACAGCGGGTATTGGAACCAATTTAGAGATTGCGGTTACAGATTTTGATGGTATTAAAGCCGCTTGTATCACGCACCAAATTGGACTGGTGGTAGTAGGTCCCGAAGAGCCCCTAGTAAAAGGCATTTATGACTTTTTTGAAGCAGATCCTGCACTTAGAGAAATTATTGTGGTAGGACCCTCGGCTAAAGCCGCTCAATTAGAGGGTAGCAAAGCCTTTAGCAAGAAATTTATGCAGCGTCATAAAATTCCTACTGCTGCCTACGCCGAATTTACACTTGAAAACATAGAAAAAGGCACTAAATACATTGCTGCGCATAGCCTTCCCGTTGTTTTAAAAGCAGACGGTTTAGCGGCTGGAAAGGGCGTTGTTATTGCAACCACCCACGCAGAAGCGCTTGAGACATTCAATGACATGCTTGTAAACAAGCAGTTTGGTGAAGCTAGCGACCGTGTTGTGATTGAGCAATTTTTATTGGGTATTGAAGTGAGTGTTTTTGCACTTACCAACGGTATGGACTACCAAATTATTGGTCATGCCAAAGACTACAAACGAATAGGAGAAGGCGATACAGGCCTTAACACTGGCGGGATGGGCTGTGTGAGTCCAGTACCTTTTATGGACGATGCCTTTATGCAAAAAGTAGATGAGCGCATTATAAAACCCACCATTAATGGACTTGCCCAGGAAGAACTGTGCTATCATGGCTTTGTATTTTTTGGACTCATGAATGTAAATGGAGAACCCTATGTTATCGAATACAATTGCCGCATGGGCGATCCAGAAACAGAGGTAGTCATGCCGCGCTTACAAACTGACCTCGTGGCCCTATTTGCAGCCATGGATAATGGTACTTTAATAGATGCCAATATTAGTTACGACTCCAGAAGTTGCGCCACTATTATGGCGGTTAGTGGCGGTTACCCTGGTAGCTACCAAAAAAATAAGGTCATTACAGGACTTGAAGCTGTTAACAATATGCCAAATACACTCGTATTTCAAGCCGGAACCACGCAGGGTCAAAACGCTGTTGTTACAAATGGTGGAAGGGTTTTAGCGGTTACCGCCTATGGCGAAAACATTAGCGAAGCGGTAGTGACTGCCACCCAGCGTCTTCAAAAAATTGAATTTGAAGGCATGAATTTTAGACGCGATATCGGGTACGAATTTGAAAATAAATAAGCAGATAAAATTCGTAAGAATAGACTTTGTTATTTCCATTTATTTCAAGCACCTTTGTAGTAATACATTTACTCAAGCTTTACGCACTATACCATGGGATTATTTAACTTTTTTACGCAAGAAATTGCAATGGATTTGGGGACTGCAAATACCCTCATAATTCATAATGATGAAGTAGTCGTTAACGAACCTTCAATTGTTGCCCTAAACCGTAACAATTTAAAAGAAGTTTTAGCGGTGGGAAAAAAAGCGCTCATGATGCATGAAAAAACGCATGAGAGCATTAGAACCATTCGTCCGTTAAAAGATGGTGTAATTGCAGATTTTAACGCTGCAGAATTAATGATTCGGGAAATGATGAAAATGATCTACCCGAAAAAACCTTTATTCCCTCCAAGCTGGCGCATGGTTATTTGTATCCCTTCTTCTATCACCGAAGTTGAAAAACGTGCCGTAAGAGATTCTGCAGAACAAGCAGGTGCTAAAGAAGTATATATGATTCACGAACCTATGGCAGCTGCATTAGGGATTGGTATTGATGTTGAAGAACCGGTTGGAAATATGATCATTGATATTGGAGGTGGTACCACTGGTATTACCGTAATTGCACTTGCAGGTATTGTATGTGATCAGAGTATTCGTGTAGCAGGTGATGAATTTACTGCAGACATTATGGAGGCACTTCGCCGTTATCATAGTTTATTAATTGGTGAGCGTACTGCAGAGCAAATTAAAATTAATGTAGGTGCTGCGATGAAAGATTTAGACAATCCTCCTGATGATTTACCTGTAAATGGTAGAGACCTTGTGACTGGTATTCCTAAACAAATTATGGTGAGTTACCAAGAGATTGCTGAAGCACTTGATAAGAGCATTTTTAAAATTGAAGAAGCCATCTTAAAAGCCCTGGAAACCACGCCACCAGAGCTTGCCGCCGATATTTACCGCCGTGGCTTATACCTTACTGGTGGAGGTGCTTTACTTCGCGGACTCGATAAAAGATTAAGCGCAAAAATTAAATTACCTGTTCACGTTGCAGAAGATCCACTTAAGAGTGTTGTGCGTGGTACCGGTTTAGCACTTAAAAATTATCAGCGTTTCCCGTTCATCATGCGCTAATAATTTACCTTGAAAAATATTTTTGATTTTATTCGGAGGCATTTTACTTTACTAAGCTTTTTGCTATTGCAAATTGCTTCGATATATATGCTTACAAAAGCAAGTACGTCGCATCAAAGTTTTTTTTCTGCGAAGATGAGCGATGCAACTTCTAAAATTAATGAGCGCTATTATAATATGCGTGGTTACTTTTTTTTGAGAGAAACCAATCAAAAATTAGCACTAGAAAATGCGCGTCTTTTAAATTTACTAGGTTCCAATATATCGTTGCCAGATACAAGTATTCAAATTGTAACCGATTCGGTTTATAAAGACTCTCTCAATAAATTTAGAAAATACAACTGGCTTCCTGCTAAAGTGATTGGCAATACGGTTTCTTTACAAACCAATTTTTTAACTCTTGAACGTGGCCGTTTACAAGGTGTAAAAAAAGGAATGGCAGCGGTAAGCCCAGAAGGAATTGTAGGCGTTGTAGTAGAAGTATCAGACAATACAAGTAAAGTGATGAGCCTTTTACACCGCAACAGCAGGGTTAGCGCGATGCTTAAAAAAGATAATAACGCCGGCAGTATAGAATGGGATGGAGCCAGCCCATATTATCTGCTTTTACGCAACGTTTCTAAAGGTGCAAAAGTGGGAAAAGGCGATACGGTGGTTACGAGCACCTACTCGGCAAATTTTCCACCTTATCAAATTGTGGGCCGTGTAGCTGAAATAGATGCCGACCCTTCAAGCAATTTTTATACACTTAAAATTAAGACAGCTGTCAATTTCTTTACGGTTCAGTTTGTATACCTTGTAGAAAACCTTCGTTACCAAGAGCAATTTGATTTAGAAAACAATAATTTAAAAACACGTGAATAGCACACTCAAAAATATCATTCGTTTTGCGCTGTTTCTACTACTTCAAATTGTGGTACTCAACGAAGTGCCTCCTGTACACCGTTTCATTATTCCGTATCTCTACTTCTTGTATATTCTTTGGTTGCCTTTTTCTATCAATCGTTTTACGCTATTAATTGTTGCTTTTTTGTTTGGGCTTTCGCTAGACTACTTTACCGGTACCACTGGCTTACACGCCGCTCCCTGCGTGCTTATCGCATATATTAGACCTTACTTACTTAACCTGTTATTACCGCAGGAAACCATCGAGCAAAGCTACGCTGAGCCAGGTGTAAACAGCATGGGTTGGGCCCCTTACGCAGTTTATGTAGGTTTACTTACTTTTATCCATCATTTTTACTTGGTACTCATCGAATGGCTTCAATTTGGAGACTTTGTATACTTTTTAGGCAAGGTGATTGGTACTACCCTTGTGAGCTTTATGATGATTGTACTTTCCGAACTTCTTTTTTTAAGAAAAGGTAAGTACAGAACCAATGCAGCCTAGGTTTCAATGTCCACAAGTATGCATAAGTTTTTTTTGACAAAATGATGTATTGTTGGCTTTGTTACATCAAATTTGCAATACATTTTTGTTGAATTATTTTTCCAAGCTCCTATGTCTGCCTTTAACCAAAACCGAAGTAGAATTGTACAACTTATTTTTATAGGTGCTTTTGTTTTAATTACCCTTCAGCTCATAAATCTTCAGGTGTTTTCAACAAAATATAAAATGGCTGCAGATAACAATGCATTTTACCGAAAAGTGATTTACCCGGACAGAGGAATCATTTTTGACAGAAAAAAAAGAGCCATTCTTGAAAATACCATTAGCTACGATTTGGTAGTGATACCGGCAGAATCTAAAGGAACAGATACCCTTGCACTTTGTGCATTATTAAATATTGATACCGCAACCTATAAAAAAAGAATGCGTGATTTAATTTTTAAAAACGGTGCTGTTAAACCTAGTGTTTTTGAACCTCTACTCACCACCGAAAATTTTGCGCGCCTTAACGAAAACATGTACCGCTTTCCTGGCTTTACTTTAAGTGAAAGGTCGGTTCGTTCTTACCCTTATGATTGTGGAGCTGCCGTACTAGGTTATACTGCAGAAGTAGATACGGGATTTTTACGAAGACATAAAGATGAGGGTTATGAAATGGGTGATTATTTTGGTACAACAGGACTTGAAAATAGTTACGAAAAAATACTAATGGGACAGCGCGGAATCAAGCGTTTTATTAGAGACAATAAAGGTCGAATTCAAGGACCATGGGAAAAAGGCGAATTTGATACTGCTGCCATTGCAGGAAAAAATTTATACTCGAGTATTGATGTAGAGCTCCAACAACTTGGTGAAAAACTGATGGAAAATAAAGTAGGAAGTATTGTAGCAATCGATCCCAAAACAGGCGGTATTTTATGCATGGTAAGCGCCCCTACTTATAACCCCAATTACCTAACGGGCAACCAAAGAAAAAAACATTTGGTTGACATGATGTACTTTGATCCTAGAAAACCACTCCTTAATAGAACCGTTAGTACCACTTACTCTCCGGGCTCTACCTTTAAAACACTCGTAGGCATTATTGGAATGGCCGAAGGCGTTATTGATGACCAAATGACGGTCACTTGTGGCGGTAGTTATTTAGGATGTGGCAGAAGAATGGGTTGCCATGCTGCCGGAACTTTTACGTTAAAACCTGCTATTTCAAAATCTTGTAATAGTTATTTTGCTGTAGCCTTCCGCAGAATATTAGACAATGCAAAAATTAATAATCGAGATATAACACTAGGCCTATTTAATGAATACGCCTATTCATTTGGTCTTGGAAAAAAATTAGGTGTCGATCTTCCTTCAGAAAGAATGGGGAATATCCCAACCGCTAAATATTACCAGAAAATATTTGGAAAAAATTGGCAGGCTTGTAATATTATCTCCAACTCCATTGGGCAAGGAGAAATTTCAACTACCCTCACACAACTAGCCAATGTAATGGCCATTATTGCCAACAAAGGATGGTACTATTTACCTCACTTAATTGATTCTGTAGAAGGTGGTGATGATTATGAAATGCTTGCCCGCTTTAAAGAAAAATATAGAACAAAAAATATTGCTGAAAGTATTTTTGAAGAAGTACATGAAGGCATGCAAGGCACCATGGAATTTGGTACGGGTGCTTATGCAAAAGTTCCGGGCATCAATGTATGTGGTAAAACCGGAACCGTAGAAAATGCCTACCGAGGCGAATCATTAAAAGACCACGCATTTTTTGGCGCTTTTGCCCCACGTGAAAATCCGCGCATTGCAATTGCCGTTATGTGCGAAAATGCGGGCTATGGCGCAACATCTGCGGCGCCAATTGCCAGCTTACTCATTGAAAAATATTTGAGGGATTCAATTGCTGGACCTGAGCGAAAAGCTAAAATTGAGCAGCTGTCTAATATGAATCTAATTCCGCCTCAAATGAAGCGATTAATGAAACCGGATAGCACTAGAAAATTAAATATTAAAAAAGCGATTGCCAAAAACTAGCCAAATATAAATGAACAGAAGAAATAACAATTTAGCTGCGGAAGGCATTGATTACACTGTCATTTGGCTCTATGGTATTTTAGTATCCATTGGTGTATTATGTATTTTTATGGTTGAATATAAAGCAGGGACCAATTGGCTGTCTACTTTATTAGGTGGCAAAGCAAACTATAGCAAGCAACTTATATTTGGAGGCGTTTGTGCACTTGTTGCTACATTTATTTTACTTGCTGATAGTAAAATTTTTACGGCATTTGCAAATCTTTCCTATGTACTTGGCATCTTGCTCATGTTAGCCACATTTGTTTTAGGAAAAAACATCAATGGATCCAAATCTTGGATCCCGCTTGTTGGAGGTTTTAATTTACAGCCTGCCGAACTTTGTAAAATATTTACATCGCTTGCGATTGCTAAATTCATATCCCGTCAAGAAGTTGATTTTTCGAAATTAAAATCACAATTAATTGCTGGAGTGATTGCGTTAACCCCAGCGGCACTCTCTATTTTACAACACGAACTAGGCTTAGCACTTGTATACCTCAGCTTATTAATTGCAATGTTCCGTGAAGGACTCCCAGCACAGTTCTTGATTATTGGATCTTGCTTTGGTATACTTGCTCTGGCAACGCTCATTGTAGAAAGAGATGCACTCTCTATTTCGCTTACGATTTTAGCAGGTCTAATTATATTTTTAGCGTACAGGCAAGTTAGAAAAAAACAAAGGCTCATCACTATTACTGCTATTTTATCTATTTGGATTTTATGTGTAGGTGTTCAGCGTTATGTAGTACCCTATATCTTTAATAACGTACTAGAATGTTACCAAAGTACTAGAATATATAGTATGGTGGGTAAAGATTATGATTGTAGCTTAAATAATAAATCCAACGAAAAAACAACGGGGAAAGCCGCTCGTAAGCCAGATGATTACAATGTAAGACAAAGTAAAATTGCGATTGGATCAGGTGGCTTTTTTGGAAGAGGCTTTTTAAAAGGAACACAAACAAGAGGTAAATATGTTCCCGAACAAGATACCGATTTTATTTTTACATCACTAGGAGAAGCCTTTGGCTTTGTAGGTTGTGCTATTTTTTTAGGTCTCTATTTATATTTCTTATTTCGTATTGTTCGTATTGCAGAAAGACAACGCAGTAGTTTTAGCAGGGTGTACGCCTACTGTGTAGCCAGTATTCTGTTTTTTCATATCGCAGTAAATGTTAGTATGACCATTGGCCTGTTTCCAATTGTTGGTATTACGCTTCCACTCATTAGTTATGGAGGATCTTCTTTACTCACATTTACGGTATTAATTTTTATCATGTTAAGACTAGACGCAGATAGACAAATGGTGCTGCGTTAATCCAATTTATATTTCATGCAAATCATACCATTATCCGAAGGCAGCTTTACTATTGATCAATCAAAAGTTTTTGTTCCTTTTAATACAAATACAGAAGCGCTTCAAAATAGGCCTATTGGTAGCATACTGGTAGAAATTCAGCCCTTTGTAGTAGTAACCAGTAATGATGTTATTTTAATTGACACAGGTCTTGGATACGCGGGTACAAATGGGGAATTACAAATTCACCAAAATCTAGAAAAAGCAGGTATCAAGCCAGCTTCTATTACTAAAGTACTGATGAGCCATTTACACAAAGACCATGCAGGTGGTACCACATTTAGAAATATTGACAACACGGCCCGTTATATTAGTTTTCCTCACGCAACTTATTATATTCAACAAAGAGAATTTGAATATGCCACCGGTGTAGGTTCTGCCTCCTATATTCCAGAAGATATTTTACCAATTCAAGAATTTAGTAAAGTAGTATGGCTTGATAATGACGAAGGGGAAATAGAAGGAGGAATTAGATATCAAGTAACGAGGGCGCACTCCAAATTTCACCAAGTATTTTGGATTACCGAAAACAACGAAACCGTATTTTTTGGGGGCGACGATGCGCCGCAGCTACAACAAATGAAAAGCAGATTTGTGGCTAAATACGATTTTGATGGCAAAAAATGTATGGAGCTAAGGCAAGCTTGGCTAGAAAAAGCAAAACAAGAAGGCTGGACCTTCTTGTTTTATCATGATATTAGTGCGCCCATTTGGGCTGTTAGTTAAATGGTTGGCTCTTCCCTAGCTGGAGGTGGGGGAGGCGGCGGCGTTCCTACTTTTCTATTTTTACCGCCCTTTTTCATGCCTTCTTTACCATCCCTTGGGCCTTGACCTTCTCTTCTATTTTGCAACTCCCTTTTAATCATTTCCATAAATGCACGATCTGCAGTGAGGGCTTTATTGACACGCTCATCAGAACCCAATGCTTTTTTGAAATCGTTTTTGTACTTCTTTTTTATGTTTAATGACGCTTCTTCAAAAGCCAATACATCTTCTTTTTTTTCTTGACGTGCTTTTTTCAATTCTTCAAAGCAAGCATTATAAGCAGGCCAAAATTTTTGCGCTTCTTCGATTGTTAAATTTAAGTGCCTAGTCATAAAAGCTACTTTTAAAGCCTCTACATTTTCTTTGCTTGGCCTTGGGCCTTTACCACGAGGACCCGCCGGTCTTTCTGGTGGCTGTGCCATAGTGATACCAACAACAAGGAAAGAAAGTAGGAAAGATAAAATGATCTTTTTCATAATTGTTATTTTAATTTTTTAATTAATTGCTTGACTCGATATATTCTAAAAGTTCTTGATCAGAACTTTGTTCAATGAATGATGTACTGGTTTCCAAAACATATTCCGGAATAGAAATGTCAGGTGTTGAAATTAAATTTTCATGCACGTCCATATAGGATAAAAGTGTAGAGTCGCTGATCGTTTGTAATATCTCTGTTTGATCTACATTCATATATGCGGCATAATCAACTTTTTGGGGCTTGTTATTAAACATGAATGCGCCAACTGCCATAACACCTATAAACACAGCTGCTACAGCCCATCTAGTAATATTAAATATTGTTGCAGGCGTTTTTTGTTTGGCTGCTGGTTGTTGATATACATTTATTTTAGGAATGGTATTTAATAGAGGTGCAACACTTTCTAACTCCGTGTACACCGCTTTTTTTTCGATACTTGCTCGTACTGCTGCCGGTAGTTCCTCAAAATATTGAGTAGGAACTTGATAAGGCATTGTAGCATATAATGTTTGCCAAAATGGGCTTATCGTTTCTAATTCGTTTTGTATGTCAGCGTTTTTATGCATCGGTAAATAATAGACGTTCGTTTTACAAAAGGGTTTAATTATTTTTTATTATTTCTTCAATTTTTTTTGCAGCTATATGATAACTTGCTTTTAAAGCACCTTCCGACGTTTCTAACAACTCGCTCATCTGATGGTAAGGCATTTCATCATAATATCGTAAATTAAAAACGAGTTGCTGTTTTTCCGGAAGGCTTTTGATAGCCAATTGTAATTTCCAGATCAATTGATTTTCATTAAAATTGGTATCCGCTTTTATTTTATCTTGAAATCCATCAGTCCCCTGATCTAATGAAACAGTGGCTCTCTTTTTTTGCTTTTCAATAAATGTGAGGGTTTCATTGGTTGCAATCCGGTACATCCAAGTAAATAATTTACTATCCTCTCTAAAGTTTTCTAGACCGTTCCAGATTTTTATAAGTACACCTTGCAAGACGTCGTTGGTATCTTCATGATCAACTAACATGCGTCTAATATGCCAATACAACTTCTCTTGGTACTTTTTTACAATACCTGTATACCCCTTTTCTCTAGTAGAAGGATGCTGAAACTGGGCGAGTAAACTTGTGTCATCTAGGTGTAATGCCATAGTATAAAGGTAAACACTTGGACTTCTGTATTGGAGAAAGGTTTAATGCTGCCTTCTATTTATCGTCTTTCCAGCGCCATAGGTGAAGGCATGCATAGGTCCGGAATGGACTCCAGGCTTTGGACCTTTCTAGCATGTCTATTTTGAGCTGCTTTTTGTTGGTAGGGTCTAAATGATAAAGCTTTGTCATGGCCTGTTGAATACCCAAATCGTCAACTGCAAAAACATCTTCTCGACCAAGTGAAAACATCAGAAGCATTTCTACCGTCCATTTGCCAACGCCTTTTATTTGAGTAAGGAGTTCAACTATGGCTTCATTGGAAAGTTCTTGCAATTTTTTATCAGTAATCTTATGTTCAAGGCAAAAGTTTGCCACTGCATAGATGTAATTGATTTTAGCATAACTGATGCCAATACCCCTCAGGGTCTCTTCTGGGGTATCCAACACTTTTTGTATGGTAGGATTTTTGACTGGATACAAGGCTACAAAACGATCAAAAATGATGGCCGCTACTTTTGTACTCAATTGCTGGCTAATAATACTTGCCATAAGCCTCAAAGGGATGTTTTTTTGTAATGAAAGCGTATGGCTATCCTTTTTGAGAATGGTTGCTAAAACCTTGTCCTTGCTTAAGTGTTTTTTATAGCTCATAGGAGCAAGTTACAACCCCTGATTTATCTTACAAAACCAATAAGAAGTAGTAGCTTAGTGTAAAATTTAGAGCTATATGCTTCCCCGCTTTTTTGTCCTGTTTTTACTTGCTTTTGTCTTTACATTTCAAACTTTTGGACAAGCTAAAACAGCTGCTAACCTATCAGATGAAACTGCCATCAGAGCTTTACTTGCAGCGCAAACCAAGGCTTGGAATAACGGGGATTTAGTAAACTTTATGGAAGGCTACTTGCCTTCCGATTCCTTACTCTTTGTAGGCAAATCGGGTCCTACGTATGGCTTTAACAACACACTTAATAATTATAAAAAAGGCTACCCTGATACGGCAGCAATGGGCAAGCTTACTTTTACTTTGCTTTCTTTGTCGCCCATCGAAAAAAAGCATTACCGTGTTTTAGGAAAATGGGAATTAAAAAGAAGCAAAGGAGATGTGAGTGGTTACTTTACATTATTACTTGAAAAAATAAAAGGCAAATGGTTTGTAATACAAGACCATAGCAGTTAAATAAAAAACACACCATGGCAATTATTATTATTGGTATTATCATCCTTGTAGCAGGCATGTTAATCCTAAAACAAAAAGAAGAATTCAATAAACTAGGTAAAGGCATTAGAGCTTTTGGTATTGTACTTATTATTATTGGTGCGCTCAATGCTTGTGTCAAACAAATAGATGCTGGACAAATTGGGGTTACAAGTTTATTTGGTAAAGTATCGAATGAAATACTTACTAGTGGATTAAGTTTTGTTAACCCGCTTGTAAACGTATACAATGTTGATATCAAAACACTCAACTATACCATGAGTGGCGTTCATAACGAAGGCGAAAAAGAAGGGGATGATGCCATTCGTGTACTTACCGCTGACGGTCTAGAAGTAACCATTGACTTAACGGTTTTATACCGCGTTGTAGGTACTGAAGCACCAAGATTAATTAAAGAAACAGGTCTCGATTACAAAGACAAAATTGTAAGACCCCTTACCAGAACAAAAATTAGGGATAATGCTGTATACTTTACTGCCATTGACTTATACTCTACCAAGCGGGATCAATTTCAAAATAGAATATTCAGCAGTATTGAGGCGGATTTTAAAAAAAGAGGCTTAATATTAGAGCAATTACTACTCAGAAATATCACACTTCCTAACAACGTTAAAACTTCGATTGAAGAAAAAATTAAAGCAGAACAAGACGCTCAAAAAATGGAGTTCGTACTTCAAAAAGAAAAACAAGAAGCAGAGCGAAAGCGTGTAGAAGCGCAAGGTATTGCAGACTACCAACGCATTATTAGCACTGGACTAAACGACAAGCAATTACAATACGAGCAAATACAAATGATGAAAGGATTAATTACTTCTCCTAATTCAAAAGTGATTGTAATGGGTAAAGGAAATACCCCCGTTATTTTAGATAGCAAGGATAAATAATTATTCTTCGTTGTAATCGATAGGGTCTTTCCACTTGTTGTACAAGTACCAAAAAAGCAAGCCGGTACTAGCTAAAAGCCAGGTATAAAAAATTACATTAGTAGTTGTAAAACTGCTCTCCCAATAAGCAGCGCCATACATAATGCCCGCGCATGAATTAACAGCCATCCATAACAAAAAAATGGAAATGGTATTTACAATGCGGATTAAATATTTACGTACACCTGGTTCCATATGATTAATCTAAACTTTGGTTATTAGCAGCTGCCATTTTCAAGAGCCTATCAAATTGCGCTGGAGTTAAATCATTGTAAAAGAAGTTAATAGGGTCAATAGGAATACCCGATTTGTGCACTTCATAATGCAGGTGCGGTCCTGTGCTTTTCCCTGAATTACCAACATAGCCAATTACCTCCCCTCTTTTCACACGCTGCCCCACCCTAGCTTTTACCCGTACCATATGACCATAAATTGTTTTATACCCATATCCGTGATTTACAATTACATGGATACCAAAGCCACTAGTTGTAAATCCTGATGTGGTTACTACACCGTCTGCAGTAGCATATATAGGGGTTCCAATGGGTGCTGCAAAATCGAGTCCCTCGTGTGCTTTTCTGGTTTTATAAATCGGGTCAATTCGGTAACCAAAGCCGGAAACTATCCGGGATAATTTTTTATTGCTAATGGGCTGGATGGCCGGAATGGCAGCCAATAGTTTTGCCTTATTTTTTACCATGCCAATTAGCTCATTAAAGGATTTGTTTTGGTATTCCATCCGCAGCGCTAGGCTATTGAGTTGATCAATTACGGTATGCACTAAATCGGTAGAACCCATACGCTGCACGAGTTGTACCTCTTTTTTTTGCTCCATATCCTTGATACGGGCACTATCAGCAACTGGGTCGGCTTCAAAAATAGACCGGTAAACGGTATTGTCTCTATTAGTGATTTCACCCATCTTTAATTCAAGCTGTTTGAGGCGCTCTTCAATAACAGCGTACCCCTCTTTCAAGTCTTCGTTTTGTTGACGGAGTATTTTTTCTTTGGGAGAGTCGATGTACTGAAACGCAATGGCAAAAATGATAATTCCGGTAACAATAGAAGCCGCTATAAATCCAAACACCTGAAGGAGCCGAACCCGAAGGGGTGTCTCCAGCTTTTCGAACCTGAGGGTATGGGTATTATAGTAATATTTTATTTTGCGCATAGGGGCATTGGTATCAATAGCTAAAGGCTCAATTCCTTACCTTTGGAGCTATAAAAACATACAACAAAGATAGCCTGCTATCTAGTAAAATTAGCATATTAAAATTTGAATCCTTTTATGATGACCAGTGCCGAGATAAGAAAAGAATTTCTAGCCTTTTTTGCTTCAAAAAAACACCATATTGTTCCTTCTGCTCCAATTGTGGTAAAGAATGACCCTACCCTCCTTTTTACCAACGCTGGTATGAACCAGTTTAAAGACTATTTTTTAGGAAATAAAAAACCTGAATATAAGCGTATTGTAGATACCCAAAAATGTTTGCGTGTAAGTGGCAAACACAATGACCTCGAAGAAGTGGGTGTTGATACCTACCACCATACCATGTTTGAAATGTTAGGCAACTGGAGCTTTGGAGATTATTTTAAAGATGAGGCCATTGCATGGAGTTGGGAATTACTAACCGACGTATATAAAATTGATAAAGACCGTTTATATGTTTCTGTTTTTAAAGGTGACGAATCAGAAGGTATACCAATGTCTACCATTGCATTCGAAGCATGGAAAAGATTAGTACCTGAAGACAAAATTATTTTTGGAAATAAAAAAGATAATTTTTGGGAGATGGGTGAAACCGGCCCTTGCGGTCCATGTTCTGAAATTCATGTAGACTGCAGATCAGATGAAGAAAGAAAATTAATTCCAGGTAGAGACTTAGTTAACAATGATCATCCGCAAGTAATTGAAATTTGGAACAATGTATTCATGCAATACAACCGCTTAAAAGACGGAACCCTCGAGCCACTTCCTGCAAAACACGTAGATACAGGTATGGGATTTGAACGTTTGGTGCGTGTGCTCCAAGGCAAACAAAGTAATTATGATACCGATGTATTTAGCGGTACAATTAATGCTGTAGCTTCTATTACTGGAAAAAAATATGATAGATCAGACAGCAAAGAAGCGGTTGCGTTTAGAGTATTAGCGGATCATATTAGAGCCATATCATTTACCATTGCTGATGGTCAACTACCTTCTAATACGGGTGCTGGCTATGTGATTAGACGTATTTTACGAAGAGCCGTTCGTTATTATTATACCTATCTCGATTATAAACAACCTCTACTTTTTCAACTCGTTCCAATACTTGCTACTCAGTTCGCAGAAGTGTTTCCTGAATTACACGCACAAGAAGCTTTTGTAACTAAAGTGGTAAAAGAAGAAGAAGATTCTTTTTTAAGAACCTTAGATAAAGGACTTAAAAGAATGGATGAACTAATGAAAGGTTCTGACAGTAAAACGATTGAAGGTAAAGCTGCTTTTGAACTTTTTGATACTTATGGTTTTCCAATAGACCTTACTAGACTTATCGCACAAGAAAATAATTTAGCGGTAGACGAAAATGGATTTGAAACAGAAATGCAGCAGCAAAAAAATAGAAGTAGAGCTGCCACTGCCATTGATGCTGCTGATTGGATCGTTGTTAATGAAAGTAATACCCAAACATTTACTGGTTATACAAGCACCAAAGAAACAACCAAGGTTTTAAAATATAGAAAAGTAACTGCTAAAGGAACAACAGGATTTCAAATTGTTTTAGAAACCACCCCTTTTTATGCCGAAAGTGGCGGACAGGTTGGTGATACAGGTGTACTAGAATTTAATGGTTCAAATGTTGAAGTAATTGATACCAAAAAAGAAAATAACCTTGTTATTCATTTTACTACAGTGCTTCCTGCTATTATTGAAGGAACGGTAGTTGCAAAAGTGAATACGAATTATAGAAAAAATATTTCGGCACACCATAGTGCTACGCACCTTTTACATGCTGCTTTAAGACAAGTACTCGGTCATCATGTGGCCCAAAAAGGTAGTCTCGTAAATGCGGCGCAACTTCGTTTTGACTTTTCACATTTTGCAAAAGTGACTGATGAGGAATTACAACAAATTGAAGATAGTATCAACGAAAAAATTAGAGCGAACATTCCGGTAGTCATCAAAGAGATGACCAAAGATGAAGCAGTAGCGCTTGGCGCCATGGCTTTATTTGGTGAAAAGTATGGCGATACCGTAAGGGTTGTTATCATGGATCCAAATTACTCGATTGAACTGTGTGGAGGCACCCATGTTGGCGCAACAGGAGCACTTGGTTTATTTAAATTAAGAAGCGAATCTGCGGTAGCAGCTGGCGTTAGACGTATTGAAGCTATATGTGGCGAAGGCGCTAACACGCAAGTAAATGATTCATTAGCAGAACTTGAAACGATTAAAGAGCTTGTAAAAAATACAAAGGAGCCGGTTAAAGCAGTACAGCAAATGGTTGCCGATTTGCAGTCGTTAAAAAAACGCATTGAATCTTATGAGGCATTAGCACTTGTTGGTATCAAAAAGGAATTAGAGTCAAAAGTAACGCGCATTGGCGATACACATTTTATTGGCGAAATTGTAACGGTTAGTAACCCAGATGGCCTCAAAAAATTATGTAGCGAGCTCCAAGCAAGTTATACAAACTTACTAGTTACACTCGCCGCCAATATAGATGGGAAGGCATCTGTTGCTGTTTTAGTGGATGATAACTTACAAGGTACCAAAGGACTAGAAGCACAAAAAATTATTAAAGACCATATTGCGCCGCTTATTAAAGGTGGTGGAGGTGGACAAAAAGGCCTAGCAACCGCTGGTGGACAGGATCCTAGCAATCTTGCAAAAGTCATTGAAACTGTAAAAGGGTTGTTAAACTAAACCTATATTGAGCGTAACAAAATATATTTGAGAACATAAAACAACCAAGATTATGAAGAAAATTATTTCATTATTTACAGCAGGTTGCTTGCTAGTATCGGCCGCTAATGCACAAGAAGAAAAAAAAGTAGTCATTGTAAAAACAATGGATACCACCATCATTCATGGAAAAGAGAGTGGTCCTCAAAAAATGACAGTCATTGTAGAAAATGGAAAAATTACCATTAATGGCAAGC
>JBIISK010000046.1:0-17528 GCA_044341045.1 Sediminibacterium sp. | reverse complement strand
TGAAATTACCCCTTTTTTTCTCCTTTTTATGACCGATATTTGCTCGGAAATTTGATAAATAAGACTCGTAAGACCATCACATGAAGGATTTTTCTTATATAACCAATTCGCATCCCGCTTTTATAGAGGAGACCTATAAAGCTTTTGTACAAGATCCTAGTTCTGTAGATCCAGACTTAAAAAAGTTTTTTGAAGGCTTCGATTTTGCCGTTTCTAATGGTCATGCAGGCACTGGCGCAGCTAATTCGTCGGCGGCAACTCCTCCTCCTACTACTACTACTGGTTCAGGTATAGACTGGCTAAAAGAAATTAATGTGTACCGTCTTATTTTAGGGTACAGAAATAGAGGTCACTTACTGGCTTTAACAAATCCAATTAGACCGCGTAAAGACAGACAAGCCAATTTAGATTTATCTTATTTTGGATTATCTGATTCGGATATGTCACAAACTTTTCAAGCAGGAAAATTTGTTGGACTTGGTGCTACTTCTTTTAAAAATATTTTAACACATTTACAAACTTGCTACACGTCAAGTGTTGGTGCAGAGTTTAAATATATTAGCAGCAAAGAAAAAGTTTCCTTTTTGATTGCAGAAATGGAAACTAACTTTAAAGCGCCGATTCATTTAGACAAAAAGAAACATATCCTTGAAAAATTAAATCAAGGTGTAATCTTCGAAAAGTTTTTACATACCAAATATATTGGACAAAAAAGATTTTCATTAGAAGGTGGTGAAAGTACTATTGCTGCTCTGGATGCAATCATTAATACCGCTGCATCGCATGATGTGCAAGAAGTCGTAATTGGTATGGCGCACCGTGGTCGTTTAAACGTGCTCGCAAATATCATGGGCAAAACCTACGAGCAAATATTTAGTGAGTTTGAAGGCACTGCCATTATTGATCAAACCATGGGTAGCGGCGACGTTAAATACCATATGGGTTATGGTTCTGAAATTAACACTCCTGATGGGAAAAAGATTCACTTAAAATTAGCGCCCAATCCTTCACATTTAGAAGCAGTAGATCCAGTGGTACTTGGTTTTGCAAGAGCAAAAGCAGACGTGCTCGATCAAAGTGCTTTTGATAAATACTTACCAATTTTAATTCATGGCGATGCTTCTGTTGCAGGACAGGGTATTGTATATGAAGTACTTCAAATGAGTAACCTACGTGGTTATCATACAGGTGGCACCATTCATTTTGTGATCAACAATCAAATTGGGTTTACCACAGACTTTGATGATGCAAGAAGTGCCGATTATTGTACGTCGGTGGCTGCCATGGTACAAGCGCCAGTGTTACACGTGAATGGGGATGATGCAGAAGCGGTTGTTAAGTGTGCCGAAATTGCAACACGTTACCGTCAAAAATTTAATTCAGATATTTTTATTGATATGGTGTGTTACCGTAAACACGGACACAATGAGGGAGATGATCCTAAATACACACAACCTCAACTGTATTCATTAATTGATAAGCATCAAAATCCGAGAGAAACGTATACGCAGTTTTTAATCCAAAATGGTGAGCCAGAAGCACAATCACTTGCCAAAGAAATGGAAAAGAAATTCTGGGCAGATTTACAAGAGCGCCTAGATGAAGTAAAACAACATCCACTTCCATACAAATATCAAGCCCCAGAATTGGCTTGGCAAAATATGGGTAAAGCAACAGATGCAGATTTCCAGTCTTCACCTGTTACTGCAGTCGATAAAGAAAGATTTAATTTATTGTTTGAGCGTTTGATGCAATTTCCTCAAGATTTTAAACCACTTAAAAAAGTGGAAAAATTATTGCAGGAAAAAATCAAGCTCATGGAAGCCGAGCAAAAAGTAGATTGGGCAACTGCCGAGTTAATGGCATATGGTTCATTACTTATTGATGGCAATATTGTTCGTATGAGTGGTCAGGACGTACAACGTGGTACCTTTAGCCACCGTCACGCCGTAATTAGGGATGAGCAAACAAATAAGGGTCACAACAGGCTCAATCATTTTACAGAAGGACAAGAAAAGTTTAGAATTTATAATTCATTGTTAAGTGAATACGGTGTACTTGGTTTTGAATATGGTTATGCTATGGCAAACCCCAACGCACTTGTTATTTGGGAAGCACAGTTTGGTGATTTCTGCAATGGTGCACAAACCATGATTGATCAGTTTATTGTGGCGGGAGAGCAAAAATGGCAACGTCAAAATGGACTTGTGATGTTACTTCCACATGGTTATGAAGGTCAAGGCCCTGAACATAGCAGTGCTCGTTTAGAACGCTTCTTGCAAATGGCTGCTGAATTAAACATCGTGGTAACCAATATTACTTCGGCGGCAAATTTATTCCATGCTTTACGCAGACAGCTTACTTGGAATTTTAGAAAGCCAATGATTGTGTTTTCTCCAAAAGCAAACCTTCGTAACCCAGGCACTTATAGTAAAGTAGAGGAATTTTTACAAGGAGGCTTTAAAGAAGTATTGGATGATGAATTTGTACAAGATGCAGCGGGGGTTAAAAAAGTATTGTTTTGCTCAGGTAAAATTTATTTTGAATTAGCAGAAAAGCAAGCAAAAGAAAATAGACAAGACATCGCGGTTGTAAGACTTGAACAAATTTATCCACTCGCACAAGACCAAATAAATGCGCTGCATAAAAAATACAGCAAGGCTACTTGGTTTTGGGTACAAGAAGAACCGCAAAACATGGGCGCGGCTAGCTTCTTAAAAATGAATTTACACACCATTAATTTTGGTGTGATTAGCAGAAGTGCAAGTGCATCTACTGCAACCGGCTATGCAAAAGTGCATGCTGCAGAACAGTTAGAGGTAATCGAAACAGCATTTAATATTTAATTTAGCATACATAGAAATATCATTTTATGATTGAAATAAAAGTTCCAGCAATTGGAGAATCTATCTCAGAAGTTACTTTGTTAAAGTGGACAAAAAAAGATGGCGACTACGTAGAAAGAGACGAAGTGATCGCCGAGTTTGAAAGTGAAAAAGCAACTTTTGAAGTAAATGCTGAACAGGCGGGCGTGCTTACCACACTAGGTAAAGAAGGTGACACCTTACTTATTGGTGATGTGCTTGCGAAAATTGATGAAACTGCCCAAAGGCCCGCAGCAGCTGCCGTTCCGGCCGCACCGGCTGCGCCGGCGCCAGTTGCTCCGAAATCGGAAGCACCTGTAGCTGCGATCCCTAACGATGTAAAAGCAACACCGGTAGCCTCTGCTATTATTGCTGATAAAAAAGTAGACCCAACAGCTATTACCGCAACCGGTACCGGAGGAAAAATATTAAAGCAAGACGTATTAGAAGCGTTGTCGCATCCGGGCAAAAAAGCTTTTGCGGGTACCGAGTTGAATACAAGAAATGTGCGTCAAGAAAAAATGAGCGCGCTTCGTAAAACTATTAGCAGACGACTGGTAGAATCTAAAAATACAACGGCCATGCTTACTACTTTTAACGAAGTAGACATGACGCGTGTAATGGAAGTAAGAAAGCAGTACAAAGACAAATTTAAAGAAAGCCATGGCGTTAATTTAGGCTTTATGAGCTTCTTTGCTAAAGCATGTTCTACAGCACTGGGCGAGTGGCCTTCTGTAAATGCTTATATCGATGGTGATCAAATAATTTACCACGATTACGCAGACATTAGCATTGCGGTGAGCACGCCACGTGGTTTAACCGTTCCTGTAATGCGTAATGTAGAAAGCATGAGCATGGCAGACGTAGAAAAAACAGTAGTGATGCTTGCTGGTAAAGCGCGCGATAGTAAACTAACTGCCGACGATTTACAAGGCGGCACTTTTACCATTACCAATGGTGGTGTGTTTGGTAGTTTAATGAGCACGCCAATTATCAATATTCCACAGAGTGCTATTTTAGGCATGCATAAAATACAGGACAGACCCATGGCTATTAACGGCCAGGTGGTGATCAGACCAATGATGTATTTAGCGCTTAGTTACGATCACCGCATTATTGATGGTCGTGAGAGTGTTGGATTTTTAGTACGTGTTAAAGAGCTTTTAGAAAATCCGGAGTTATTACTCATGGGTAAAGATCCTGTTAAAACATTACTAGAACTCTAAGTGCGTTTTCAATCGTATTGCAACACGGCGGTTACAATCATTAAGGCTTATAAAGGAGGTGTACCTTTTGTGCACCATCTCAAACAATATTTTGCTGCACACAAAAAGCATGGTTCTACCGATCGTAGAACCATTGCGCATTTGTGTTATACCTATTACCGCCTCGGTGCTAGTATCAAAAATTTTGATACCGATAAAGGCCTTCAACTTGCTATTTTTTTATGTGAAGCCAAGCCTGGCAACTGGGCGCTTTTATTTGAGCCAAGTTGGCTTGCAGCCTGGGTTGCTTCTGATGGATCATCAGTTGCGACATTAGATCAAAAACTTGATTTTATTAAGGAGGTATATCCAGGATATAATCCTGCTACTATATTTCCTTTTGCGGCGCATTTGTCGGAAGGGGTGGATGCTACTGCCTTTAACAGGAGCCACCTACTTCAACCTGATTTATTTATTCGTATCAGGCCAAAGCAGGAAGATGCAGTGGTCTCTAAATTAAAGAAGGCGGAGATTCATTTTGAAAAAATTTCCGACACTTGCCTAAGGCTTGCGAGTGGTACAAAATTAGATGAAGTGCTGCTGATCAATAAAGAAGCAGTAATTCAAGATTACAGTTCACAACAAATTGGAAATGTATATGCACTTGCGTCTGATTTTGCGGATTCTAAAAAAAGAGTGTGGGACGCCTGCGCAGCAAGTGGTGGCAAATCTATTTTAGCCGTAGATCTTTTAGGACAAATTAAATTAACGGCTTCTGATATGCGCGCTTCTATTTTGCGCAATTTACAAACACGTTTTGCTGCTGCTGGTATGGGCGCCTATCAATCTTTTGCAGTGGATCTAACCAGCGCACACGACCTTAGTAATTTTGCTAAGCTCGCTGATTTTATTATTTGCGATGCGCCTTGCTCTGGGAGTGGTACCTGGGGTAGAACGCCCGAACACCTTGCCTTTTTTGATGAGGCTTCTATTGATAATTATAGACAGCTACAACAATCTATTATTACCAACACGCTACCGTATGTAGCAGTGAATGGATATTTTTTATACAGCACCTGTTCTGTGTTTGCAGCAGAAAATGAAGCGCAGGTAAAATTTATAACAACAAATTTTCCGGCGTTTAAACTCGTGCATCAGCAGCTATTTACTGGCTACACAAAAAAAGCAGACACCATGTTTGCGGCTCTGTTTCAGAAAAAATAAGTAAGGGAAGTTTTATAGTAATATGCCGCGCTGGATAATGCCACCACCAATTACGTCGTTGCCTTCATAAAAAACAGCACTTTGTCCGGGCGCAATACTTTTTACGGGCTCGTAAAAACGTGCTCGAATACCGTTTTCAGTATTAAATAAATGACTGGTAGCGCCACTGTCTTTGTACCTGATTTTTGTAATGGCTTCGGTGCCGTCTTCGATGCCATGATATTTCATCCAATTAATTTTAAGCACTTCCATGTCGTTTTGATCAAGGTCTGCTTCGGTACCTAATACAACGGTATTGGTGTTAGGGTCAATGGCTGTAACGTATGCAGGTTTTCCAAGTGCTATTTCAAGTCCTTTGCGCTGTCCAATGGTATAAAAAGGATAGCCTTTGTGTTTGCCTAATCTTTTACCCGCTTGATCTACAAACCAACCGCCGTTTACTTTTTCTTCTAAGCCGTCTACATTTCTTTTTAAAAATCCACGGTAGTCATTATCCGGTACAAAACAAATTTCGTAGCTCTCGCTTTTTTTAGCAAGCTCGGGATAGCCCATATCATGCGCCATTTGTCTGATATCTTTTTTATGGTATTGACCCAGCGGCATAATGGTTCTACTCAGTAATTCTTGATCCACTCCCCAAAGCACATAACTCTGATCTTTGGTTTCATCAAGACCTTTACTAATGACGTATCTATTGTTGGTATGTTGTCTTACAGATGCGTAATGACCCGTTGCAATAAAATCACATTCGAGGGCATTGGCTCTTTTTAAAAGTGCACGCCATTTAATATGCGTATTACACATGACACATGGGTTGGGTGTGCGGCCTGCTAAATATTCTTCTACAAAATTTTCGACTACAAAATCGCCAAACTCATCTCTAATATCTAAAATAAAATGTGGGAATCCATTTTGTACGGCTGCCTGTCTAGCATCATTAAATGAATCAATATTGCAACAGCCCGTTTCTTTGGTACTTGTGCTGCCACTTGTTGCATAATCCCATGTTTTCATGGTAATGCCAATCACTTCATAGCCTTCGTTATGGAGCATAAGTGCAGCAACGGTACTATCAATACCGCCACTCATGGCTACCAATACTTTTCCTTTCCGGCTCATAGACACTTGATTCTAATACAAAATTAAGCTAATCGGGGGCTAAATGCCTAAAATCCGTTTATTTCACATGATTTACACCTTACGAAAAGCGAAATTTCACTCTTTTATTCATTTTACCGATATTTACCCAAAACACAATAGACATGATAAAATTATTAGCGATTGGAAATTTAGGCAAAGACGCCGTTTTAAACAATGTAAATGGCAAAAACGTAATCAACTTTACAGTAGCACACACAGAAAGATATAAAGACGCACAAGGCAATCAAAAAGACAAAACAACTTGGGTTGATTGTGCCTATTGGACAGATAGAACAGGTATCGCACCGTATCTAAAAAAGGGCACACAAGTATATGTAGAAGGAACACCAGATGTTAGAACCTATACCACACAAGATGGAAGAAATGGTGCTACACTTTCTGTACGTGTTGCATCGGTTCAACTACTGGGTGCAAAACCTAGTGAAGGTGGTGGAGCGCCGCAAAGCGCGCCTTCATATGGTGGACAATCAAGTGCGCCTGCTGCAGGTGACATGAATGAGTCTGACGATCTTCCATTTTAGTTGAGATAATAATTACGCATGCGTTCATTATTTTTTATTGTAATTGCTGCCTTTCTTGCAACGCCAAGTAAAGCGCAGGAAAAACCTGTATACACAGATGTATTAGTAGTAGGTGGAACCACAGGTGGCATTGCCGCCGCTTTGCAAACTGCAAAGATGGGGCTGAACACCGTTGTGGTAGAACACACACCCTGGTTAGGCGGTATGCTTTCTGCGGCGGCCGTTAGTTGCACCGATGGTAACCACGAATTACGCAGTGGTATCTGGGAAAATTTTAGACAAGCACTTTACAAACATTATAAGTCTACCAATTTGTTTACGGGTTGGGTAAGTGAAACTTGTTTCGAGCCCCATGTAGCAGATAGTATTTTTAAGGCATGGGTGCACGCGCAGCCTAACATGCAGGTATATTATCATTGGTATTTTGATAAAGCTATCATGGACGGCAATACCATTACGGGCGCCGTATTTGAAAATGTGCGCGGGCAAAAATTAACTGTGTACGCAAAGCGAGTGATAGACGCCACAGATTTAGGCGATGTATATGCGGGCGCAGGGGCAGCTTATGATTTAGGTACCGAAGACAGTACCCAAAGTGGAGAAAAAATTGCACCCGGCAAATCAGATATCATTCAAGATTTAACATGGGCGGCTGTTTTAAAAGATTACGGTAAAGGGGCGAATAAAACAATTGCTATGCCAGCTGGCTATAATGCACTTGCATACTATTGTTCTACAGCCGATGCGCCTTGTAATGCAAAGCCGTATAGTTTGGGTACGCAAAAAGTACTGGAGTATGGCCGCGTAAAAACAACGGATGGTTCTTTAAAATACATGCTCAACTGGCCTGCTTTTGGAAACGATTATTATATCAATGTCGTAGAAAAGAAACCTATCGAAAGAGAAGCGCATTACAACGTAGCTAAAAACTTTACCTTAGGATTTATTTATTTTTTACAAACGGAATTAAAGCAGCCAAATCTTGGTTTAGCCACCGATGAAGTAAATGAAGGCATGGCCTTTATGCCTTACAATAGAGAGGGGCGTAGGTTAAAAGGAAAAGTGCGTTTAAATATTGATCATATTGCTAAGCCGTTTAATTACAATTTATACCGCACTGGAATTTCTGTGGGTGATTATCCCGTAGATCATCACCATGCACGATACAACGGTAAGGTTCCCCCAATTCCATTTCCATCTGTACCCTCTTTTAATATTCCACTAGGTGCTTTAATTCCAGAAAATACACAAGGATTGGTTGTATGTGAAAAAGGAATTTCTGTAAGTAATATCGCCAATGGAACAACAAGATTACAACCTGTGGTTTTATTGACAGGGCAGGCTGCAGGAGTGTTAGCAGCTGTGTCGTTGCAACAAAATATTTTAGTACAAGATGTTTCTGTAACTGCTGTTCAAAAAGGGCTCTTACAAGAAAAGGTTTACTTAATGCCATACGCCGATGTAAAGCACACCGACAAAGCGTTTGAAGCCGTTCAGTGGGTAGGTTCTTGGGGCATTATTAAAGGCATCGGAAAATCTGTGGGCTGGGCTAATAAAACTTATTTTAAACCAGATTCACTGGTAACCTATTCAGAAATTGCAGATGGCTTACATGCACTTGTGCCGCTAAAGTTTTCTGACAAAATAAAATCAAACGATCCGGTTACAACGGCACAGTTATTTGAAATGATAGCCCGTTTTAATGCAGCCGTTGCAAAAAATAGTAAAGCGGCGCGCGCCAATAAATTATCTGGGAGTTTTTTAATTACTGATCAAACATATATAAATGCTGGACTTGCTGTACCAAAATTGACAAAAACATTAACGCGTAAAGAAGCGAGTTTTATTTTGTTTAGTCTAGCAAAAGGGTTAGACTATCTCGATAAAGATTTATCGGGAGCCGCCTTTTTTAAATAATTATTCATGACTGTTTTTTCTTATCAAGCATTATACAATTTTACGGAGTCTGTTTTTTTAGCCATGGGTTGTTCTGCAGCAGATGCTACAACTGCTACTAAAGTTCTGATTGCAGCAGATTTACGTGGGATCGATTCACATGGCGTTGCTCGCTTAAGTGGTTATGTGCGTTTGTGGGAAGCAGGCCGTATTCATGCGACACCTAATATACATGTGGTGCACGAAACGCCTTCTACCGCTGTGGTGGATGGCGGTGCGGGACTTGGCCTAGTAGTAGCACCTTATGCGATGCAAATTGCAATCGATAAAGCAAAGCAGGTTGGTACCGGATGGGTTTCTGTAAAAAATTCGAATCATTTTGGTATTGCGGGCTATCACGCCATGATGGCCCTCGATCATGATATGATTGGCATGGCCATGACCAATGCGAGTGCACTAGTTGCGCCTACATTTTCGTCAGAAAAAATGCTGGGCACAAATCCTATAGCAGTAGCCATTCCTGCTGGTAACGAGCCTCCTTTTGTAGCAGACATGGCTACCACAACAGCGGCCAATGGTAAACTAGAAATACTGCAACGCAAAAATGCAGACGCGCCGCTAGGTTGGGTGCAGGATGAGGCGGGTAATGATGTCACGGATGCTAATATTTTAAAAAAGGGTGGGGCATTACTTCCGCTTGGTAGTGATAGAGAACATGGTAGCCATAAGGGTTATGCACTCGGTTCTATCGTAGATATTTTTTCTGCAGTATTAAGTGGTGGCAGTTATGGCCCGTGGGCGCCGCCTTTTCCTGCCTATATTCCACTTCCGCAAAACATGCCTGGCGAAGGGCTCGGTCATTTTTTTGGTGCCATGCGCATCGATGCTTTTAGGCCTGCACAGGATTTTAAAAGCAATATGGACAACTGGATTCAGCGTTTTAGAAATGCGACCCCCATTAATCCGGCTCAAAAAGTACTTATACCTGGAGATCCTGAAAGAGAAGCCCATACAGCGCGCATGCAAACAGGTATTCCTATTGTAGAACCTGTAGTGCTCGATTTAAAAGAAGTAGGTGCCCGTTTTGGCATTCAGCTCTAACATGGGTTAGCCCTCATTTTTTGTGTGATTTACCTACCTTTGCGACGCATTTAAATAGCAATCGATTATGAAAATAATGAAGTTTGGAGGCACAAGTGTAGGTAAGCCAGAACGCATGCACCAGGTATATGAACTTATTACCAAAGATACCGAATCAAAAATAGTTGTTTTAAGTGCGCTGAGTGGAACCACGAATGCGCTTGTTGATATTAGTAACAGTCTTAGCGCTGGCAATAAAACTGAAGCCAAGCAAAAAATTGATACACTCGAAGCGCATTACCATGCATTTGTTTTAGATCTTTTAAAAACTGATGCGCTAATTGCAAAAGGAAACGCTATTGTAAAAGAGCATTTCGAATTTTTAAATATCATCACTAAAATTTCTTTTAGCGATGCACTCAATAAAGATATTTTAGCTCAGGGTGAACTGATGAGCACCAAATTATTTTGTTGTTATTTAGAACAGCAAGGGCAAGATCATTTACTCCTACCGGCACTAGATTTTATGGTGCTCGATCAAAACGAAGAACCTAATTTGCCTCTCATTCGTTCAAAGTTGGCAGCACTGTTAGCTGCGCACACCGATAAAAAAATATTTATTACACAAGGATATATTTGTAAAAATGTACGTGGTGAAGTAGACAATTTAAAACGTGGCGGTAGTGATTATACCGCATCATTAGTTGCTGCTGCTTGTAATGCAAGTGTCTGCGAAATTTGGACAGACATTGATGGCATGCACAATAACGATCCGCGCATTGTCAATAAAACAGTAGCCATCGAGCAGTTGAGTTTTGATGAAGCTGCCGAGCTCGCTTATTTTGGCGCTAAAATTTTACATCCTACATGTATTTGGCCCGCACAACAAGAAAATGTGCCTGTTAAATTATTAAATACCATGCAGCCGGATGCTGCTGGAACGGTAATCACCAAAGAAGCAGGAAGTGAAGGTATTAAAGCCGTTGCTGCAAAAGATGGCATTATCGCTATCAAAATAAAAAGTAGCAGAATGTTACTAGCCTATGGTTTTTTACGCAAAGTATTTGAAGTATTTGAAAAGTACAAGACATCTATAGATATGATTACTACTTCTGAAGTAGCGGTTTCTGTTACCATCGATAACGATGCATTCTTAGCTAACATTGTAAAAGAGTTAGAACCTTTTGGTAGCGTAGAAGTTGAAAAGGAGCAGAGTATTGTATCTATTGTAGGTAATCATATTGCCCACACAGACTCGGTACTTAAAAAATTATTCAATGCAATTGATGAAGTGCCCGTTACGATGGTAAGTTATGGTGGTAGTGCGCATAATATTTCATTACTCGTTCCAACCACAGATCGTACAAAAACGCTTCAGTTAATTAACTCGGGCTTGTTTGGTTTGTAGTTGGGATGGCTTCAATAAACTGAAGGTTTCTTGAAATACCTTCAAATTTTGAGCGCTGTAAAGGAGAGTCTTTAAACACTGATTTAAAGCCTTCTTTGGTTAAGTTGTTCCATTCATCTGTTCCAAAGGTTTCAATGGCTTTATTAGGCGTAAATCCTGGCTCCTGATGCTGTTTGCTAAACCGGTTCCATGGACATACGTCTTGACAGGTATCACAGCCAAACATCCAGTTGTCAAATTTGCCTTTCATACCAGATGGTATAATGGCGTCTTTTAATTCGATGGTAAAATAGCTAATACATTTATTGCCTGCTATGGTTTTGTCCGGTAAAATAGCATCTGTGGGGCAGGCGTCTATACATTTTGTACAAGAGCCGCAATAATCTTTGGCAAAAGGGTCGTCGTAAGCAAGCGGGAGGTCTACAATAATTGTTGCAATAAAAAAGAAAGAGCCATCTGATTTAGAAATCAAGTTTCCATTTTTCCCAATCCATCCAGCACCTGTTTTTTGTGCCCATGTTCTTTCCAGTACAGGTGCCGAGTCTACAAATCCACGCCCCACAATATCACCCGCTTTTTGTTGAAGCGCGGCTAGCAATTTGTTGAGTTTTTCTTTGATTACAAAATGATAATCGGTACCGTATGCATAGGTCGAAATTTTTGGACTGTCTGCTGGTTGCTTTTTAGGGCTGTAATAATTTTGTGTAAGTGTAATCACAGATTTTGCACCAGGCACTAATTTGGTAGGATCTACGCGGAGGTCAAAATGATTTTCTAAATACTGCATCGATCCTTGCATACCTGCGTGTAGCCATTTTTCTAGCCTTTTGGCGTCTTCATCGAGGGGCGCTGCTTTTGCGATACCGCAATGCGTAAACCCTAACGATAATGCCGTTTCTTTAATAAACCTAGTATGTTCTTGAATCAATTGCATCTATATATTATTTGCACGCAGCAACAATTTGATTGTCGATGAGTGCTTTAAAAGATGCCATGAGTTCTTTGTTCTCGCTAGCAGATTCTCCAGGTGTAAAAACAAGTAAAGCATATTTTCTACAATAGTCAATTAGTGGCCACGTTCCAAAAAGTCCGGGGCATGCTACGGTGGTGGTTTTCCCATTTTCATCCGTTCCAAAAATCCATTGCCCCATACCATAATTTTTGCCTTCTAATATTGCAGGTGTTTCTTTGATCATGCCTTGTGTAGAACTTGATTTCATCATTGTTTCAATGGCTGCTTCTGATAAAATTCTTTTACCATTAAATACACCGCCGTTTAAAAGCATCGATAAAAAATTCATATAATCGTACGCACTAGACTGTGCACCGCCTGCAGGGCTAATTACGGAGTAGCTAAAAAAATTGGTGTTGCGCATAAGTAGTGGTCTTGTAATACGCTCCGCCATCATTTGTTCAAAGCCTCTTCTGTTCAGCACTTCTAATACCCTTGCTACAATCGTAAATCCAATATTATTAAATCTAAATACCAATCCTGGATTGGATAAAATTTCTTTACTAGAGGCAATGTCATTAACCATTTCATCAAGGCTAGAAAATTTTTTAGGATTGCTCATGTCTTTTAAAGAACCAATGGAAGGGCCTTCGATACCAGTTAAATGGGTCATGCAATCTCTAATGGTAATATAGCCTTTAGAATATTTAGAAAAGATGGGAAGGAACTTGCTTACCTTGTCATCAAGTGAGAGTTTACCTTCATCTACATAGCTCATCACAAGTGCAGCTGTTAACCACTGGGTACTCGCTGCAATCGGTGCTTGTGTTTTTGGCGTGAACTCACCTACAGATTTTTCAAACACTATTTTTCCGTCTTTATAAACCAGTAACACGGCTTTGCCGCCAAGCTCCTTTTTGCTAGCGTCTAATTTGGCACCTAGTTCAGTAAAATTAAGTTGGGCCTTGGAAACCTGAAAGAATAGCATGAAAGCTATGATATAGCGGACTTTCATGCAGGTCATAACTGTTTTTACAGACATAATTTCCGGTTTTGTACGGTTACAAACAAATAAATGAGTTTAGTATCGTTTTTGCACACAAATTATGCATTCAAAACAATATAACTATGAATTTAGCAAATTATACCATTAAAGCACAGCAAACCATTGCTGCAGCCCAACAACTTGCTTTTAATAATAACAATCCTTCTATCGAAACAGAGCACTTGCTTCAAGCAATTTTGGAAGATAAAGATAGTACGGTTTCGTTTTTGTTAAAAAAGAACAACGTCAATGCTGCGTTTATTGCTGCAAAAATTACGGATGCGATGGCTAAACTCCCAAAAGTGCAAGGTGCCGAGCCTGGTGCGCAAATTGGAAGAGAGCTCAACACGGCGCTCTTAAAAGCGAATAGCATGCTGGCTACTTTTGAAGACGAATTTATTAGTCCAGAGCATTTGCTTTTAGGATTATTACATGTAAATGATAGCACGGCAAAAACTTTAAAAGATGCAGGCCTTACCGAAAAAGGGTTGGTGACTGCTATTAAGGAGCTCCGCAAAGGTGAAAAAATTAGTTCGCAAACACAAGACACGCAGTTTAATGTGCTCAAAAAATATGCGCGCAATTTAAATGAAGCGGCGCGTCAGGGCAAGCTCGATCCCGTAATTGGTAGAGATGAAGAAATCAGAAGAACGCTTCATATTTTATCTAGAAGAAGTAAAAACAATCCGCTTTTAGTGGGTGAGCCCGGTGTTGGTAAAACAGCCATCGCAGAGGGCCTAGCCATGCGTATTGTAAATGGTGATGTACCAGAAAATTTAAAGTCAAAAATCATTTACACACTTGACATGGGTCTTTTAATTGCCGGTGCTAAATACAAAGGTGAGTTTGAAGAGCGTTTAAAAGGGGTTGTAAAAGAAGTAGCGGAAAGTGATGGCGAAATTATTTTATTTATTGATGAAATCCATACGCTAGTGGGTGCGGGTGGTGGCGATGGCGCGATGGATGCTGCAAATATTTTAAAGCCAGCACTTGCAAGAGGCGAGCTTAGAGCCATTGGTGCCACTACATTAAGTGAGTATCAAAAGTATTTCGAAAAAGACAAGGCGCTAGAGCGAAGGTTTCAAAGAGTAATGATTGAAGAGCCTAGTGTAGAAGATGCGATTTCAATTTTACGTGGATTAAAAGACCGTTACGAAACGCACCACCATGTGCGTATCAAAGACGAAGCTATTATTGCCGCAGTAGAGCTTTCTAACAGGTACGTTACAGACCGTTTTTTACCAGACAAAGCCATCGATTTAATTGATGAGAGCGCTGCTAAATTAAGATTAGAAATGAATTCGATGCCAGAAGAGCTGGATACACTCGAGCGTCAAATTAGACAATTAGAAATTGAGCGAGAAGCCATCAAAAGAGAAAACGATGAAGAAAAATTAAAAGAGCTCAATATTGAGATTGGAAATTTATCGGTGGAGCGTGATACGTTAAAAGCAAAATGGCAGGAAGAAAAAGAAGTGGTCGAAAAAATTCAGCAATCAAAAACTTCTATTGATGCGTATAAGTTTGAAGCTGAACAAGCAGAGCGTAATGGTGATTACGGAAAAGTAGCCGAAATCAGGTATGGTAAAATTAAAGACCAAGAAGCACTCATCGAATCTTTAAATTCGCAGCTTGGTACCATTAGTGAAAACGGCAGTAGACTTATGAAAGAAGAAGTAGACGCCGAAGATATTGCACAAAGCGTAGCAAAAGCAACGGGCATACCGGTAAGTAAAATGCTGCAATCGGATCGTGAAAAATTATTGCATCTAGAAGATGAATTGCACCAGCGCGTTGTGGGTCA
The DNA here is from genome assembly GCA_044341045.1 of Sediminibacterium sp. Taxonomy (GTDB): domain Bacteria; phylum Bacteroidota; class Bacteroidia; order Chitinophagales; family Chitinophagaceae; genus Sediminibacterium. Next base: position 2,368 of record JBIISK010000046.1, on the reverse strand, counting down.
AGAAGAAGCGATAGCTGCTGTTTCAGATGCCATTAGAAGAAGTAGGGCTGGACTTCAAGATCCTAAAAAACCAATTGGCTCCTTTATATTTTTAGGCACCACCGGTGTGGGTAAAACAGAGCTTGCAAAAGCCCTTGCCGATTATTTATTTGATGACGAACAGCTCATGACCCGCATCGACATGAGTGAATACCAAGAAAAACATTCGGTATCGCGCCTTGTGGGAGCGCCTCCGGGTTATGTAGGTTATGATGAGGGTGGTCAATTAACAGAAGCTGTTAGACGCAAGCCGTATAGTGTAGTACTACTTGATGAAATTGAAAAAGCACATCCAGATGTTTGGAATATACTACTCCAAGTATTAGATGATGGTCATTTAACGGATAATAAAGGACGTAAAGTGAATTTCAAAAATACCATTATTATTATGACTAGTAATATTGGTAGTCATTTAATTCAGGACGCTTTTGAAAAAGTAACCGAAAAAAATATCGAAGCCGTAACGGATAAAGCAAAAACGGATGTGATGGAACTTTTAAGACAAACCATTAGGCCCGAATTTTTAAACCGTGTAGATGAGATCATTATGTTTAGTCCGCTCTTAAAAAAGCAAATTCTAGGGATCGTAAAAATTCAATTACAAGGGCTTCAAAAAATGGTAGCGCTTTCTGGCATCACGTTACAGTATTCTGATTATTTATTGGAGTTTTTAGCTGAGCAAGGTTTTGATCCTCAAATGGGTGCAAGACCTTTAAAAAGACTTATTCAAAAACTCATTGTAAATGCACTTAGTAAAAAGATACTTGCTGGAGAAGTAGATAAAACAAAGCCAGTACTTGTGGACGTGTTTGATGGCCTGGTTGTTTTTTCAAATTAAGCTTCTATTTGATAGTACCAGTTAAAAAGCTTTTTTTTGTAAAGAAAAATAACTGGGACATATGATAAAAAATCGTAAAGCAGCCATCGGATTTATTTTTATCACGTTATTAATTGATGTAACGGGGCTTGGATTAATCATCCCAGTTGTTCCAAAGCTAATTGAGGATTTATTACATACAACCAATATTAGCAAAGTGGCGCTGTTTGGAGGGTTGCTTACATTCTCATATGCTATCATGCAATTTTTGTTTGCACCCGTACTTGGAAATTTAAGTGACAAATTTGGACGACGCCCTGTTTTACTATTTTCATTATTAGGTTTTGGCCTCGATTATCTATTGCTTGCTTTTGCGCCAAGTATTGGATGGTTGTTTGTTGGACGCATTATTGCAGGTATAACAGGTGCGAGTATGACAACAGCATCTGCCTATATCGCAGATATTAGTACGCCAGAAACACGTGCACAAAACTTTGGAATGATTGGTGCTGCTTTTGGACTTGGGTTTATTGTAGGTCCAATGATAGGAGGACTACTTGGCGAAATGGGTCCTCGTATTCCATTTTTAGTAGCAGCAGGTCTAGCGCTGTTAAATGCAGCATATGGTTATTTTGTTTTGCCAGAATCCCTGGATGCTTCTAACAGAAGAGCTTTTGATTGGAAGCGCGCTAATCCCATAAGTTCTTTAAAAAATTTATCAAGATTTCCGGCAGTTGCTGGACTTATTGTTTCTTTCTTTTTAATTTATGTTGCTTCACATGCTGTTCAAAGCAATTGGAGTTATTTTAATATTGAAAAATTTAAGTGGTCACCAAAAATGATTGGCATATCTCTGGCTGTTGTTGGTGTATTGGTTAGTCTTGTTCAGGGAGTTCTTGTAAGATTTGTTAATCCTAAAATTGGGAATGAGAAAAGTGTATACGTAGGTTTAGGATTATATACCATTGGATTAATTTTATTTGGCCTGGCATCACAAAGTTGGATGATGTTTGCTTTTTTAATCCCTTATTGCTTAGGAGGCATTTCCGGTCCGGGTCTACAAGCCATTATTTCTGGATCTGTTCCATCCAACGAGCAAGGTGAACTCCAAGGGTCTTTAACAAGCGTTATTAGCATAACATCTATTGTTGGTCCGCTAGTCATGTCTAATTTATTTGCCTTCTTTACGGGGCCTATAGCACCATTTTATTTCCCAGGCGCGCCTTTTATGCTAGCTGCCTTATTAATGCTATTAAGTTGCTTTTTTGCTTACAAAGCGTTGAGGACTAGGTAATATTTCGTTTTTTTTCGCCTTAAATCACTTATCAATTGACAATTTAACTTTTCAAATGACAAGTATTTATTGGTAGCGGGACTATTTATGTGTACTTTTGCACTTTAATTACAATTTACAAATTTACAAATGGACACACAAATTCAAGGAACTGTAAAGTTCTTCAACGAGGAAAAAGGTTTTGGATTCATCAAGCATGACAATTCAAGCAAAGAAAC
>JBIISK010000045.1:0-17915 GCA_044341045.1 Sediminibacterium sp. | reverse complement strand
GATACCAAAGCTTACACAGAAGGATTACCAAACGTCATTTCGATGATTGATAAACTTGCTAAGCGTGGTATTATCCACAAAAACAAAGCTGCTAACTTAAAGAGCAAATTAGCCAAAAAGGCTGTTGTTGCTGCATAAGTTAAACTGCAATAGAGATACTTATCAACTTTGATAGATATTATTAAAACCAACCCTTCGGGTTGGTTTTTTTGTGCTCCCAATTTCAATTAACTTCGCTGCTATGACAGAAAAAATTCTTATCCTAGATTTTGGTAGCCAGTATACGCAATTAATTGCAAGAGCCGTTAGAGAGGCCAATGTGTATTGTGAAATCATCCCCTTTCATAAGTCTTTTACTTTTGAACCCGGATTAAAAGGAATCATATTAAGTGGATCTCCATTTAGTGTGAACGAAGAAAACGCACCTGTTGTAGACATTGCAAGCTTTATACAAAATGTTCCAGTACTCGGCGTTTGCTATGGCGCACAATTAACCGCAAAAACTTTTGGCGGTACTGTTAATAAATCAAACAAAAGAGAGTATGGCCGCGCGCACTTACAAATACAAGAACAAGATACTTTACTTGCTGGCGTAGATAATGGATCTCAAGTATGGATGAGCCATTCCGATTCTATTGTTGCCCTTCCTGAAGGATTTCAAATTACTGCAACTACAGAAAGTATTCCCATTGCAGCATTCAAAAAAACAACCACCGACACGCACCCCTTATTTGGATTACAATTCCATCCAGAAGTTTACCACTCTTCGCAGGGTAAATTAATTATTAAAAACTTTTTGGTGAACACCTGCGGATGCAGCCAAAACTGGACCCCTGCTTCATTTGTAACAGAAACTGTTGCAAAATTAAAAGAGCAAATTGGAGACCGTCAAGTTATTATGGCGCTTAGTGGTGGTGTAGATAGCACTGTCGCAGCAACACTTATTAGTAAAGCGATTGGGAATAGATTACACGGCATTTTTGTGGACAACGGCGTATTACGTCAAGGTGAGTTTGAGCAAGTGTTAGAGATGTACAAAGAACTTGGTCTTAACGTAACAGGCATCGATGCAAAAGAAAGATTCTACGCGGGACTTAAAGATAAAACCGACCCTGAAGCAAAAAGAAAAGTAATTGGAAAATTATTTATTGACGTTTTCCAAGAAGAAGCCACAAAAGTAAAAGACGTAAGTTTTTTAGGACAGGGCACTATTTACCCAGACGTTATTGAAAGCGTTAGCGTTCATGGACCTTCACAAACCATCAAGTCGCACCACAACGTGGGCGGACTTCCGGACACCATGCATTTATCTTTAGTTGAACCACTTAGGTATTTATTTAAAGATGAAGTGCGCAGAGTAGGTCTAGAACTAGGGATTCCTTCGGGCATGATTAATAGGCATCCTTTTCCTGGACCAGGACTTGCCATAAGAATTTTAGGCGAAGTAAATGCAGAAAAAGTTGCATTATTACAAGCAGCTGATGCCATTTATATCAATGCATTAAAATCACACAATTTATACACTGAAGTGTGGCAGGCAGGCACTATTTTACTCCCTGTAAAAAGTGTAGGCGTAATGGGTGACGAAAGAACCTACGAGTTTACCGTTGCTCTAAGAGCAGTAACTTCGGTAGATGGCATGACTGCCGATTGGGCTCATTTACCGTATTCATTTTTAGCGCACGTTTCAAACGAAATTATTAATCAGGTAAGAGGCATTAACCGTGTGGTATATGATATTAGCAGCAAACCGCCTGCTACCATTGAGTGGGAGTAAAACAATATGTCATGAAAAGTAGCCTACTATACATCCAATTAATTGTTTTATTGTTAACCTGCTTTTTAAAAACCAATGCACAATTAGCCCCAGTAATTCAAGAACGCAAAACAATTGTTGTATTTATTCCAATAGAAATTGATGCTGCATTTAATGGTTCAGATTATATTTTAGGTAATAATAATTTACCTAAAACCATGTTACCTGGACTCGATTTTTACAATGGTGTTTTAATGGCAATTGACTCATTAAAAAAAATAAACACTTCACTTGATATCCGCATTATAGATGCAAAACAAAAAAACAATTCTCTAGCAACCCTACTCACAGATTCTAGTTTACAAAAAACAGCACTTATTATCAGTGCCATTACAAATAAAGCAGACACTAAACTCATTGCCGACTTTGCACTTGCACACAAAATACAAATGATATCGGCGATTTTCCCCAATGACGCTGGTATTACCAATAACCCGTTTTTTGCCATTTTAAACCCAACGCTTAAAACCCAGTGTGAGGCTATAAGCAACTATATACAAAATAACTTTGCTAAAAACACCATCTTGTATTGCAAGAAAAAAGGACCCACCGAAGATTATATCAAAAACATAATTGTTGAAAGTAATAGCCAATCATCAAAGTCATTTTTAAATATTGAAGTTGAAGACAGTGTGGTTTTTTCTGATCTTGAACCTTATTTAGATTCTACCAAGCAAAATGTTTTATTATGCGGCAGCTTAAAAGAAAGCTTTGGAACTGCACTTGTGAAAATACTGAATGAAAATCCGGCCTACAAAGCTACTGTTATTGGCATGCCAACTTGGGATGGCGATAAATCAATCCATGTTCCAAATGTTGAAATCATTTATGCAAGCCCATACTATTTTAATGGCAATGAAAAGCTATTAAAACAATTAACAGCTGTCTATAAAGTCAAATACCTTGGCCGCCCTAGCGATCAGTTTTTTAAAGGCTACGAAACCATGCTTTATTTTACAAATGCATTATTTTCTAAACAAGCACCCGTTTTTAATAGCATTAATCTAATGCCGGTTTATAACACTAGTATTAAAAGTCAAATAGATTACCAAGAAAATAAAAATCTATACTTTTTTAGAAAACAAAATGGTCAAATCAAATCGGCCAAACCTAACTCTTATTAGGCTTTAAAGGATTTTTAGCCTTCAATTTCACATAATCCAAGAAGTAAATAAGCCTACACGTAATTTCATTACCAAGTGGCTGTTGAAAAACGGCCCTTGCATTACTCAAGTAATTTTTATGTGACTCCATTGGTATATTGAAATCGGACCCTAACCAGTTTTTCCAACCAATTATAAAACGGCTACCGTATGCAAAGTCCCAAGTGTAAAACATATCAATATTAAAGACATTGAAATTTTGATTTTTCCCTGGCACAAAAGGAATTTCTGTGATACCACCACCAGGCGTAACATTAAAAAAGTTTTCATATTCCACCTTACTCCAATAATGCCTAGCGCGCGCAGACAAATTCATACGCGCATTAAAATTATAAATGCCATTAACAATACTCGTTAGTGTTGTAACCTTACGCCGGCCCGCAATAGGTATACCAGCTGCATTTCTAAAAGCATAACCATACTGCCCATTATCTTCATCTCGCTTTACATCGATATCTAAACTAAAATGATCATTAAATCTGTAACGTGGCGCAATGGTTAAACTGATGTAGGCATCATCATAAATAGGAGATTCGGCAAACCCCGCGTTATACCTGAAAAAAAACTGTTTCCTACTATCGGAACTACCTGATAAACCAGCGTACCAATAGCCCGTTCTTTTTATCATAACACCCGCTGTGCGCATTTCAAAATAATCATGCGTCCATTGAGGTTGCACATTTAATGTTACAGATGCATCCCAAAAATTCTTAAAAAACCAAAAAGCCCTTGTTTGAATTTCAAAATTGGTGAACACATTGGGCTTGTATAAATACGATGGCCTAAGGGTTAATGTGTAACTAGATTGTAAAAACTTTTTTGTGGGTTTAAACTGATTGTAACTAATTCTAGCAATACCTGAAAACTCGTTGGGTGCCAGTAAAAAACCCATATCATTAGGATCATATCTATCTGACTCAATATTGGTATTTAGTAAATACTGAATCTTACCACTCACTTTTGCAAATGCCAATAAACTTTTAAATCCCGTATAACTTTCAACCCCAGAAATTGCACTTACCCTTCCATTCCAGATAAGTTGATGGGTATTGGTTTTATCAAATAAACTCGCATCAAGCCCGGTAACATTGGCATTTCGAGCACCACCACTGCGCCATACATTGCTATTGGTTAAGGTAACAGATGATCTGCCCGAAAGCGCTTGATCTAGCACCAAAATATTATAATTGGTTAATGGGCTAGTTTCGTAATTTGTTTTAACACCTGTTGTTTTATCTAATATCGTGGCCGTTGTTGGTGCCACGAGTGCATTGAACACACCTATCCCTAATTTCTTTTTATTTCTTCCAGAAAACTTGGTGGCATTGTATAATTGAGAGATACCCGGATTTGAAACAATCGATAAATTACTATTGTTAGCCACTTTACGATTAACTGCATAATAACCATCGGGTGTTGCACCAATTCTCCTAGAATATAAAAGATTGGATTTATTAAATAATTCAATCCCTTCTGTAAAAAAGGGACGATTTTCTTGAAATTGAATTTCGAACGGTGACAGGTTTAATACCACATTATCAGAAACTACTTGGCCAAAATCTGGTATTAGTGTTGCATCTAAAGTAAAACTTTCATTCACACCATATTTTACATCCATTCCGCCACTGCGTAAAAAAGTATTATTGGTGGGCCTGTTGGCATAGGGCACCGATCTTGACCCAGCAGATATATAAGGCAATAAGGATAGTCGTAAAGGTGGAATTATATTTTTTAGTCCTGTGATATCGCCAAACTGATTGACATATCCATTTTGATTGGGATCAATTTTATTCCAAAACGCATTTTCATTACTTCCCCTATCATAGCGTTCAAAATTTACGCCCCAGTCTTGTATTTCTTTTTTAGAAAAACGAAGCGCCGCATAAGGTATTTTCATTTCTATCGACCATCCATTTTGATGCATCTGCACTTTGCTTTCCCAAACTGCATCCCAGGAGTAATCGGAAGGTGGACCAAACTGGCTACTTAAATTAGGGAGCAGTCTTGCATCGGATTGAACATTACGGGTTGTTACTAAAAACTGAACCGCATTTTGATCATCGTTGTAGGTATCAAAAAAAACAGCAAAATAATCTACGTCTTTGCGCTGCTCACCATCCCTAGCTGTTAATTGCTTTCTTATATTTTGTGGCTTGTTGTACAAAAAGGCACCTACATAAATGGCCTGATCGTCATACAAAATAGAAACCCTACTATTATTGGATGCAGCAGCACCCAACTGAGGACTAATTTGAATAAAATTAATAGCAGAATCAGATTGAGCCCATATAAGCTCATCAAGTGCTCCATCAATTTTAATTGCCGTGTTGATTTTAAGGGCTCCAATTTTTTTAGGTTGCGCAAAGCCAGACGTCACTGCTACCAACAAAAGAAGAACTATAATTATTTTGCGCATATATATAAAATGGGGCAAAAATAGACGAATCTACCTTTGCCCCATTAAAAAATGTACCAATGGTTAAAATAAAGAAACTAAAGGACCTAGTTTAATTGAGTTTGCTTTTTAGCGTACTTACCTGCTCTTGCAAATTATTAACCATGCCCGCTAGCTGGTTTACATCCCACCTTGGCACAGCACTGGCTTTTTGCAAAATATATACAGCCTTCCATACTTCTAATACGTCCTCGGCATTTACATGGTAAGGCTCGTACTGCGGATTGTCACTAATAAGTGTGAGATTATTCTTTTTTTCGTTGTCGCGTACAATACGTTTGTACACCACCCCTTCGCTTTTAGAAAGCACAACATATGTGTTGCTATTTTTAACCTCATCAAAATTTTCTACTTTTTCACCAACAATAACACTACCGCTTGGGGTTGGCAACATACTATCCCCAACAATCTCAAAAGCACGGTACTGTCCTGGGGCTAACATGGGAAGGGTAAAGGTATTAAGCTCGTCTACAAATTCAGGATCGGCGTAGCCAGCTAAATAACCAGCTGCGGCTTTAACCGGCACAAAACTAATTTGAGCAGACTCGGCAATCATTTTTAATTGCCTGCGACTTTCGAGGTAAGAAACACCCTTTGGTGTAGAACCTGTAAGGTCTTGAAATAAGAAGTCCTCTAAACTGAGCTTGAACAAAGAACAAATGGCTTCCATCACCTCTAAACGAGGCTCTGCACGCTCTTCTTCGTAAGCGCCAACAAGGCTTCTTTTAATGTTTAGCTTATTTGCAAATTCTTCCTGGGTCCAACCACGCTGCTTGCGCAAGTGACGTAAATTTTTTCCGGCGTTTGACATAACTAATTGATTTAGCTGCAAAATACTAATATTTTTAGTATTACCAAATTTATTTTTAGTATTTTTCTATTTGTATCTTGCACCCATGGCAAAATCAGCAAAAACAAAGGAAATCCCTACCATTTTAATAACCAATGATGATAGTGTAAGCGCTCCTGGCATTAAAGCCTTGGTAGAAGCCGTAAAAGGCCTAGGACGCATTGTAGTAGTGGCCCCAGATAAGCCCCAAAGTGGCATGGGACACGCCATAACCATTGGACACCCCTTACGCTTACAAAAAGTACACCTATTTGAAGGAGTAGAAACCTATAGCTGCAGTGGTACTCCAGTAGATTGCGTAAAACTTGCAGTAGACGTTGTTTTGCATAAAAAGCCTACGATTTGCTTAAGTGGCATCAACCATGGCGCTAACCACTCCATCAATGTTATTTATTCAGGTACGATGTCGGCGGCCCTAGAAGCCTCTATCGAAAGTATTCCTAGCATTGGATTTTCATTACTTGATTATAGTATCGACGCAGATTTTTCAGGAGCACAAAAATATGTACGCATCATTGTAGAAAAAATGCTTGCTGGTAAAACACTTGACAAACATTTATGCCTGAATGTAAATATCCCAGCAGTAGATGAAAAATTAATTAAAGGGATCAAAATTTGCAGGCAGGCCTACGCCAAATACGAAGAGAAATTTGATCAAAGAAAAGATCCTCATGGCAAAAAATATTACTGGCTCACTGGTGAATTTAAAAATCTAGAATCTGGTAAAGACACTGATTCATGGGCACTTAAACACAATTATGTAAGTGTGGTACCTGTGCAATTTGATCTTACACACTATGGCCTCAAAAAGGCACTAGAAACAAAATGGAAATTATGATACTAAAAAGAGACGACATAAAACTTGGCATTCTACTAGGTTGCCTAACCCCTATTGCTGGACTTTTCGGGTATTACTTTTTTAAATTTAGCCGTTTTACCTTGGCCGAATTTTTTGAAGTACTGATACTGCAAAAGTCTTTACTTACCGCCATTGTAAGCCTTTGCCTCATTTGTAACGCAGTTGTTTTTACGCTTTATATTAATGCGCAAAAAGACAAAACGGCTAAGGGCGTGTTTATTGCAACTTGTTTGTATGCATTAGCGTCCTTAGCCGTTAAGTGGTTTTTATAGGTTTACTTTTTTCTTGGTGGTGATTTTGATAACACCATCTTTTGCTTCAGGTCCGTATTCCTTAATTGCTGATTCGCCTTTTAATATTTGAACCGATTTGATTTGGTCTGGAGAAAGAGCATCTAGTTCTTTCTTTGTTTTTTTCTCGCCGTCAATTAAAATTAAACCAGGTGTTGAACCAGATGGACTTCCAGAAAATGTAATGCCGCTTTTTTTACCATTACCTTTTGTCTCCACAACTACATTACCATCGCCATCAAAGTTTTTTGCCATGAATTCTAGATCTTTCAAATTATTGGACTTCAATAAAATAGTTTTACCTTTTAATTCAACGGCATCTGTAGCCACATTATCAGACTTTAAGAAAACGGTTCCCCCATGGGATACAATTGTATCAGCTGAAATAATGATACGCTTTTCTTCCAATTTTCTTGGCTCTTCAAGTACGCGACCTTTAATTACAATTCTACCATCCGCTAATTTTTCACCAGCTGCACCTTTTTTAGTTGTGATTTGCACCACACCCGCTTTACCCTTTTCACCAAAAACAGCTACGGCAGCTTGATCTTTTAAAATATTGATAGATTCAATTTTGGTTGGATCTATCACACTCATTACAGACTCGGAAATAACTTCTCCATCTAAAACATAAAGCGGCTTTTGTCCATTTGTTTTAGCACCCGCCCCATCCATTTTAATAACGATACTACCCCCCTTTTCTTTTGAAGCAATCAATGTGTCTTCTGGTGAAATTTTATAACCTTGAACAATCATCACTTTTTTAGTGGTGTCCATAACGACGGCGCTAACTCCACGCTCTTGATTACTTAAATAATTTTCAATTCCTTTTAAAATACTTGCTGCCAATTTTTGTTGATAACCCGCGTCTTTCATTTTAGCTAGGTCCTTATTATTACTTAAGTAACCCGCCTCAATTAGTGCCGACGGGCATTGAACCGCTTGTAATACCCAAATGCCCATGCCTCTTGTTTTTACCCCATTAAATGGCGTACCTACTTCTTGCAATGTAGCTGCTAAATGATTTGCCAATGTATAATTAGCATCATAATCAACTGCCTTATCTTTTGTAGCCATATAAATTTCAGCACCTTCGTATTTTGTTTTTTTAGCAGCAGAGCCGTTTTGTATATTGTTCATATGAATAGAAACAAATAAATCTGGCGATTGTGCATTTGCGAATTCAGAAACAGCTACTACAGATTGTGTAACATCTGCATCACGCGTTAATACAAGTTTGATTTTTTTGTTTTTATTGAGGGCCTGCATTTGATTAACAATAGCAAGTGTTAATTGCGCCTCTGTTGTTCCATCTGCTGCAATAACACCTTTGTCTATTCCACCATGCCCTGCGTTTAACACGACAGTGTAGGTTTTTGAAAGTGGTGTAACAGTATTGTTATTTTCTTTTGCTCTAAAAGCAAACAATAAAACAACCACCGCTAAAAGAGGAAGTACAATAAGCCTTCTTAGATAATTGAAGGTTGGATTTTTTGTGTTGGTAAGCATTTTTAATCTTCGTTTAATGGGTGAAAAAAAGAATGGATTAGTGAGTGGAAATTGTTGTCCGGGATATGCCGTAGTCAACAACATTTGAGCAAAGCTGGCGGCATCTCCATTTTCTACCGATTTTTTATCGGCAATAAATTCATGGATCATGTCCAGCTCTTTTTTGAGCAGCCAAAAGAAAGGATTGAACCAGCCAACAATCAAAATTAACTGCACCCCTATTTTATCAATAGAATGATACTGTTTAACATGCGTTAACTCATGTTGTAAAATTTGCTTGCCAGCAGGTGTTTGGATATCAATTTCGGCATTCCAAAAAATATAACTAAAAAATGAAAAGGGCGTCCCCTTTTCACGGGTCATTACTAAATAAAATTGTTGAAGATTGCTACATTCGTGTGTTGAATAAATTTTATAAATTCTATAAAGCGAAATAACCATCGCAATTGCTAAACAAATAGATATTCCAACATACAAATTTGGAAGAAGGGATATCCAATCAAGTGATTCTTGCTTTGAAGCAACCAGGGCTTCTATTTCAGAATTACCAGCAGCAACAACCGTTAACAAGTCTACTTGCTTTACACCAGCATGCTGCTGTTCCCAAACAATTTTAATAAGTGGAACGATCCAAGAAACTACGGCAACACCGAGTAAATAAAACCGGTTGTACTGATGGAATTTTTTATTGCGCAACACGAGTAAATAATAAACCATCAAAACGGCACTGCACACAAGCACTTGTAATAAGTAATAGAGTGTAGGATACATGACTTATTTTTTTGATTGTTTTAATTGATTTAACAAGAGCTCCAATTCATGTACGCTAATTTCTTTTTGTTCTAACATACAAGAAACCGCTTCACTAAATGAACCTTCAAAATAAGCGTCCACCAACGATTTAATAGAATTGGTAGAATAGGCTTCTTTACTTACGAGTGGAAAATACCGGTGCACACGGCCCATAGCCTCCACGCCTATATATCCTTTATCTACTAATATTTTAACAAGTGTAGCAACCGTATTGGTATGCGGACGCGGCATAGGATAAGATTCTACAATATCCTTTAAATAGGCACTGGATAATTTCCATACCTGCTGCATCACTTGCTCTTCTGCTTTTGTTAATGGTTTCATGCACATTTACATTTGAAACACAATGCTAAAACTATTTTTTTAGTTTAACAACTAAATTTTTAGTTTTTTAACTATTTTTTTAGTTTTATTAACATTTCGGCCCTTCTAACGTAAATTGCAAAGAGCCTATGAAGTACTATATTATTGCAGGGGAAGCTAGCGGAGACCTACACGGCAGCAACCTTATTAAAGAAATAAAAACACTAGACCCTACTGCCAGCATTAAGGCCTGGGGTGGCGATTTAATGCAACAGGCGGGCGCCTCTCTTGTAAAGCATTACAGAGACCTGGCATTTATGGGCTTTTTGGAAGTGATCAAAAACCTGCCCACTATTTTACAAAACATCCGGTTTTGCAAACAAGACATTGAAGCTTGGCAACCTGATGTACTCGTACTTGTAGACTATCCAGGATTTAATTTACGCATTGCCGAATGGGCTAAAAAAAATGGATTTAAAGTAATCTATTACATTGCGCCACAGGTATGGGCATGGAAAGAAAACAGGGTTAAAAAAATGAAACTGTGCATCGATAAAATGTTTTGCATACTTCCTTTTGAAAAAGATTATTTTAAAAATAAATGGAATTGGGATGTTACGTATTTAGGCCATCCGCTCTTACGTGTGATTGAATCCTTTAAAAGCACTACCCCACTTACCACAGACAATAAAAAAGTAATTGCATTACTACCAGGTAGCAGAAAACAAGAAATCATTAAAATGCTACCGATCATGCTAAGTGTAACACCGCATTTTCCGGCATACACATTTATGGTGGCACAAGCCCCAGGGCAAGACGCTCCATTTTATAACCGCTTTTTAATGGGCTACTCGAATGTAACACTCATTAAAAACAGCACGTACGATTTACTTAGTATTGCAGACGCAGCGCTCGTTACAAGCGGCACGGCAACCCTTGAAACAGCCCTATTTAAAGTACCAGAAGTCGTGTGCTACAAAACCAGTAAATTTTCATACCAAATTGCAAAGAGGCTGGTAAAAATTAAATTCATTTCACTCGTGAATTTAATTATGGACAAAGAAATTGTTCGTGAAATTATTCAAGAAAATCTAACGGAACAGCATTTAACAACTGCGCTGCGTAATATCACAGAAAACGAGGAGCATAGAAAAGAGGTGATGAATAACTACGCGTCATTGCATGCACTACTCGCTGCTGGTGGCGGAGACGCTTCCGCAAAAGTGGCCAAAGAAATTGTGGCGTATGCAGGACCAAAATTATTTATTGATGAGGGGTAAAATCAGTGACTTAAATAAAATTATAAGCACTGCAACCAAAAACATAAGAAGTGAAATACGGTTCATCCCATGCATGTATTTCATCCATTGAGTACGCGGCTCATTAGGATCTCTTTTTGAAATAAATAGATATTCTTTTAATTGCTTAAAAATGGACATGGAATAATTTTTATAAAAATACATAAATTTTGGAAACCATTAACAGATTACAACAAGCCCCACCCAATACTCCTGAAATTTATTTGAGTACATTTATACCTATCCAAACGAGTCAGATTATAGCCTAAACCAATAAAAAATGGAACTACAAAAAATTCAAATTTTAGAAAGCCTCATTGCAGTTACCATTTATTTTGCATTGTACTTAATTATTAAAACAACCATCAATAATACCCTTAAACATACACCACTTCAAAGAGACCGTAGAAAAATTATTGTAAAAGGGTTGCATTTGTTTACAACCATTGTACTAGCCATTTTACTTTCGGGAATTTGGGGATTCAAACAAAATGAAATAGCCGCATTTGCAAGCACCATCTTAACAGCACTTGGCATCGCCTTTTTTGCACAATGGTCGCTTTTATCAAATATTACGTCAAGTCTAATTCTATTTTTCAATCATCCTTTAAAACTGGGCGATACCATTAAAGTGCTAGACAAAGACTGCCCTTTTGAAGGCGAAATAACAGAACTCACCTACTTTTTTGTACACCTAAAAACAACGAGTGGAGAAATTATTACAATTCCAAATGCCCAGATTTTACAAAAATCAATAGCAATAATACCAAAGCACTCTTAGTTATGCGCAAAAATGTCTTATTGTTTTTTTTGCTATTTCTTTCTCATTTTTGTTTTTCACAAAAATTTGATTTGGGCAGCTGGAATATTCTAAACTTAAAATATAACCTATCAAATAAATGGAGCGCCTTTGGAGAAACGCAACTCCGTTCCCTAAAATTTTATAACCATTTCCACTATTATGAATACAAAGGTGGTGTTAATTATAAAGTAAATAAACAATGGCAAGTTTCACTCGGCGCAGGAAGCTATCAAACCTTTAGAGAAGGTGGCAACTTTATTACTCCAAAAAACAATGACGAATTTAGACTTTGGCCGCAGCTTATTTTATTCCAGTCGATAGGAAAATTAAAAATAGAACAGCGTTACAGAACCGAATTAAGATTTACCAGTAATGGATTCAGGGACAGACACAGGTATAGGCTGGGTGTTTCATATCCCTTTGGCCAGGAAAGAAAAGGGTATCTGCCCTTTCAAGCCAGCATTAGTAACGAATTATTTTTTACGAGTAAAGAACCATACTTCGAAAGAAATAGACTTCAATATGCATTTAGTTTTAAACCGAGCAAAGAAACAACCCTACAAATTGGCTACCTTCACCAATTTGACTATAAAATAAATGACGAAATTGGCCGAGACTTTTTGGTAGTTGGCTTTTTTCATGAACTATTTCGAAAACAAAATAATGACAGGTCTTCAAACACCGAATTGAAAGACTATTAAGCATACTACCTATGAGATTACTTACGTTACTATTGACTTGTTTACTTGCCTTTCAGTTACACGCGCAAATAAACCCAGCAAAAATTGATATTATCAGAGATAGCTTTGGCGTACCACATATTTTTGGCAAAACAGATCCGGATGTAGCATACGGCCTTGCTTGGGCGCATGCAGAAGATGATTTTGGCACCATCCAACAATCATTAATGGCGGGCAAATCTATGTTAGCGCAGTACCAAGGTAAAAAAGGAGCTTCGATAGATTATATCATTCACTTATTACGCATTCCAGAACTTGTAGAAGCAAAATACGAGTCCGATTTAAGTCCCGCATTTAAAAGATTATTGGAAGGCTACGCTGCTGGACTCAATGCATATGCATCAGCGCACCCCAAAGAAGTGATGCTCAAAAAAATATTTCCAGTTACCCCAAAAGACATGGTGCAATATTCGGTACTACAACTATGCGTGTTATCTGGCGCCGACAAAGCACTCAGTTCCATTTTTGGAGGCACGGTTCCATTACTTGAAAATTATAAAACGGCAGGTAGCAATGCCTTTGCCTTTAATAGCGCCAAAACCACCGACGGTCAGGTATACTTAGATATCAATGCACACCAGCCACTCGAAGGCCCCGTGGCTTTTTATGAAGCACATTTAAATAGCGAAGATGGCTGGAATATTATTGGCGCTAATTTTCCGGGCGCTCCCTGCATCTTACACGGGTGTAACGAATATTTAGGATGGGCGCATACCGTAAATGCACCAGACAAATTAGACGTGTATCAATTAGAAATGAATCCTAAAAACAAATTGCAATACAAATTTGATGGCAAATGGGAAACACTAGAAATAAAAACAGCGCCATTAAAAGTAAAAATTGCTGGCGTAATCGCACCCTTAAGCAAAAAAGCATACTGGAGTAAATACGGCCCAACCATTATCACACCAAGAGGTGTTTTTACTATTCGTATGCCTGCACAAATGGATATTAGAGGACTCGAGCAGTGGTATGCTTTTAACAAGGCAAAAAACTTTACAGAGTTTAAAAGCGCATTAAACATGTTGGCCATTCCTGGTTACAACATTGTGTACGCCGATCGTTACGACACAATATTTTACATTAGCAATGGCCGTATTCCGGTAAGAGATAAAAACTACAATTGGAAAACAACGCTTCCAGGCAATACCAGCAAAACACTTTGGACAGACCTTCATCCGCTTTCTAATTTACCGCAGGTGCTACAACCAAAATCGGGCTATGTTTACAACACCAACCACTCTCCTTTTCATAGTACATTGGGTTCAGAAAATCCTACTATCATTGATCCTACTATGGGTTACGAAACGCTAGAAAACAATAGGAGCATGCGTTTTGATGAACTTATTAAACCACTCAACAAAGTAAGTTACGAAGATTTCAAGCGCATCAAATTTGATAGACAATTCCCATCTTCGTTTTACTATCCTAGCAAAATAGATACTGTATTTTTATTGAACAGCACCGAATTTCCAGACATAGCAGATATCATTACGCAACTAGGTAACTGGAATAGAAATTCAGATGCAGAAAGTATTGGCGCAGGCACATTCTTTTTTGTACAAGCAGCAGCTAATAAAAACAAAGCGCTTTACTTACAAAATAAATCGATTAGTAAAATACTAGCCGCACAGCTATTACGAGAAGCCAAACAAACCATGCTAAAAGATTTTGGCAAAACAAATATTGCACTTGGAGACGTACAAAAACTAGTTCGTGGCAGTAAAGAAATTCCACTTCCAGGCTTACCCGACGTTCTTGCCCCTATGTACTCCGTTCCATACAAAGATGGCAAATGGAAAGGCAACCAGGGAGACGCATATATAGAGCTGGTAAGGTTTACAAAAGATGGTCCACAAATTGAATCACTGAATGTATATGGTGCATCTGCAAAAAAAGATTCGCCACACTATACAGATCAAATGGAAATGTTTACGCGTCAACAAACAAAAAAGATGACCTTAAACAAAGAGGAAGTGTACAAAAATGCAAAAAGCATTTACCATCCGCAGTAAATAAAAATTTATTGTAAAAAAGGGGCTAAATGCTTAGCTATTTGTTTGGTTTCAATAATAAAACCATCATGCCCGTATGTAGAGTCTATTTCTACAAGCTGCGCATTCGGTAAATGAGCCGCCATAAAACGCTGCTCTTCGAGTGGACACAAAATGTCACTTTTAATCCCAATAATAAGTATTGGAATTGTAATGCTTTTTAAAACTTGCGCTACATCCATACCTCTTCCTCTAGATAAGTGATGGCTATCCATCGATTTGGTAAGCAGCCAATAAGAATAAGCATTAAATCTATGAACGAGTTTATCCCCTTGATAATTGATATAAGAAGACGCTTTATAACCATCGATTTTTTCAGCATCTAGATCGGTTTGCACTTCTTTAAAAATGGCATAATTACGGTAGGTTAACATGCCAATAGCACGCGCAGCTTTTAAGCCAGCAGCACCCGCATTTGCATCCATACCCTTCCATGTTGGATCAGCTTCAATAGCTAAACGTTGTGCGGTATGAATAGCAACACCCCATGCACTTTCTGTAGAGGATGTCGCAATTAAAAATAATTTTTGAATGCGCGTAGGCTCATGCAAAGCCCATTCAAGCACTTGATATCCGCCCATACTGCCACCCATTAATAAAGCAATGGAATGAATACCCAGCGCTTCTCTTAAAATGATATGCGCTTTAACCATATCCCTAATGGTTACTGCAGGAAAACTTGAATAATAAGGTGTACCCGTATTTGGATTTTCAGTTAATGGGCCAGTAGACCCATAACAAGAACCAATGATATTTGCACAAACAATAAAATAATCTTGTTCATTAATAAGCGCGTCATTTCCTACTAAACCCTTCCACCAATCAGATGCACCAGCATTTGCTGTTAAAGCATGACAAACCCATACCACATTGGTGCCCGCTGCATTTAGCGTACCATAAGTATGGTAGGCAATGGTTAAGCTAGGCAGGACCTCACCGCGTTCCAAAACGAACGGCTGTTTGTTTATTAAGTATTGAGTTTGAGACTGCATGAGGTACAAAATAACTACAAGTTAATCACTAGACATAAAATATTTTAGAAAGCGATTAGTGGAAGCAAGTTTACGAACCTTACCTTTGCTATAAAGCATACAATTACACTATGTCAAAGCCGCAAACAGACGCCATAAGAATTAGAACCACGCAAACAAATGAAATGGAACATAGCAGTCCACTTTATTTGACGAGTAGCTTTTGTTTTGATGATGCAGAAAGTATGCGCGCTGCTTTTGCAGATGAAACCGATGATAATATTTATAGCAGATTCAGTAACCCCAATGTGCAGGAATTTACAGATAAAATTTGCGCACTAGAAGGTGCCGAAGCAGGTTACGCAACAGCGTCTGGCATGAGCGCTGTTTTTGGATCTTTTATGGCGCTATTAAAAAAGGGCGACCATTTACTTTCTTGTAATTCTATTTTTGGTAGTACGCACACCGTGATTACAAAATACCTTCCTAATTATGGTATCGAAACGTCGTATGTGTTAGCTACATCAACAGAAGCTGAATGGGAAGCCGCTGTTACACCTGCTACTAAAATGATTTATTTAGAAACACCTACCAACCCTGGTCTAGACATTTTAGATTTAGAAATGATTGGCAGGGTTGCTAAAAAACACAACCTTATTTTAAACGTTGACAATTGTTTTGCAACGCCTGTAAACCAACGCCCCATAGACTTTGGCGCCGACCTAGTGGTACACTCTGCAACTAAATGGATAGATGGCCAAGGTCGTGTATTAGGTGGCGTGGTCGTTGGCAAAAAAGAACTCATCAAAAATATTTATCTGTTTTGCAGAAGCACTGGACCTGCACTTTCTCCATTTAATGCATGGCTTTTAAGTAAGAGCATCGAAACATTAGATGTTCGCATGGAAAGGCATGCATCCAACGCTTTATTTATTGCGGAGGCATTAGAAAATCATGCAGCCCTTGCAACACTGCGTTATCCTTTTTTAGCGAGCCATCCACAACATGCCATTGCTAAAAAGCAAATGACAAATGGTGGCGGTATTGTATGTTTTGAATTAAAAGGGGGATTAGAAGCTGGAAAAGCATTTTTAAACCAATTAAAAATGTTGTCATTAACAGCTAATCTTGGAGATACAAGAAGCATCGCTTCTCACCCTGCAAGCACAACCCATGCTAAACTTTCTGAAGCTGAAAGACTTGCCGTAAACATTACACCCGGACTTATTCGTATCAGTGTAGGACTTGAACACAGAGATGATATACTAGCAGATATCACACAGGCCCTTGCCGCTATTTAGCCGCATATTGTATGCCTCCTAGTATATGGATCAAAAAGAGTGGATCTGAAAAAGATTCGTTGGTATGCCCAAGTTCTGTGTAAAATGCTTTACCACCATCAAATTTGTGGCACCAAGCCATTGGATGCGAAGCGCCCATTTCACCACCTTCATAAGATTTTTCATCGATGTTAATGAGGATATGTAAACCTGGTTGCATGTCTTTAAAATTGTACCATTCGTCAAAACGTTTCCACTGCGCAGGTAAATGTTTGGTTGATTTATGATTACCATCTACAACATTTAATACAGCTTCCTGCTGCCTAGGATGACTTTTAAAATAACCACCCACCAACTGATTGTACCAAGGCCATCCATACTCTGTATCTGTGGCTGCGTGTATCCCCACAAAACCTCCGCCATTATTAATATACTTTTTAAACGCCGCCTGTTCCGCTTCATTAAAAACATCGCCCGTGGTGCTCATAAAAACAATAGCACCATACTTCTGTAAATCTGGCTGTAAAAAAGTAGCCGATTCAGATGTAGTATCTACTAACATATTATTGGATTGGCCTAATTTTTGGAGTGCCGCAACAGCTACCGGAATAGAACTATGATAGAAACCTTTTGTTTCAAAAAATACCAATATTTTAACCTGCTTTGGAGGATTTACAGCCGCCAACACAGCACCGAAAATACCGAGTGCAAT
>JBIISK010000044.1:0-17992 GCA_044341045.1 Sediminibacterium sp. | reverse complement strand
AAGCATGGTGTAGTAGACAACGACATTAAAAACCCCAATTACAAATACCCTACTATTTTTAAAGTATTTAAAGAGCAGTATCCATCAAAAAAAATTGGGATATTTAGTACATGGCTAGATAACCGAACTAAACTAGTGGGTGATGGACTAGCGCAAACAAATTATTTACAGGTAGATTACCACCGAGACGGGTATGAGTTAGACACCATTCAGTTTCCGCACGACAAAAACGCAACATATATTCATTTAATTGATGAAAAAGTAGTTGCAGAAGCTGCACAAGTTATCAAAGACAGTGCACCAGATTTATCATGGGTTTATTTAGAATACACCGACGATATGGGGCACCGTTATGGTAAAAGTTCGGAGCTAGATACCGCTATTTCAATACTTGATAGGCAAATTCAAAAATTAATGCAGTCTGTTACTTATCGTGAAAAGAAGTTTAATGAAGATTGGCTTGTTATCATTACTACTGATCATGGAAGAGATGCTCAAACGGGAAAAGATCATGGTGGACAGTCGGACGCAGAACGCAATACATGGCTAACAATGAATAAAAAACCAAATGCATACGCGCTTAGCAAGCGAACAGCTGTTGTTGATATATTCCCAACCATTGCTACTTTTTTAAATATCAAATTATCAAAAAGTGTAGCGGATGCTATAGAGGGTGTTTCTTTATTGGATCCTAAATTTTAGAAATTTATAACACTTGCACAAGAAAACATTTACAGCATCTGATTTTGGGCCTGAATTTAAATGGGGAGTAGGTATGGCCGCTCCTCAAAACGAAGGGGCTGCTTTTGAGGATGGCAAGGGTTTATCTGTGTGGGATGTTTTTGCGCGCAAAAGAAATACCATTAAAGGTGGTGCGAGGCCCACTGTTGCTGCCGATTTTTATCACCGTTACAAAGACGATATTTTATTAGCCAAAGCGCTTGGCTTTACTGTTTTTAGATTTTCTATTGCATGGAGTAGGGTATTACCAGACGGCATAGGAAAGGTTAATAAATTAGGGATCGATTTTTACCACCGCGTTATTGATGAATGCGTCGCAAATGGTTTAGAACCTGTTGTTACTATTTACCATTGGGATTTACCCCATGCCCTTGAACTACAAGGAGGGTGGACGAGTAGAGATATGATCAAGTGGTTTTCTAAATATGTAACACTATTAACGGCGCATTATGGCAAAAAAGTAAAGCAGTGGATTGTGATGAATGAACCATTTGCTTTTACGGCACTTGGTTATATGATTGGAATGCATGCCCCTGGTAAAATGGGCACTACACATGTTTTTCCAGCAATTTTTAATGCAGCTTATTGCACCGCAGAGGGGGGCAGAATTATTAGGGAGCACTGTCCGCATGCTATTATAGGCACTAGTTTTTCAATTTCAGAAGCCAAGCCATATACAAATAGTGATAAAGATATTGCTGCCGCAAATAGAGCCGATGCACTCTTAAACCGTTTGTTTATAGAGCCTGTATTAGGTATGGGATTTCCGCAACTAGATCAATTTGATTTTTTAGATAAGTTGCATATTGCCACCACAGCTTGGCGCTTTATTGATAAATTAAAATTTGATTTTGACTATATAGGGCTACAAAATTATTTTTCAGTTACCATCAAGCACAATCCTTTGATACCGTATGTTTCCGCCTCCGAAGTGAGTGCTAAACAAAGAAAAATGCCACATACGGCAATAGGTTGGGAGATAGATCCAGACAGCTTTTATGAGATGCTAAAAAGGTTTGGAAGTTACGAGGGCGTCAATCAAATTATTATAACAGAAGGTGGCGCTTGTTTTAAAGATCACTTGCATAATGGCGTAGTAAATGATCAAGAACGCATCGATTATTTTAGATCTTATTTAGCGGCGGTATTAAAAGCTAAAAACGAAGGTGTTAATATAGGAGGCTATTACGCCTGGACGCTTACCGATAATTTTGAATGGGCTTATGGTTATAGTACAAGGTTTGGTCTTGTACATACCGATTTTGAAACACAATTACGTACCGTAAAAAATTCGGGGTATTGGTTTAGAGATTTTTTACAGGGCAAAGCTGTTTGATCCCTCCATCTCATCTACCTGATTTTTGGTTGGTTGTAAAGCTTTTGCTTTTTCTATCACCATTTGTACCAGTTGGTAGGTGCTATATTCAAGTGTTAACGGTGTTGGAGCAGGCCTGTCATACCATTTGGCAATATTTACAAAAAAGGTAGCGTGCATTTTAGCAACCACAGGAACGCCTAACTGTTCAAGCGCTGCTGCGTTGCATAACTGTTCGTATTGTCCTCTAATGGGTAAGCACATTAATTTTTTCCCTAAATAAAGCGCTTCTGCTGGCGTTTCAAATCCGGCACCTGTAATAACCCCTGCGCTTTCAATCATGCTTTTGGTAAACCCTTCGTTTGAAATAGGCATGAACCTGATATTTTTTTCGATGGTTTCTGTTTTCACTTCTTTGGTAAAAACTTCAAACCTGATGCCTGGTGCTTTATGTAATTGTGCTGTAATTACTTTTTTAGAGTAATGCGATAAATAAACTGTTACATGTCCGTTATTAACTGCTTTGGCAGCGATAATATCCGCTTTGATAACAGGGTTAAAAATACCGTTGTCATAGGCTTTAAAATGAAGCCCAAAATAAGCAGTTGCCGTGCCATAATTTTGTAAAATCCATTCACCTATCCATTCTTTTTTTTGTGGGCGAGGTGCAGCATAACTTTTAAAGCTTGCTTGGTGCCCAAATTGAATACTTGGTTTATTTTTTAGTTTACACGCTAGTGAGGTAATGCATTCAAAATCGTTGATGACAATATCGTAATCCTCTACTGGTAAAGATTTCGCTTCTTTCCAGATTCTTTTAATCGAAAATTTTTGCCACATTTTAAAATAGTTGAGGCCGCCTCTATTTCCATAAAATAAAGAAACGCCTCTGCTTTTGTATTTTACCGGTAAGCTAGTGGGTAAATGACTGTTTTCGCCACTTAAAAAAACGTCTACTTGTCCATATTGTTGTAAATAGGGTAGTAGTTCTACCGCCCTACTAATATGGCCATTGCCGGTTGCTTGAACTGCGTAAAATATTTTCATTTACTGCGCTATTAAGCTGTTAAAAAATAAAGCAACGTCTTTAGTAAGTACGTTTAGTTCTGGTAATTTATTTTCTGCACTTAAAATAGGTACCACTTTTGCAGCCTGCTCTTTTTCGTTGTATTGGTGAATGTTCCATTCGCCATTTACATATTCCAGTGATGTTAAATTTTCGATCCAATCGCCACTGTTTAAATACATTACTGATCCATGCTCATTGGTTACCATTCTTTTTTGAGGCTGATGAATATGACCACAAATAACATAGTCGTATCCTTGTTCTATCGCTAGCTCTGCAGCTGTTTGCTCAAAATTGCCAATCCAAGACACTGCTTTTTTAACGCTATTTTTTACCTTTTTGCTAAAGCTCATTTTTTCTTTACCCATTAATTTAAGGGCCCAGTTAATAGCGCTATTGAGCATAATTAAAAGGTCGTAACCGTGTCCACCAAGTTTTGCAATAATCTTTGCGCTTCCTTTGGTGGTGGCATCAAAAATGTCGCCATGAAAAATCCAGGTTTTTTTACTATCTAGTTCTAGTACCACTTTATCGGTGAGTGTAAAGCCACCCATTTCTAAGTCGGTGTAGCGGCGAAGGGCTTCGTCATGATTGCCCGTTATATAATAGACTTTTGTACCCTTACTTAATAAACTAAATATTTGCTTAATTACCTGCATGTGTGCAGCCGGAAAATAATGCTTCTTAAACTGCCAGATGTCAATGATATCGCCGTTTAGGACTAATACTTTAGGAGCTACACTTTTTAAATAAGTTACAATTTCTTGAGCGTGGCAACCAAATGTGCCGAGGTGTAAATCACTAAGTACGAGAACGTCAATTTCTCTTTTTTCCATTGGGTTAGTTTGTCAAAGTAATAACTCTAATATGAACAAATCTTTACGCCTATGTTAACAAATTGTAACTTTAGAAGTAACTACGCTCAAGTGCCTACCTTGTTTTGTAATATCGTATACCACAAATTGTAATCATTTATGCCTAAGTATTCTTATATACCAAGAGATTTGAGTTGGTTGAGTTTTAATGGAAGGGTGCTGCAAGAAGCCAACGACCCGTCTGTACCTTTAAAAGAGCGGATTCGTTTTTTAGGCATCTTTTCTAATAACCTAGATGAGTTTTTTAGAGTACGTGTTGCTACCCTCAAGCGAATGATTGAATTTAAAGGAAAGGGTAAGAAGCTTGATATGCATTTAGAGCAACACTCTCAAAGTATTTTAGATGAAATACAAACAATTGTACTCGAACAACAAAATGAATTTAATCGTATTTGGAAAAATATTGTTAGGGACTTAAAAAAAGAAAATATTACACTGGTAGATGAAAAACATTTATCAAAAGAACAGCAGGTTTTTGTAAAAAAGTTTTTTGATGAGCAGGTACGTGGTAATGTAATACCCTTAATGGTTGAGTCTATTGATGAAATGCCTTATTTGCGCGACAAGAGTATTTATTTAGGTATTGTGATGCGCAAAAAAAATAGCGCCTATAAAAGTAAGTATGCCTTAATTGAAGTGCCCGTTTCTGCAATTGGCAGGTTTGTAGAACTGCCCACTAAAACCGGAGGACATCAAATTATTTTACTCGAAGATATCATACGCTTTAATTTACCCGTTATCTTTTCTTATTTCGACTCTGATTATTTCGAGTCTGCTATTTTTAAAATCACCAAAGACGCAGAAATAGATATTGATAATGACCTTGCAAGCAGCCTTATCGAAAAAATTGAAAAAGGATTAAAAAACAGACGTAAAGGAAAGCCTGTACGTTTTGTGTATGATAGAGAAATGGATGCAGGCTTACTCGATTATTTGATCAGGCGTTTGCAACTCAATCAAAAAAGTAATATCATACCGGGTGGCCGTATTCATAATTTTAGACATTTTATGGATTTTCCAGATCTGGTTATGGAAAAAAGTGTACGCAAGGCATCTTTAACGCATCCCGAACTTAGTAAAAGCCTTCGTGTAACGGATGTGGTATTAAAAAAAGATGTGATGCTGCATTTTCCTTACCATAGTTTTAATTCGGTGATTGACTTACTCAGGGAAAGTGCCATGGATCCGGATGTGCTCTCCATTAAAATTACGGCCTACCGTTTAGCGCCTGCTTCTAAAGTTATTAATGCACTTATAAATGCGGCTCGAAACGGAAAAGAGGTAACGGTGATGCTTGAAGTAAAGGCCAGGTTTGATGAAGAAGCCAATTTAGAATGGAAAGATGTGTTGGAGCAAGAAGGTATTACTGTTTTATATGGCATTCAAAACATGAAAGTACACGCCAAGGTTTGTGTGATCAAAAAGCGGGAAAAAACAAAAACGGTACAATATGGCTTTGTGAGCACTGGTAATTTGCATGAAAAAACGGCGCGTGTATATGGTGATCATTGCTTATTAACCAGTAACCGCAATATTATGGCCGATATCAATAAAATATTTCAGTTTTTGGAACATCCAGAAAAAGGATATGGCCCACTTGAAAACTGTAAAACGCTGGTGGTGTCGCCTATTTCTATGCGACCAATTATTGTTGGATTAATTAATCAAGAAATTAAAAATGCAAAAGCTAAAAAGCCTGCAGCCATCACCATTAAATTAAATTCACTCAGTGATGTAGATTTAATTAAAAAATTAAATGATGCAGCTGTTGCAGGCGTTACCATCAATATGATTGTGCGTGGTATTTTTTGCGCTCATGTTGACCATAAAAAATTTAATGCAAAACCAAGAGCTATTAGTATTGTAGATGAGTATTTGGAACATGCTCGCGTGATGATCTTTAGTAATGGGGGCAAAGAAAAAGTTTATATCTCTAGTGCTGACTGGATGGTGCGTAATATTGATCACCGCGTGGAAGCAGCTGTGCCGGTACTAGACCCCGCCATTAAAAAAGAATTACAAGATATTATCCACATTCAGTTGCAGGACAATGTAAAGGCGAGGGTATTAGATAGTGCTTTATTAAATAACTATGTACCTTCGGGCTCTAGAAAAAAGATACGTTCTCAAATAGAGACTTATTTATACCTGCAACAGAAAACGAATAGTAAAAAGTGAAGTTAGCCGCCATTGATATTGGAAGTAATGCCGCCCGATTATTAATTAGTGAAGTTACCAAACAGCCAAAGCAGGATCCTGTATTTAATAAAATTAATTTGGTGCGCGTGCCACTCAGGCTTGGGTTTGATGTGTTTGAAACAGGAGAAATTTCAAAGCCAAAGGTTAAAATGCTCATGCAAACCTTAAAAGCCTATCAGCATTTACTGGAAGCCTATCAAATTAAGCATGTGTATGCCTGTGCTACAAGTGCTATGCGGGATGCAAAAAATAGTAAAGACATTATTAGAAAAGTAAAACTTGAAACGGGTATCGAGATAAAAGTGATATCTGGTCAAGAAGAAGCATCTTTTATATATGAAAATCATGTTGCCGAAAATTTGGATTCGGATCACTCTTATTTATACATTGATGTGGGTGGTGGAAGCACCGAGCTTACTTTTTTTGCAAATGGCGCACTCGTTTCCAAAGAGTCTTTTAATATTGGAACTATTCGGTTATTAAAAGATCAAATACAAGATGAGACTTGGGAAGCCTTCAAGGATTACGTTAAAAAGAACATCAAAAGTGCACTTCCTTCCATTGCCATTGGTAGTGGCGGAAATATTACAAAAATCTTATCTATGAGTAAAACCAAAGAGGGGAAACCCCTTGCTTTAGAGCTGCTCAAAGACTACTATAAAGAGCTTTCTAGTGTTACTGTAGAGGACCGCATGCACTTGTATGGCCTCAAAGAAGACCGTGCAGATGTTATTGTCCCAGCGCTACTGATTTACATTCAGGTTATGAAATGGGCCAATATTGACGAGATTTATGTGCCTAAAATTGGGCTTGTAGACGGCCTCATTCACCACCTGTACGATAAGGTTGGTAACATTCCGGTAACATAGAGGTAACATTGTGTTAACACAGGCGTAACATTGCCGTAACACGCTAAAAGTAGTTTTGCTTCATAAAAGAAATAACCAGTGAAGCAATTATTATCTATCGTTTTTTTACTTGTAATTAGTAGTTCATTATTTGCTCAAAAATCTAGGATTGTTGGTAAGGTTACCAATAGCAAGAATGAAGGTTTGGCAAGCGTTACCGTAAAATTATCGGGTGCTGCAACTGCCATGACTAGAACAGACGTGGATGGCCGTTTTTCTTTTGTTGTAGAAATTCAAAAAAAATATACCCTTACATTAAGCTACGTAGGTTACGAGGAAAAAACAATTGACGAAGTAACAGTTGCAAAAGCCGGTGAAGAAGAAACCGTAAATATTGTATTAAATGAAGGTGGTAAAGTATTAACGGATGTAGCTGTAAAAACTACTACCAGATCTACAACTGCCAAAGGTGAAACAGTTAATGCGCTTATTACATTTCAAAAAAATACAAATACGGTAGCATCTGTAATTTCTGGTGAATCGATTAAGCGTTCTCCAGATAAAAATACCGGAGAAGTACTAAAGCGTACTCCGGGTGCTAGTATCCAAGAAGGTAAATTTTTAATTGTAAGAGGTTTAGCTGAGCGTTATAATTTGGCACTTTTAAATGGTGTCCAATTAGGTAGTACCGAGCCTGATAGAAAGGCCTTTTCTTTTGATTTGATCCCTGCTAATATGATTGATAATATTGTTATCAATAAAGCATTTGTTCCTGAACTTCCGGGTGAGTGGGCAGGTGGTTTAATTCAGGTTAATACAAAAGATATACCAACTAAAAACTTTTTTAATATTCAAATAGGTTCTGGTTTTAACAATCAGGCCGTACAGGGTAATTTTTATGAGCACAAAGGTGGTAAAACAGATTATTTAGGTATAGATGACGGTACAAGATCTTTGCCCGCTGCTTATACGACCAAGTCAGCATTTGATGCATTACCAAATGCTGATAAAACATTTATTGGATCTAGTATGCAAAATAGTTGGAATCCAATTGCAGCAAGTGGATTAACGCGTTTAAATGGTCAATTTCAAATGAGTGCTGGTTTCACTAAAGATTTAAAAGGCACTAAAAAAATTGCAGGTATTTTTGCTATGAACTATAACAAATCTGCGCGACATATGATTGGTACCAACAGTGGTTTCAACTTTGTTGGAGATGGATCTTACACTACAGATTTTGATTTTGATGACAATAGATATAGCAATGATCTTTTATGGGGTGGACTTGGTAATGTTACTTTTCAACTCAATAACAACAACAAGATTTCAGCTAAAACATTATTTAATATCAATGCCACAGATTTTACTTCATTAAGAACGGGTATTGAGGGTAATGGTAATCAGTTTTTTGATAGCACCAGGGGTTACGAATATGGGTTTAAGCAAAATACTTTTTGGAACTCACAAATTACAGGTGAGCACAATATAAAGCCCAATATTTTAAAGTTTAAATGGTATGGCTCATTTACAATTTTGGATAGCTATACACCAGATCAGCGCAGATTATACTATTTAAAAAATAATAGTGCGGTTACTAATCCTTATACTGCGCTTTTATCTAACGTATTATCACAAAAAAGTGGTAACCGTTTATATCAAAATCTAAACGATTACATTTATATTGGTGGCGCCGATTTAGCGTATACATTTAATGCACTTGGCAGCAAGCAAACACTTAAAGGTGGATATTTATTCCAAGTAAAAGACCGTTTGTTTGATGCTAAACCGTTCTCTATTTATTTACCTAGAGACAATGCAGCCATTCGTTTACTAGGTCCTGAAAATATATTTGCGCCAAGTAATTTTGGTAGAGGTCAAGTAAACAGTAATTTATTAGCATTTGACGCTATTAAGGGTAATATTTACCGCTACTTAGCAAATACTATTTTAAATGCTGGTTATGTACAGTTAGATAATCAATTGGGTAATAAACTACGCGTTATTTGGGGTGTAAGGGTTGAAGATTACGATCAATTAATTGGAAGCGTTTACAAATCAGATCCACGCCATAATTATTCTAGAGTTACAGATTTCTTACCGGGTTTAAACGCAACTTACAAGCTTAATAATTTAACCAACTTGCGTTTATCTGCATCTCAAACTGTGGTAAGACCTGAGTTTAGAGAGCTTGCTACATTCCAGTATTATGATTTCGATTTAAACGCAGCAGTTCAGGGCTTACCTAATCTTGAGCGTACAAAAATTACCAACTTAGATTTACGTTATGAGTTATATCCTGCTTCTGGCGAAGTAATTACGATAGGTGCTTTTTATAAGTATTTTGATAAGCCTATTGAAATGGTGTACAACTTTGGCGTAGGTGGATCTAGTACTTTTAATTTTGCAAATCCAAATAGTGCTAATGCATATGGATTTGAGTTTGAAATCAGAAAAAAATTAGATTTTTCTCAAACGTTTAAAAACTTTACCCTACAAGCTAATGGATCCTATATTAGTAGTAGAGTAAAAGATGGAAATTTATTATTAGATCGTCCATTACAAGGACAGTCTCCGTATTTGATTAACTTTTCTGCACTCTATGATCTACCAGAAAAAGGGTTTAGCGCAACTTTACTTTTCAATCAAATTGGTCGTCGTGTAACATTTGTGGGAAGTTTAGATCAGCCAGATATTTATGAATCTTCACGTCCAGTATTTGATTTTCAGGTAAGTAAAAAATTTGCAAACAACAAAGCCGAGTTAAGACTTAATATTCAAGATATTTTAAATCGTACACTTTATTTCTATCAAAATCCAGATGGTAATGCAAGATTGGATAAAGCAAATGATCCATTCCGTTTAAGTAGAACTACAGGTACCAACTATGGCGTTAGCTTTTCTTATTCTTTATAATAATTAATACTTAATAAAAATTCTTAAAACAAATAAAAATGAAAAAATCGATTTTGTTAGCAGCTGCCTTTGTTGCACTTATTGCTACAAGTTGTAGAAAAATTGAAATGGATGGTGGAACAAATGTTATCCAACAACCTACAACACCTGGTGTTCAAACTATTACTTTAAAAGGACGTATCGATAAGGATACTGTTTTAAGAGAGGGTAATAATTATATCTTAAGTGGAATTGTATATATCGTAAATAATGCAAAATTAACCATTGAGCCTGGTGTTACTGTAAAAGGTGACTATACCGGTTCTAATGTTGCCGCACTCGTAATTACGCGTGGTGCTAGAATTATTGCAGATGGTACACAAGACAAGCCAATTGTGTTTACATCAAACTCTCCAACACCGCGTTCTGGCGACTGGGGTGGCATTGTAATACTTGGTAAGGCTAGCATCAATAGTACCTTTACTGGTACTGGTGGTGGTGCAGGTACTCTTCAAGTGGAAGGTGGTATCGACAACTCTTTTGGTGATGGTATCGCTGGTGGTGGCGCAACTCCAAATGACGCTGATAACTCAGGTATTTTACGTTATGTACGAATTGAATATGCAGGTTATGCATATCAACCAGACAAAGAAATTAATAGCTTAACAATGGCTGCAGTAGGTAGCGGAACAATTATTGACTTTGTTCAAGTTACGTATGGTAAAGACGATGCGTTTGAGTGGTTTGGTGGTACAGTAAACTGTAAGCACCTTATTGCATACAAAACACAAGATGATGATTTTGATGCTGATAACGGCTATAGTGGTAAAGTACAATTTGGTATTGTATTAAGAGATTCTACTATTGCGGATATCTCTCGTTCAGAAGCGTTTGAGTGTGATAATGACCCAAGTGGTTCTATTAATAGGCCTCAAACAACTGCTGTATTCTCAAACATTACTGTGGTAGGTCCAAGAGCTACACTTGCTAACAAGGGTAATAGTTTGTATTTAGGCGGAGCACATTTAAGAAGAAATACTGGTGTTTCTATTTTTAACTCCGTGTTTTTAGGTTGGCCTGCTGGTTTAATTATTGATGCAAGAAATGGTCGTGCGCAAGAATTAAACATTTTAGATAGCACGGTTCGTTTTAAAAATAATATCATTGCTGGTTGCGGTCCTGAAACAGGAACTGATAACTCTTCATATCAGTTTATCGCTTCTACTGCAAACGTGAGTTTATGGAATACCGATTCTCTAAAAAATAGAATGAATAATACCGCGTTTGGAAATAGAGTACTTGCTACAGTTGGTGAAACAAGAATCATTGCTCCATTTAGCTATAGCGCACCTGACTTTATTCCTTTTGGTGGATCTAATGGTAACCAAGACGTATTAAGAGGCGCTAGTTTCTCTGATCCTAAGTTGGTTGGTTTTACAACTGTACCATTTAGAGGTGCTTGTGACGCTGCTGGTTTTGATGCAAACTGGTGGAAAGGTTGGACCAGATTTATCAATCAATAATTTGTTTAGAAGGATTTTTATAAAGTTTGTTTATGAAAGAGGCCCCGAATTTTCGGGGCCTCTTTTATTTTTATACGATCATGTTCGTGTTGCGCGGAAAATTAATGATTAAAGCGTTCTGGTTTTTCGAGCGGATTTGTTTTCCAATCCGGATCGTAAGACACAAACATGCTGAGCCATAAAGAGCGGGACAGTCTCATCAGGAGAGGCTGCACTGCAAAGAGCAGCACAAAAGCGGTTCCCATCCAGTAAAATATGCGGTTGTCGTCAATATCAAAAGTCATGCCTATTAAAACCTTCCAGGCCACAAAAGTGGATACAATAAATGCCACCGATAAGGCGTAGCTCACATACCCGGTGCCGTAATAAAAGCCTACCTCAATTTCGGTGGGCTGACCACATACCGGGCAGTGTTCGTGCATATCGGTATTGGTTTTAAATTTATAAGCTTGTTGGCTTTTAAAAATATTACCTTCTCGGCAACGTGGGCATTTATTGGCAATTGCTGCCGGAATAAAATATTTAGTGAGTGGTTTAGGCATAATGCTTACGAATTTGTGCGAATGACTCAAAGGTAACTTAATTGTTTGCTTTTATCTTTTTATTGAACAGCTGCCGCCGCCATAGCCGCAGCCTGTTTTTGTTTTAGACGCGTAAATGCCAATTGTAATCATTAGTACACCAAAAATGGCGGGCATCCAGTCTTTAAACTGCCAGGCAATTACTAAAAACATGCCACCCATTATTAATCGAATAACGAGTACAAAGTCTATTTTTTGAAGTAAGCGTATCATAACATCAGATTTAAACACAAATTTCGGGGTTATTATTTCCCTGAAACGTGACTTTTGTTACGCAGCTGAATAAAACTGGTTGGTGTGAGAATGCTTAACGTGGGCAGTGCTTTTTTAAAGTCTTTGGTGTTGGTTGTTATAAAGTAATCAATCTCAGTATTTTCTAGTGCTGTATAGTATTGAACAGCGTCTTCGGTATCTAAAAAAGAAGATTCGAGGGCTCTTATACAAGTGTTATTATCTGGATTGATAAGTGTGGTATAACTTAAAATAGCTGTGGCAGCCTCAATCACTTCTTTATGGTCCATTTTCGCAGCCCTCAAAATGTAAATAATATTGATGAGTGAAGAAGAGGAGGTGTATATGGTAATCTCTTTATTTTCTGCTAATTCAAAAAGCAGTTCGGCATTTTTCCATTCTTTGCCCCTATGAATTAAAAAATCTAGATAAACGTTGGTGTCTACAAATAATTTATAACTCATACTTTGTTTTTAAATATTGAGTTTTTACATTTTTCCAATCTACTTTATCTGTTATTTTATTTTTTAGCAGACCGCTTAATTGTTTAACCGATGAAGTTTTGTTTTCATCGATAGTGCTAAGGGTATTGAGGTATTCCTCTACCAGCTTACTAATGCTTTTGCCCTTTTTTGCAGAAATAAGTTTCGCTTTTTTGATGGTTTGTACATCAATGCTAAGGGTGAGTTTAGTGGTCATAGAGTAATGGTTTAAGCACAATGTACGTATAAAAATTAAAATATACGTATATGGGTTATCGCCATATCTATTTCAACTATATTTGTTACACTTAAAAGGTAGGCGCATGAGCATTTCAGAAATTTATGACATTTACTTGCAGTTTCCGAGTGTTGTAACAGATACACGCAAGCTAAAGGAGGGCGACTTTTTCTTTGCTTTGAAGGGGCCTAATTTTAATGCCAACACTTTTGCTTTTAAGGCGCTTGAAGCCGGTGCTGCTTACTGCGTGGTTGACGAACCGCTTACCACCATTGCAACTTATTACGAAGGAAACAACGAAGCGCAAAAAAATGCTGCCCTTTCAAAAATGATTGTGGTTGACGACGTCCTTTCTACGCTGCAAGCGTTGGCTGGACATCACCGCAGCACATTTGATATTCCTTTTATTGCCATTACAGGTAGTAACGGTAAAACCACCACCAAAGAACTGGTGTATGCGGTATTAGCTTCTCACTTTAAAACCTATACCACGCAAGGAAATTTAAACAACCATATTGGTGTGCCACTCACTATACTTAGTATTCAAAAAGATGCGCAAATGGCAGTGATTGAAATGGGGGCCAATCATCAAAAAGAAATTGAAGGCTACTGTGTGTACACAAAACCTACGCATGGTATTATAAGTAATTGCGGTAAGGCACATTTGGAAGGATTTGGTGGCGAAGAAGGCGTTAAAAAAGGCAAAGGTGAACTCTATAGTTTTTTACGTGGCCATAATGGCACTGCATTTGTATACACCGGCTACGATTATTTAAAAGAGATGAGCGCCGGCATCCAAAACATTGTTCCATACATCAGTGGCGAAATACAAAGTAGTGAGCCGTTTTTAACGGTGGTAGCAAATATAAACGACACAACTACCACGGTAAGTTCGCAACTCGTAGGCGCTTATAACTTACCTAATATTTTATGTGCACTTACTATTGGGAAACATTTTGGTGTGCCGGAAAATAAAATGGTGGAAGCTATTGAAGGGTATGCGCCTTCTAATAGTAGATCGCAGCTTATTACTAAGGGCACTAACACCATTATACTAGACGCCTACAATGCAAACCCTAGTAGCATGAAAGTGGCCATCGAAAATTTTGCAAAACTAGCAGGTCAAAATAAAATTGTTATGCTTGGCGCCATGATGGAACTAGGAGAACACGCAGCAGCAGAGCATTTGGCCTTACTTCAACTTATTGCATCTTATTCATTTACGCATGTGGTGCTAGTAGGGGATGATTTTTTAGCGCATCAAAACGCACTACCTCAGTTTATTTATTTTAAAAATACACAGGATGCTAAAGCTTGGTTGGCAGAAAAAAATCCAACGCATGC
Organism: Sediminibacterium sp.; assembly: GCA_044341045.1. Classification (GTDB taxonomy): domain Bacteria; phylum Bacteroidota; class Bacteroidia; order Chitinophagales; family Chitinophagaceae; genus Sediminibacterium. The sequence continues at coordinate 3,657 of JBIISK010000044.1, read as the reverse complement.
GCAACTTTTAATTAAAGGATCGCGGAGTATGCAAATGGAAACGGTGCTAGCATAAGCGCAACCGCATGCGCAAAGTATGCGCATAAAAAAACCACCACTAAATTAATAGTGATGGCTTCTTTTATTTTCCTTTCCTTTCCTTTTAACGTTTGTTCTTTTTGGTAGGCATAAATATACCTGTTTTGGCTTTTTTAGATGTTCCTTCTGCAGAACCATAGTGGTTCATAGCGCAACGGAAACCAATGGTATTGTTACTTTGGTCTTCCTCCAAAAATCTTCTAGCACCTGGACTTAACCAGTATGCGCGGTCGTTCCAGCTAGCTCCTTTAATTACGCGAGACTTATCTGAAATAAGTGATGTTTGACCATAGTTGTAACCTGCATTACTTGCAGAGTCTCCATCTAAGTGGTTTACTGCATATCCTTTTTGATAATTTCTGCGGTTAACGAGTGATGAATCAGATTCAGTCTTATAAATGATTCGACCTTTATCATCTCTTAAATTTCCTTCACCTCTAGCAAAATCAATTTGCTTGAATTCATTACCTCTAAAAATATTATAATCGTCACCATCAATTGCTGTAAGCGGGCGGTATACATCGGCAACCCACTCGCTCACGTTACCAGACATATTGTATAAACCATACGCATTAGGTGCATATGTATTTACTTCGGCAGGAATAGCAGCGTTATCATTTAATCCGCCAGCAACACCCATGTTATCACCAGCACCACGCTTAAAGTTAGCAAGCATAGAACCTTGGTAAGAACCTTTTTGTGTGTAACGAACGTTGTCGTAACCATTATTTTTCCAAGCGTAAATTTGCTTATTTGAAATTAATTCTTCACCACGCTTATTATTTTTTGATTTGCGTTGTGGATTGTTTGCGATATAACCGTAAGCAGCATATTCCCACTCAGCTTCTGTTGGAAGGCGGTAGTCTCCAAATAAAATACCATCTTCAAAACTTACTTTGGAACGAGGCTTTCCTTGCGCATCTTTCAATGGATTACTTTTTTTAGTAGCATTTCTACCAGGGGTTGCTTGGTATTCACCAAGTAAGTATGCTTTGGTATTAAAGTTATCCTGACCTGCTCCGTTTAATTCTTTTTTAATTTGATTTTTAGGATCTAGGTAGCTGCTTTTCATGAGGGTTAATTCATTTACGCGGTCAGTACGCCAGATACAATAATCGGTGGCTTGTTTCCAACTCACACCTACTACAGGAAAATTATTGTAAGAAGGGTGGCGGAAATAATATTCAACCATTGGCTCGTTGTAAGCTAGTTCAGAACGCCATACCAGTGTATCTGGTAAAGCCTCTGTAACAATGCTGTCCATACCTGCTCCACCAAAAACGCTGGAGATCCAATATAAATATTCGCGGTAGTGAAGGTTGGTTACTTCAGTTTTGTCAATAAAAAATGAGTTCACTGTAATTCTGCGTTGGATATTATTCCAATCGCCCATTACATCTTCTTGAGCAGCGCCCATGGTAAAAGTACCACCTTGTACAAATACAAGACCTGGAGCTGTTTTAATGTCTTTAGGTTTTGGCACGTTAAAATTGCCCATCGATTTGTCGTTGTAATTCCAGCCAGTAGCCGAAGAAGTTTGCGGCTTTTTCTTGAAAGGATTACATGAAACAACGGCACCTGTTAGGGTGGTGAGCAACACTAAATTGCGTATTGTTTTTGTGAACTGCATATGCTTATAAATTCAATAAAAAATTGATTCTAATTTACCTCTGCGAATATATAAGATTTCCGTCAACTTAAGGGCGGCTTAAGGCCTCATCTTGTTACAAAAAGCTTAAGATTTTGGTGTTGGGGGGTGATTTTGACCCTATTTTATGATTTTTTTAAGGGAAAGGCCCGCCTGTGGCCTTGTATCAGTAGCTTTGGCATCAAACTTTGTTATACTTGTATCATGCTTAAACCCGGGCGCTATATTTGGTTGATTTTGGGCCTTTTTTGGGCTATAACCTGGTCCCAAACGGCTAAGGCTCAGGGTGGTATATTTAGCAAGGGGGTATGGGGTAAAGTTGGCGTAACGGCTAGGGGCGTCTATAAAATTGATATAGCAGCACTTAATAGTATGGGGCTGGTGCCTGCGGGCGGCGTTATAGCTTCTGACAAAATCAGGCTTTTTGGAAATGGTGGCGCCATGTTGCCGGAAGCGGTTGGTGCACCAAGGCCTAGTGCATTTACCGAAAATGCACTACTTATAAATGATGGGGGCGATGGTATATTAAGTGGGCCAGATTATATTGTTTTTTATGCACCGGGTCCGCACCGCTGGAATTACGATAGTAGTAATGCGCGCTTTAATTATGTTCACAATTTATATTCAGATACTGCATACTATTTTATAAATATAGATGAAAATATTGGCGAAAATATAGGCGGAAGTGCTTCGGGTACTATTGGCGCGGCTGCTAAACGTGTGGGTGTCGGTAATGCCGCGTACGTTAACGCCACAGCGGGCCTTCGCGTTACTAGTTTTACAGATAACTGGGTGTACGAAAAAGATAATATTAATTTGTTGGCCTCCGGAAAATTGTGGCTCGGTGATGCGTTTAGTATCGCGAGCGGCGGAACTACTTCTCGCAATTATGCGTTAGATACACCTGGTTTAATTGGTAGTGATAGTGTTACGCTAAAAATTTATGCTGCAGCCAGAAGTATTGGTGTGCCTGCAAATTTTGCGGTACGGGTTAATAATAATTTAGTTCAAAATATTACTGTTCCGGCGGTGAGTGGTGGCTTTTTGGATAACTATGCCAATTATGTTATTTCTCAGTCAAAATTTATAGTGGGACCCGGTTCTATGCAACTGAGTTTACAATTTAGTGCAGGCGGTGGTGGTAGTGGCGTAGGTTTTGGTGCCGAAGGTTTTTTAGATAAAATAGAATGCACGGCTACAAAGGCGCTCAGTATGAGTAGTGCCAGTAGTGGTATAGGGGGAGGAGTTGGTGGTGTTGGCGGGTCTGTTGGCGGCGCGCTTTTTTTTAGAACTGCCGCAAATACTGCGGTTGCGCCCGCGGCGTTTGTATTAAACGCTGGTAGCGCTCAAAATTTTGCAAATACTACAGTGCTTGACGTAACAGATTTTGCTACGCCTAAAAAAATAGAAGGAAGTTTGAGTAGTGGCGCTTCCTCCGATTTTGTTTTTAATAACGATAGAGTTGTTGCGCGCGAATATGTCGCATTTACGCCATCACAAATATTAGTGCCTGCATTATTTACTGCGGCTCCAAATAATAATTTACATGGGTTAGCACTAGATACAACTGCTAATTATTTAATTATTACACACCCTAGTTTAGTGGTGTCGGCTAATAAGTTAGCGGCTTTTCATGCAGCGCAAAAAGCTGGGATCAAACCACTGGTAGTTACTACAACGCAGATGTATCAAGCGTTTGGGAGTGGCTCGCCGGATCCGACTTCTATTAGAGATGGAATTGCTTTTTTTGCAAGGGCGTATGGTGCGTTGAGTAGCGGCGCGGGTGGCGGCGGGGCTTTTGCGCAAAAGCAGTTTTATGTACTCTTACTTGGCGCGTCTAGTTACGATTATAAAAACCGTATTGCTAACAATGTAAATTTAGTGCCGGGTTATCAATCAAGTGCATCACTCGATCCATTAAGTAGTTATAC
>JBIISK010000042.1:0-18662 GCA_044341045.1 Sediminibacterium sp. | reverse complement strand
CGAAACAAGATTAAAGGGTTAGTTAAAAAACGCAAGTTATGAAACGTACATTTCAACCGCATAAGCGCCGCCGTAAAACAGTTCACGGATTTCGTAAAAGAATGGAATCTGCTAATGGACGTAAAGTATTGGCAAGCCGTCGTAAAAAAGGCCGCAAGAAACTAAGTGTTTCTAGCGAGAAAGGTTTAAAATAAACCAAACAGGAATTCTTTAGCGCATACGCATTAAAGATCCTCAAGATTTTACAATATAAGTCCTGCTTTTATAAGCAGGACTTTTTTAATTTAGTGTAGTCCCATTTTTAAAATATGGTTGGTACTTTTTCCTATAACAAATTTGAAAAATTAAAAAGCCGCAAACAAATTGAACTTTTGTTTGCGAAAGGAAAAAGTATTGCTGCGTTTCCAGTGAAAGTATTTTATTTACCCGTCGAGCATACACCCTTGCATCCTGTGCAAGTGGGTGTCGGGGTTTCTGCCAGAAACTTTAAAAAAGCAGTAGACCGTAATGCCATTAAAAGACGCATGCGCGAGGCCTACCGTTTGCATAAACTTCCATTACACGAGCATTTAGTGGTACAACAAAAAAGTGTAGCAGTATTTATTTTGTGGATCGATAAACAAATGCCAACCACTGCGGCATTACAAGATTTGATGCCAACTGTCATTGAAAAATTAATCAAGCAACTCGGATGAAAATAATTTGGCAAATACTGAGCATTCCATTTATTGGGGTCATTAAATTTTATCAGTACGTGATTTCGCCAGCGCTTGGACCTAAGTGTAGGTTTACACCCACCTGTTCGCATTATGCAGTAGATGCCCTAAAAAAATACGGATTATTTAAAGGCATGTACCTCTCAATAATCCGTATTAGTAAATGTAGACCGGGTGGAGGTCATGGTTACGACCCCGTTCCGTAGTATATTATACTAAGAAGCCGCGCTAAAACGCGCTGCTACTGTATTCCAGTTTACAACATTCCAAAACGCAGCTAAATAATCTGCTCTGCGGTTTTGATATTTTAAATAATAAGCGTGTTCCCAAACATCAGCGCCTAATATTGGCGTTCCTTTTACCTCTGCAACATCCATTAAAGGATTGTCTTGATTTGGGGTAGAAGAAACGACTAATTTGCCATCTACAACCACTAACCAAGCCCAACCACTTCCAAAACGAGTAAGACCAGCAGCAGCAAATTTTTCTTTGAATGCATCCAATGAACCAAAAGCCGCATCAATCGCTTCTGCTAATGCACCTGTTGGCGCTCCACCTGCATTTGGGGCTAAACTTTCCCAGAAAAAAGTATGGTTCCAATGTCCACCACCGTTGTTACGAACAGCAGGGCTAATGCTTCCTGCAGCAGCAACTAGTTGCTCTATCGTTTTTGATTCATGCTCGGTACCTGCCACTGCTTTGTTTAAATTATCTACATAAGCTTGGTGGTGTTTACCATGGTGAATTTGCATGGTAGTGGTATCGATATGTGGTTCTAATGCATCATGTGCATAGGGTAAAGGTGCAAGTGTAAATGACATAATTGTATTTTTAAAAAATAATGAATGAAAGCACAAAGCTACACCCTAATTGGAGCCCATCAAAATGCTTAACGTTTGTTTTTGAAAAAGTTTTTGATCAGCCAACTACATTCTGCTGCTAAAACACCGCCCACAATTTCAATTTTAGGTCCAAAGGGTTGTGCTATTTTTTGATATCCATTTTTTTCGTCGGAGGCACCATAAACGATCCTGCTTATTTTGCCCCAGTAGAGCGCACCAGCGCACATCATGCAGGGTTCTAGGGTAACGTATAATGTGGCTTCTGGCAGGTATTTAGCGCCCATTGATGCGTATGCAGAGGTTAGGGCTAATATTTCGGCGTGTGCCGTAGAGTCGTTTAAAAGCTCTACTTGGTTATGGCCTCTTGCGATGATTTTACTATTTACCACCACCACGGCGCCTACGGGCACTTCATCTGCCTCAAATGCGAGGTTGGCTTCTTTTAAAGCCTCCTCCATATAGTATTCGTCGGGCAAATGATTCATGACGCTAAAGTAGCGTTCTTTCGTTATAATTTTTTAACCATGATATTTTTATACCACACATTATCGCCATGGTCTTGAAGTGCAATATGGCCCGAAAATACTTTACCAAAATCTGGCATCGTTTTAAACTTACTATTGGCAAGCATTTTTCTCCAAGCATCATCGCCGAAAGTTGTTGAAACAACATTCACGCCATTTAAGTAAAAATCTAATTTACCTCTGTAACTTACAATTTCTGCAAGGTTCCATTCACCAACAGGTTTTACAACACCTTCTGGACCTGCAATTAAATCATATAAATTACCTGCACGGTGCGTTACAAATTTTCCATCACCATGTCCATCGTTATCGAGTACCTGCATTTCTGGTCCAGTAAACCAAACATGATCATATTTAGATTTATCGTCTTGTACCCAAAATATAATACCACTATTTCCTTTTGCTGAAATTTTCCACTCGAGTTTTAAATGAAAATCTTGAAGTTCTAATTCGTGTACTAAATCGCCACCACCATTGGTTTGCCAATCGGCTTTATTAGAAGCATCTAAGTATAAAATGCCGCCGTCCATAACTTTCCATGCTTTACCAACTGTTTCTTTGCCATAAGAATGCCATCCTTTGGTGTTTTTACCATTGAACAAAGAAATCCATTCTGAAGCTGCGGCTTTGGTTTCTTTTTTTGGATCAGACGCTTTTGGATCAATTGGTTTTGTAGAAGTAGGTGTTGTGCTAGCAAGCAAACCACCTAATAATATGGAGGTGAAAAATGAAGCAATCATATTTTTATTTTTTAAGGAGTAGAATATACTTTACCATTTGTTCTGCATCAGCTTCAGATAAAGAAGTATGCGGTGTCATTGGAATAGCGCCCCAAACACCTTGTCCGCCTTTGATAATTTTACCGGCTAACATTTTTACATTTTCGTCGGTGTTTTCATATTTTGCTGCAACGTCTTTGTACGCAGGTCCAATATTTTTATCACTCACTTTATGACATGTCAAGCAGTCTGATTTACCAATTAGTTCTAAACCTTTTTGATAATCTGGGTTGCTACTTAAATCTACTACTGCTGTAGTTGTATTGCCTGCATCTTCTTTTTTTTCTGTTCCGCCACCACATGCAATGATAAGTGCAATAAGGGGAAGTGTTAGGTACATCTTTTTCACGGGCACTAATTTTTAATGAGGGTTTAAAGTTATTAATCTATTCCTAAAATGGCGCGATTTAATTTTTCGTTGGCACCAGTACCAGCAAAATCATCAAATGCTTTTTCAGTTACCTGAATAATATTTTTTTGAATAAAGGGCGCTCCTTCTGCGGCGCCTACCTGTGCGTCTTTAATGGCACATTCCCATTCCATTACAGCCCAGCCACTATAATTATAGGCAGCTAATTTGCTAAAAATGGCGCCAAAATTAACCTGTCCATCACCCAGTGATCTAAACCTGCCGGCACGGTCAACCCAGTTTTGATAACCACCATATACACCTTGCTTGCCTGATGGGTTAAATTCTGCATCCTTTACATGAAACATTTTGATGCGCTCATGGTAATGATCGATATAAGTCAAGTAGTCTAAACATTGTAACACAAAATGCGATGGATCATACAGTAGACAAGCGCGCTTGTGATTGTTTACTTTCTCTAAAAACATTTCATAAGAAACGCCATCATGTAAATCTTCGCCGGGGTGCACTTCGTAACAAAGGTCTACACCATGATTGTCAAAAACGTCTAATATAGGTTTCCATCTTTTAGCAAGTTCTGTAAAACCTGTTTCTACAAGTCCTGCAGGTCTTTGCGGCCAAGGATAAACAGTATGCCATAATAATGCACCACTAAAAGTAGCGTGTGCATTGAGTCCTAAATTTTGGGAAGCGGCGGCTGCATATTTTAATTGCTGCACGGCCCACTCCGTTCTTGCTTTTGAATTACCGCGCACATTTTCTGGCGCAAAGCCATCAAACAAACTATCGTATGCTGGATTTACTGCAACGAGCTGACCTTGCAAATGTGTAGAGAGTTCCGTGATTTCTAAACCAGCTGCAGCAACAATACCTTTTACTTCATCGGCATAGGTTTTGCTTTCGGCCGCTTTTTGTAAATCAATGCAACGGCTGTCCCAGCTTGGTATTTGAACACCTTTAAAACCCAGTGATGCCGCCCATTTACAAATACTTTCTAAAGAATTAAACGGTGCAGTATCACCCATAAATTGCGCTAAAAAAATACCAGGTCCTTTCATTGTTGTCATAGTAATTGATTGATACGGTCATTTAAATTGTATAAGGTGTCCATTTTTGATCAGACGCGCCAGAGGCAACTACGTTATCAATAAATGCCATACCTCTTAAACCATCGTTGGTGTTTGGAAAATCTAACATTTCTGGTGTAGGAGTCGTGCCATCTATTTTTGCAGATAAAGTCAGTGCAAAATTGCGGTAGATATTTGCAAAGGCTTCTAAATATCCTTCTGGATGTCCACCTGGAGTTCTACTATTATGAATGGCGTATTTGCTAAGTCTGTCGCCGTAGTTACCACCTGCGCGTAAAATTTGCGTTGGTGCATCGAGCCATTTTACCAGCAGTGTGTTAGGGTCGTGTTGCGCCCATTCAAGTCCACCTTTTTCGCCGTAGATTCTAATTTTTAATGCATTTTCTTCGCCAGCTGCTACTTGCGATGCCATCAGTACACCTCTAGCACCGTTGCTAAACTGTAATAACACATTTCCATCATCGTCGAGCATACGGCCCTCTACCATCGCATTTAAATCAGCACAAAGTTGTGTGATTTGAGCACCCGTAATGTATTCGGCTAAGTGCGCTGCATGTGTTCCAATATCCCCCATGCAACCTGCTTTACCCGATTTTTTAGGATCGGTTCTCCAAGCGGCTTGCGCATTTCCTTCACGCTCACTTAATTTGCTAAGCCAGCCCTGCGGATATTCTACCCATACTTTTCTAATTTTTCCAAAAACATTGTCTTGAACCATGGCCCTTGCTTGTTTTACGAGTGGGTAGCCAGAGTAGGTGTGTGTAAGGCAAAGCGTAAGTCCTGTTTCCTGTACTTTTTGGTGCAGTTGTTTGGCTTCGTCGAGGGTAAAAGCAATTGGTTTTTCTATCACAACATGAAACCCGTGATCTAGGGCCATCATGGCAGGTGCAAAATGCGCAAAATTGGGCGTTACAATGGTTACAAAATCCATTCTTTCAGAAGCTGGAAGCTGGCTTTCTTTGGTAATCATTTCATCGTAGGTTAAATAAGTACGATGCTCGGGTAAAAACAAGGAAGCGCCTGAATCTTTAGCAATTTCAGGATTGATGCTAAGCGCGCCACAACAGAGTTCGATGAGTCCATCCATATTGGCTGCAAGCCTATGTATAGCACCAATAAAGGCGTCTTTACCGCCGCCTACCATGCCCATTCTTAATTTTCTGTTCATGTTTGTTCTAATTTAAATTGTGGAACTAAAAGTAAATTTTATCGGTCAACATTTAAAATAAAAAAATTACATTTATTGAATAGTATTTATCACGAACCATTTACGATTATGCAAAACAACATTCAAAAGCAGCAACTCTTTATTGCCAGCTGCTTAGCGTTACTTGTTACTTCTTTATCTTTTGGCATTCGCGCAGGCATTTTAGGCCAGTTGGGCGTACAGTTTGAGTTAAATACAGGTCAGCTCGGAACCATTGCTGCCACTGCCTTTTGGGGCTTTCCGTTAGCAGTTGTAATTGGTGGTTTTGTGGTGGATATAATAGGTATGAAAAAATTATTGTTGGTGGCTTTTATATTTCATTTGGCAGGCATTTTACTCACCGTTTTTGCCGGCGGTTATTGGGGTTTATTTATTTCTACCCTTTGTATTGGGATTGCTAATGGTACTGTCGAAGCTGCTTGTAACCCACTGGTAGCAACGATTTATGCAGATAATAAAACCACTAAATTAAACCACTTTCATTTGTGGTTTCCGGGTGGTATTGTAATTGGTACCCTTATTGTTTACTTTTTAAGCAAAGCAGGTATTGGTTGGCAGGTGCAGGTTGGACTGATGGCCATTCCTACTTTGTTGTATGGATATTATTTTAGCAAATTAGACTTCCCGGTTACTGAGCGTGTAGCAAGTGGGATTTCTACAGCTACCATGTACAAGGCCTTGCTTAACCCACTTTTTTTAGTGATGATTGTGCTTATGTTTGGTACTGCCATCACCGAATTATTTACAGGTCAGTGGATTGATGTGTTACTAAAAAATGTTTCTGACAATGCACTCTTGTTGTTAACCATCGAAACAGGAATTATGGTAATAGGCAGAGGCCTTGCAGAGCCAGTGGTACACCGCTTTTCACCTACAGGTGTTTTGTTTTTATCGGCGGTATTATCGGCGGTAGGACTTTATATTATGGGTCACACAACAGGTAATATGTTGTTTGTGGGTGCGATTGTGTTTGGTATGGGTGTATGTTATTTTTGGCCTACCATGCTAGGTTTTGTTGCAGAAAATTTACCTGAAACAGGCGCTGTTGGTTTAAACCTTATGGGTGGTGCTGGTATGTTTGCTGTATCAGTGTATATGATATTTATGGGTGATCATTATGCGGAGTTGCAAGCCTCTTCATTAACACCTGCACAGGCTGGACAAGCGGTATTAAATACCACGCTTTTGATTCCAGTATTTTTATCGGTTGCCTTTGCCGGTTTGTTTGTATACATGCGTAATAAAAATAAAATAGCTGCATAATTTAAATACTAAAAACAATGTCTAATAATCGAAGAAACGTAATTAAAAATATGGTGGCTGGTGCAGCTACTTTTGCAGCAAGCAGTGCGCTTGGATCACTAGCATCTGCCGCAACAACTAACCCTGAAAGCCCTATGGATAAAGGATTAAAAGGAAATGTAAACCACTCTGTGTGTCGTTGGTGTTTTAGTGGCATTCCGCTAGAAGACTTATGTAAAGCTGCCAAAGAAATGGGTCTTGTAGGAATAGATTTAATAGGCCCTTCTGAGTGGCCAATTCTAAAAAAATACGGACTTGTATCTACCATGTGTAATGGCGCCGAAATTAGTTTAACAAAAGGGTGGGCAGACAAAACAAATCATGCCGTACTCATTCAAAAATATAATGAGCATATCGATTTAGTAGCAGATGCTGGCTACACCAATTTAATTTGTTTTAGTGGTAATAGAACAGCTACCCTCGATGATGCAACAGGTCTTGAAAACTGCGCCGAAGGTCTTAAGCAAATTATGGCCCACGCCGAAAAAAGAGGCGTTACTATTATTATGGAACTACTCAATAGTAAAGTAGACCACAAAGATTATATGTGTGATAGAACGGCTTGGGGTGTAGCGCTTTGTAAAAAAATCGGATCGCCTAATTTTAAATTACTCTACGACATTTACCACATGCAGGTAGATGAAGGCGATGTGATTCATACCATTAATACCTACCACGAATATATTGGTCATTACCACACAGCGGGTGTACCTGGACGTCATGAAATTGATGATACACAGGAGTTATATTATCCTGCTATCATGAAAGCCATTGTAGCTACTGGATTTAATAAATATGTGGCACAAGAATTTATTCCTGCGTCCAAAGATCCACTTGCTTCACTAAGGCAAGCGATTAAAATTTGTGATGTATAATTTATCAATCAATAACCATGAATAGAAGAGAAGCCTTATCAAGTGTTGCCCTATTACTCGGGGGAACTATTATTGGATCATCTGCTTTTTTGAGCGGTTGTAAAGCAAACCCAGATACTGCCGCAGGTGTATTATCAGCTGCAGATATGAGTTTGTTAAACGACATTGCAGAAATTATTATTCCTACCACAAACACACCTGGTGCAAAAGCTGCTAAGGTGGGTGAGTTTATGGGCGTGATCGTAGCAGATTGTTACGATGCAAAAGATCAAAAAGTATTTAAAGATGGCCTAGCGGCACTAGCGAGTAAGTTTAGTGCAGCTAATGCAGAAGCGCAGCAAAAAATGATTGTTGATTTGGATGCTGAAGCAAAAAAATATCAAGAAACAAAAACATCGGAGCAGCCTTCTCATTATTTTACCATGATCAAGCAGCTTACACTTTGGGGCTACTTTAGCTCTGAAATAGGCGCCACACAAGCACTCCGCTATGTTGCGATTCCTGGAAAATATGAAGGATGTGTTCCTTATAAAAAAGGAGATAAAGCCTGGGCATCCTAGCCTAGTTTTTGGTTTTAAAATGTATTATTAAATAATTAAGTACGATGTCTATAAATAGAAGAGATTTTTTACGTGGCAGTTCTTTGGCTGCGATTGGATTAAGTGTTCCTTTTTTAACGAAGGCGAGTTTTTTGGATGCGCCTGCAGGATTTAAAATTCCAAACTTTGGAATTCAGCTGTGGACAGTTAAAGAAAATATGATGGAGGATGCCAAGGGCACACTTGCAAAACTGGCTAGTTTTGGATACAAACAAATTGAAAGTTACGAAGGCCCACAAGGTATGTTTTGGGGTATGGGTCATACTGGATTTAAAACCTATATGGATGATTTAGGTATGAAAATTGTTTCAAGCCACTGTGATAACCTAACTGATTTTGATAAAAAATCGGAACAAGCAGCAGCTATTGGCATGCAATATTTAATTTGTCCGCATAAGGGCACTCAAAAAAGTTTAGATAATTATAAAGCATTTGCAGATGAGTTTAATGCGTGTGGTAAAATTGCAAAAAAGCACGGCATCAAATTTGCGTATCATAATCATGATTATTCATTTATTCCACTAGAAGGTCAAATGCCTCAAGATGTAATGATGATGGGCACCGACCCTGCGCTCGTTGATTTCGAAATGGATATTTACTGGGTACGTGCAGCCAACGAAGATCCCATTGCTTGGTTAAAAAAATATCCAAACCGTTTTAAGCTTTGTCACGTTAAAGACTTAACCAAAACTGCAAACAATGGTCATGACTCATGTGTGCTGGGCACAGGTACTATAGATTTTAAAAAGGTATTAAAAGCGGGCGCTAAATACGGGCTAGAAACTTTTTTTGTGGAGCAGGAAGCGTTTACTGGAACCAATCCAATAGATGCTGCTGGGCTTGATGCAAAATTTATGCAGAAGAATTTTTAGCGATAAAATAATACATACATAAAAAGGGCGCCTATAGGCGCCCTTTTTGCTGGAGTTCGGCTATCACCTGATAGAGCCGATCAATATCGGATTGACTGTTAAAACCATTGATGGAATATCTTAAATACACATCATTTGCTTGGCGCATGATGGGAACTTCTATTTGATATTCTGTAAAAAGTGTACGCTGTAATAATTCAGGATCTGCTGTTTTAATAGGGATACTAATCATTTGACCAATCCATTCGCTTGTTAAAGGGCTAATGGGTGTGCTGCCTAGTAAATCAAAAAAGCGCTGCGCATTAGAAAGCACCAGTTCATGACATTTTTTAGACACATCCGTCCAGTTGTACTTTTCCATAAATGCGATACAATCCGGCACCGTTAAAAACGCCGAAAAGTCTCTGGTACCAATCATTTGATGGTAATCTAAATAACTAGAATGGCTAGGCTTTAATGCTTTGTATCCCCAACTTACCACGAGTGGATCGCAGATGGGCTGCACGCTTTTATGCGCGTATAAAAACGAACATCCCTTTGGCGCCATCATCCATTTATGACAAGCGCCGGTATAAAAATCTGCTTGTAAAGTAGCGAGGTCCACTTCTGTTTGTGCAGGTCCGTGCGCGCCATCCACAAAAGTGATGAGTCCTTTTTGTTTGGCGATTGCACAAATTTCATGCACCGGTAATTTTAATGCAGTTGCACTAGTAATATGACTTATAAAAACCGCTTTTGTGTTAGGTGTGATGCCAGCAAAAAATTCTTCAATGAATTTTTCTTTGCTGGTAATAGGAAGTGTAATTTTTTGCTTTACATATTTTGCGCCTTTTTGTGCGCAGTAATATTCCCAGGTTCTATCACAAGCACCATATTCAATGTCGGTGGTTAATATTTCATCGCCCGGTGCTAATGGAAAATTTTTAGCTACCATATTCACGGCAAAAGATGGATTGGTTACAAATACCAAATCATCTTTGTCTGCTACGCCAATATAGCCTGCTAGCGCGGCTCTTGAGGTTTGCAAATAGCCAGGTCCATCAAATACAATGTACTGAACGGGCTCTGCTTCAAGCACGCGTTGCCATTTTTGATAGGCATCAAAAATAGGCGCAGGCGTTGCTCCAAAAGAACCGAAGTTTAAAAAAGTAATATCCTTTCTTAATAAAAATAAATCCGCAATATTTTCCATACTTGTTAAATACCTAAGCTCCAACCATCACGGTAATTACGTTTTACAAACTGATTGGCTTCATCAAAATTGGTAATTTTCATATTAGGACCATCCCATAATAATTTAATACTACGGCCTGGGTAATTGATATTTCCTTTTGCATCTTTTGCTTGTAAATCGTAACTTCTAATAGCAAGGTTACCCATCAAAACACTTTCTGTTAGTGGACCTGCAATATCAAAATTCGAACTTAAGTTTTTAGCTTCAGGGCTGTTAAAGCCAGCAATAGAAGCTTCTACCCAAGCTGAGTAGTGACCTGCTTCTCCATTTTTTACACGTACTGCGTTTGCAGGAACAATGGTTGTTTTAGATAAATGGGTAGGTAATAATTGAGGCATTACACCATAAGTGCCACACATCATTTTTCCTTTGGTACCAATAAAAATAACACCGTTTTCACCATCGCCGCCCATCTTTTCGTTAGGGCCTAATTCTTCAGGACGTTCTGGTTGAATACCACCGTCCATCCAGTGCAGGGTAACATCTGGTTTACCAGGTTGTCCTTTAAATTGAAGTGTAATATGTGAAGCGATTGGAGCACTTTCTGGCGTGTACGCTTTGTTCCAATTTCTTACATACGGCGTTGCAACACTACACTGTGCCGATAGCGGATAGCCAAGTCCCATGACTGCAAAAGCAGGGGCCATAATATGACAAGCCATATCACCTAATGCGCCGGTACCGTAATCCCACCAGCCACGCCAGTTAAATGGTAGTAGTCCATCGATATAATCTTTTTTAGGTGCTGTACCTAGCCACAAGTCCCAATTAAGACCCGCAGGGATGGGTGAACTGCTCGACGGCCAAGAGATACCTTGCGGCCATACTGGACGGTCTGTGTAGCAATAAATGGTATGCACGTCGCCAATTACACCTGCGTTGTACCAGTCTTGTAATTTACGAACGCCATCACCAGAAGCACCTTGGTTACCCATTTGAGTTACCACTTTATGTTTACGTGCTGCTTCTGTAAGCATACGCGCTTCATAAATATCGTGTGTTAATGGTTTTTGTACATACACGTGTTTGCCTAATTGTACAGCGGCCATCGCAGCAACTGCGTGCGTATGATCGGGCGTAGACACAGAAACGGCGTCGATTCTCCCTTTTTCTTTGTCTAGCATTTCTCTAAAATCTTCATAGACATTGGCTTTGGTATACCTAGCTCTGCTCTTTGCTGTTTGACGACTATCAACGTCTGCAAGCGCTACGATATCTGCTTTTCCAGACATAAAGAAATTGTATAAATCGCTTTCACCTTTACCGCCAGCACCAATTCCAGCAATTTGTAATTTATCACTAGGCGCTGTAAAGCCACGTCCTAGCACATTACGCGGAACAATATAAAAACCTGCCGCCGCAAGTAATCCGTTTCTTAAAAAAGAACGTCTCGAATCTGCGGCCACATCTGGTTTGGTTTTTTGGTTGTTTGTTTCTATTGCCGCAACTTCTTTTGAAGTCGTCAACAATTTTTTCTTTTGCTGTTTTTTCATAGGTATAGAATCGTTGAAGTAGGCTTGACCCTACATGTTTTTTGAGATGGTTAAATTATTGAAAAATGGGGAAATGCTAAAATTATATTTGGGGTCCGAACAATTAGGATAAGAGTATCGTTATTTAGGTATAAATTGCTATTATATTAACCTCTTTTTCTATGAATGAACAGTTGAATGCGCTTAGACAGTATTTTATGTCGGGTGCTACCCAATCTTTTGCTTTTAGGCTTGCCAGGTTGGAGGCCTTAAAAAAACTGGTGTTAGACCATGAAAAAGAACTAGCACAGGCACTCCACACCGATCTTAAAAAATCGGAAGAAGAAGCCTGGGCCACTGAAGTAGGTTTTTTCTTGAATGAATTAAACTATACCATCAAGCATTTAAAAAGTTGGATGCAACCCACTAGTGTGCCAACTAATTTATTAAATCAACCTTCTAGTTGTTATACCGTTCCAGAACCACTCGGTGTTGTATGTATTATTGCACCATGGAATTATCCGTTTCAACTTTTATTTACGCCACTGATTGGCGCGATTGCCGCAGGCAATTGCGCGGTATTAAAACCAAGTGAATTTGCAGGCGCTACTGCTGCTATCATGGGTAAAATGATCAAGGAGTTATTTCCTGAAAATTACATGCTATATCTAGAGGGTGATGGCGCAGCTGTGTTACCGCCGCTATTTGAAAATTTCAGATTCGATCACATTTTTTATACTGGAAGTACTTTTGTAGGTAAAATCATTTACAAACAAGCTGCCGAAAAATTAGTGCCCGTAACATTAGAGCTAGGCGGCAAAAGCCCTGCTGTACTTACTTCTGACGCCAATGTGCGCGTTGCAGCACGCCGCATTGTCAATTCTAAATTTTCCAATTGTGGTCAAATGTGCGTGGCGCCAGATTACGTGCTTGTGCCTACTGCATTAAAAGATAGTTTGATACAAGAACTTAT
Source organism: Sediminibacterium sp. (assembly GCA_044341045.1). GTDB lineage: Bacteria > Bacteroidota > Bacteroidia > Chitinophagales > Chitinophagaceae > Sediminibacterium. The sequence continues at coordinate 5,809 of JBIISK010000042.1, read as the reverse complement.
TATCGCCACCAAAAAGTTTTATGGAGAAGATCCAGCGAACACAGATGGTTACGGAAAAATCATCAATGAAAAGCAGTGGCAGCGACTTGTAAGTTATTTGCAAGACGGCACAGTGGTGCATGGTGGAAAATCAAATGCAGCAAGTTTATTTATTGAACCTACAATTCTAACAAATGTATCTGTAGATAGTAAAGTGATGCAAGACGAAATTTTTGGTCCGATACTTCCAATACTTACCTACGATACCAACGAAGAAGCACTTGCAATTATTAACCGCCATCCAAATCCGTTGGCATTTTATGTGTTCACAAACAATACCGCCTCAGAGCAGTACTGGTTAACAAATGTTCCATCGGGAGGGGCCTGCGTTAATAATACCAGTTGGCATTTGACTAACCACGCGCTACCCTTTGGTGGAAGGGGTTTTAGCGGAATGGGTGGCTACCATGGAAAATTAAGTTTTGATACTTTCTCGCATATTAAATCTGTGATGAAAACGCCTACTTGGCTCGATCCAGATGTAAAATATCCGCCGTATAAAGGCAAAGGTTGGTTGTTAAAAAAATTAATAGGTTAATGCCTACGCGATTACAAAATATAAAATCCATGATGATAAAATTTGCGATTGTTTTTGGTGTCATTGTTGTATCAGTCCTACTCATGAAAAAAAAAGACATGAGTTATAGACAATCCATGTTAAAAACCATGTATCCTGTCATCATGTTTCCTGGAAAATTAATGGGTGCTAAAAATGCTGTTCAGCTAAATACAGCAGGGAAAGAACCTATTCAAAGTTTTTATGCACTTACTGGCGTTTTAAATAATGGCGATTCTGTTTCTTTTGAAACCTTTAGAGGCAAAAAAGTATTACTTGTAAATACTGCTTCCGATTGTGGTTATACCGGTCAGTACAAAGAGCTCGAAGCGCTCTATCAGCAGTATAAAAATAATTTAGTGGTGGTTGGATTTCCTGCTAATGATTTTAAGGAGCAAGAAAAAAAATCTGACGCGGACATCGCCACTTTTTGTAAGGTAAATTATGGCGTTACTTTTTTACTGATGCGCAAAGGCTCTGTGGTAAAGGGTGCCGAGCAACAAAGTGCGTATCAGTGGTTGTCGAGTACAACTGCTAATGGTTGGTGTAGTAAAGCACCCGTTTGGAATTTTTGTAAATACCTTGTTAACGAAGATGGTGTGTTAATGGCTTATTTTCCACAAACAGTTTCTCCACTGGATGCAGTTGTTACGGAGCAGTTACAATAAGATAAAATTATTATAGCGGACAGTTTTCGTGGTAGTTTATTAATTCAATCGGCGCTCTTTCTACAATAAAGTCTTTGTATACTTCTCCTATCTCGTCAAGCACTTCTTCTACGCCTTCGCTTTCTTTGATGGTTACTAGTCTACTTCTGTAATCTTTAATGCCCGGTAATCCTTTTAGATAGTTGGCGTAATGTCTTCTCATTTCATTAATACCTACCACTGGACCTTTCCACGCCACTGATTGTATTAAGTGTTGTTTGCAAACAGCTACACGCTCCGCCACGGTTGGCGCTGCCATAATTTCACCGGTTTTAATATAGTGCTTGATTTCTCTAAAAATCCATGGATATCCAATCGCCGCTCTACCAATCATGACACCATCTACACCATATTTATTTTTATACGCTACTGCTTTTTGTGGACTATCAATATCTCCATTTCCAAAAATAGGAATATGAATGCGTGGGTTGTTTTTTACTTTCGCAATTAAAGTCCAATCGGCTTCTCCCTTATACATTTGTGCGCGCGTACGTCCGTGAATACTAAGTGCTTTAATGCCTACGTCTTGTAATCGTTCTGCTACTTCTTCAATATTTTTACTGTCTTCATCCCAACCCAGTCTTGTTTTTACAGTAACGGGTAATTTAGTGGCCTTCACTACCGCAGAGGTTAAGCGCACCATTAAGTCAAGGTCTTTTAAAACACCTGCACCCGCACCTTTACATGCTACTTTTTTTACAGGGCAACCAAAATTAATATCTAATAAATCGGGGTTGGTAACATCTACAATTTTAGCTGCAAGTGCCAAACTATCTTCGTCGCCGCCAAATATTTGAATACCTACAGGTCTTTCATAATCAAAAATATCTAGCTTTTTACGGCTTTTGATTGCGTCTCTAATAAGGCCTTCACTGCTAATAAATTCGGTGTACATTAAATCTGCCCCGTTTTCTTTACAAACCACCCTAAAGGGCGGATCACTCACATCTTCCATGGGTGCTAATAAAAGTGGAAAATCGGGAAGTTCTATTGTATCTATTTTAACCATAGTGTTTAATTATTTGTCCGCTCTTTGTTTCAACCACTTCAAGTCTTATCTTAGTTCTCTAAACATTTAAGGCGGCGGCACAAATTTACAAGCTTATTTTTCAACTCATGAAACAAACCTACAGTTATCCGGTTCAATTTATTTTTTTAATGGGGCTTTTAGGGGTATTTATGATTGTAGGCACCTTTTTGTTAACGCTTGTAGGGAGTCAACTGCTACATTGTAAGTTGTTAGAAGTGCCAGCCCTTCTTAATTTACCAGCCAATGCCGGCCTTTCGAAAATCCTTAATTTGGGCGCTACCTTAATCGCCTTTGTGTTTCCAGCGATCATTTTTACTCGTGTCAATAAAAAGGAATCGCAAAGTACCGTTAAGGCTCTTGGTTTCGCTAAAATTGCAGGTTCAAAATTATTACTCTACACCCTTTTTATATCCTTTGGAGCTATTTTATTAAGTGGGGCACTTGCGGAAATTAACCAGCATATTTATTTGCCTGCAAAATTATTAGAACAAGCAAAAGCATTAGAACAAACGTATAAAACACTCATGCTAAACATGGCCCGCATGAATAGTGTGCAGGGGTATATAACTGCACTATTAGTGATGGCTTTAGCGCCAGCTATTTTCGAAGAAATACTATTTAGATCTACGTTACAACCACTATTTATTGGTTGGACAAAAAATGTTTGGGTAGGCATCATTATTACAAGTATCTTTTTTAGCGCGATACATTTTTCATTTTTTGGTTTTTTATCCAGAACAGCACTTGGTATTGTACTCGGATTACTTTTTTATCATACTAAAAATATTTGGCTGAGCATTTTAATGCATTTTTTAAACAACGGACTCATTGTAACTCAGCTTTATATAGTTTCATTACAAGGTAAATCACTAGAAAAAGCAATGGATGAAAACTTTTCCATTTTGTCTGGGCTTAATGGCCTCATGATATTATGGTTCTCATTCAATGCACTCAAAAAGTATAGTGCTACATTGAACAAACCGGTGTAACTTTACATTTATAGCGCCTCACTTTAAACGATTGAATTTTTATGTCTTGGAAAAAAATATTTAGTACGCGCGTTTTTGCAGAAGCTTCCATCATCGAAGGCTTACTCGCAGAAAATGATGTACCAGTTCAATTGTTAAACAAACAAGATAGTAGCTATCCGATGTTTGGCGACATTCAACTTTATGTACCGCATGACATGGTAGCGTTTGCAAGATTACTGATTGATCAACAGTCCGAACATTTAGACTTTACCGTATAATATTTGTATGGCACTTGATATTCAAACTTTTAAAACCAGGGCGCTATCAGCTATTATTTTTGTAGTGGTAATGCTCGGTGCTATCTTTTACAGCATCAATAGTTTTATCATTCTTTTTCTAATTGTACATATAGGCTGCTATTCTGAGTATAGTAAACTCATCAACAAAATACCCGCCATTCAAACTACAAAAGCAAAGGTTTTGTATCACTTGTTTGGACTTGCGTACATCACTATTAGCTTTTGCGCAATTAAGCATTTAGCTTCTGCACATTGGATTGCTGTGTTGGGTACGACAGCGTATTATGTATTACCAATGCTTGTAATTATAAGTATTTGGATCAATGATACCATGGCCTATTTAGTAGGCTCGTTTATAGGCAAAACGCCGCTTTCTGCTTTGTCTCCTAAAAAAACATGGGAGGGAACCATTGGTGGTGCATTACTTGCAGTAGTAGCAGTGGTATTGATAGGCAAGTCCTTAACTAGCCTCTCTTATCAAACGCTCATGATTGTGAGTGCTACTTCTGCCATTATGGGTACAGTGGGTGACCTTATAGAAAGTAAGTTTAAAAGAATGGCTGGCGTTAAAGATAGTGGCAATATCATGCCAGGTCATGGTGGTTTTTTTGACCGTTTCGATTCCTTATTATTAGCTGGTCCCTGTGTTTGGCTTATCCTAACACTTTTTGCGCAATAGATTTTGCTTTACATTTGCAACTCAAAACATAATTATGACAATTCACCGCGAAGGTTTCCGCACCATTGGTATTACCGCCCTCATTTTTGGTATTATCAATTTAATTTCAATTTCTTATTTAGGAACCTGTTGCCCTAGATTAGCGGGCGCCATTTTTGGACTAACGCTTTTCTTCTTCTTATTTATTATTTCATTTTTTCGAATTCCAAATAGAACTTTAACCATCAACGACAATCAAATTATTTGTCCTGCAGATGGTAAAGTGGTAGTGATTGAAGAAATTACGGATGTAGAATATTTCAAAGACAAACGTATTCAGGTGAGTGTGTTTATGAGTCCGGCTAATGTGCACGTAAACAGAAATCCGATGAGCGGTAAAGTAGTGTATAACCAGTACCACAAAGGAAAGTATCTAGTAGCATGGCATCCAAAATCTTCTACCGAAAATGAAAGATGGAGTGTAGCTGTCGAAAATAACCATGGCACTATTTTATACAAACAAATTGCTGGTGCGCTTGCAAAACGTATTTGTAATTATACCACAGTAGGTCAAGAAGTAAAACAAACCGAGGAGTATGGCTTTATTAAATTTGGTAGCAGGGTAGATATTTTATTACCAGTAGGCACTAAAATTAATGTTGCACTTAATGAAGTAGTAAAAGGCGGTGTAACCGTTCTTGCTAGTTGGTCTTAATACGAACTACCTTTTTATAAATCGCCTAATTGAGGCCTTAGCACAATGTCTTCTGCTACAGCTGCATCCGATAAGGAAGCAGCAGCCACAATCATTGTAGCAATATCACTTGCTTCCATAATTCTTTTAGGGTCTACGCCCGATCCATCCCAACTGGCCGTATAAACAGCCCCAGGATAAACGCCCGTAACTTTTATGCCGTGCGGCTTTAATTCTTCGCGTAAATTTTTTGTAAATCCAGCTAATGCAAATTTGCTAATACTATAACTACCACCATTGGCATAAGCATGTAATGATGCAATCGAGCAAATATTAAAAATATGTCCTTTTTTAGCGGCCATCATGGGCGCAATTAAGGCTCTTGTTAAATGATATGCGCTATATAAATTGCTTTCTATCATCGTGGCAAGTGTACCAGGTGCTTCGTTATAAATACTGCCGGGTACAAAATGTCCTGCATTATTGATAACAATATCAGGCGTTCCTTTTTCTAAGCACCAAGCTGCAAAAGCGTTAACATCCGCTTCGTTAGACATGTCTGTGGGTCTTGCTTTAATAGTAGCATTTGGGTAGGCGGTTTGTAATGCAGCAACGGTACCATATAAAGCTGTTTCACCTCTGCTACAAAGTAGGAGGGTATCCCCTTTTTGCGCAAATGCAGTAGCAACTGCTTTTCCAATGCCTTTAGAGGCGCCTGTAATTACAATTATCATACTACGAAGTAACATATTTTTTGTGTAAAACTGCTTTAACTTTACCCCATGAAATACCAACACCTTTTCTTTGACCTAGATCATACCCTTTGGGATTTTGAAACGAACGCCAAAGAAAGCC
>JBIISK010000067.1:0-5794 GCA_044341045.1 Sediminibacterium sp. | reverse complement strand
AAGAAGTAACCATTCCGCATTATGAAATGCAAAAGGCTTTATAATCAAGTATACTAGGATCCAATTTTTGTATTGAGCAGCCCCCTAAGTTCGTGACGCATTTCATCTAGCATTCCCTCTTTGGGAACAATAAAAAAGGATTTGGCATCAAAGTACAAATGAAAAAAATGTGGGCTTTCAAAAAACTTAGAAAACTTTTCCCAATTCCAGTGCACCGACCCTTTATCGTTTGAGAGGGTTACGTCTGCATCCGAAAAATTGATGGTAAATTGATCTTTAAACGTTGCAGATTTTTTATAAATCGTATGCGGCATGATGTACCAAAAAGTAACCATCATTACAAGCCACAATACCGACCCCAATAAAAAAGGTTCTGGTCTAATTTTTTTTGAATAAAATAGTGCAGCAGAAACAATGGCGAACACGTTGATTAAAATCACTAAAATTTTTACGGCCCTGTCCTGTACAAAATGATAACGTACACCCTGAATCACTTTATTTTTCTCGTAACTAAATGAATGCTGCATATTTATGATAGATTAGGCCAAAAGTAACTAATTTTAATTATGTCAGACACTACGCTACATAAAATAGCTGCCGCAGTGGGGCTTAGTATTTCAACAGTATCAAGAGCCCTTAAAAGTCACCCTGATATTTCGGTACAAACTAGAAAAAAGGTTTTATCGGCGGCTGCAAAATTAAATTATTCTCCAAACCCAAATACGGTTTACAACGCTATTAGAAGTAGTCATTTTATTGCGCTCTTTATTCCGGTTACCCCCTCAAAATATTTTCAGGATTTTTTACACACAGCCAATCAGTTAGCGGAGAATGCAGATTATAGCATACTCGTTTTACCACTTACGAATAATACGGTTAGCACGACTGCTCAAATAAAGTTTTGCAAACAAAATAAAGTACACGGCATTATTATATGTCAAGACCCACTACAACCACCCAACCCAAAATTTAAAAAAATAAAAGAATTGGGTATTCCTGTTATTATAGTTGGCGGCAACCTACCAAGTACTGGCGTACACTATTTTAAAGAAGATATTGAAGCAGTAGCCAATTTGGTTGCACAAAAAATAGTTGAAAAAAATAAGCGGCATATACTGGCCATTTTTGACGCGACCCCATCAAATAGAACCGAGCTTATTTTAAACGCATTTATAGATAAAGTGTCAGCGCTCGAAAAAAATATCAGTGTAGAATATGCTGCTAATAGTGCAGAAGCATTTTCGCTTTGTACATTAGCCCTAGTTCAAAAAAAACACGATGCTATTTTTTGTATGAACGATGCACTCATATTGGGCGCATGGCAAGCTTTACAGGCCAAAGCATCTTCCATGGATTTATTTGGAATCAGTGAAACGGATTTACCTAGCTTACTACCGCCTACTATATCGTATGCACATTACAGTGGCAAACAATTAGCACTAGACACCATGCAACTATTACAAGCTGTCATGCAAACAAAAATGCCTGCCACCGAAAAACCGCTTACTATTTCGTGGCATCAAAGCAAGGCTTAATTTTATTGAAGGACTTGCATTTTTAAACTTCTAAAAGAAACCTCGTTACCATGGTCCTGAAGTAGCAAACGGCCTTTAGGTGCCATACCAAAATTAGGCCAGTTGGCATATTTACTTTTAGCCACTAATGCATAAAAATATTGTTCGCCTCTTTTGTATTCGAGCATTTTCCAGCCATTCAAATAATGTGATACCGTTCCATCTTTTGCAACTTTAATCATTCCTCTATTCCATTCGCCAATTTTACGGCGTGCGCGGTTTTCTTTAATGGATGGAATTAAATCATAAAGTGAACCAAGGGTTCTATTACCTATCGATCCTAATTTGGCATCTGGATGTAGCGCATCATCAAGTATTTGATATTCTAAACCAATGGCAGACCCTGCATTGTTTTCTTTTTCAGTAACAAAATATTTTACACCACTATTAGCGCCAGCTGTTATTTTAAAATCAAACTGAAAAATAAATGCATCATACTCATTTTCAGATACAATATCGCCACCATTGGTAGCCTCTCCGCCATCCCCTGGCTGCACGGTTAAAATGCCATCCTGCGCTTTCCAACCTTTTTCTGGGAAACCAGTTTTATATGCACCTCTCCAACCGTTTGTCGTTTTACCATCAAAAAGTAAGTGCACCCCTTGCATTTTTTCTTGCTCCGATACATGATTGGGCATTAAGTTTACAACAAATGTGGGGTCAAGTGGTGTAGGTTGTAAATTGGTGGTTTGAATATTAATATTTCTCCATCTAATTTTTTTGCCCGCTTCTTCCGCTTTAGCAATAGAATGCACTTGAAGTGCAATAAATCCGGCTGGTGTTAGGTCATCCACTAAACTTGCTACCGGTTTTCCATTTAAAAAAGTACGTATGCTATTGCCAATACATTCTATTCGGCAAGTATTCCATGCTTGAAATTTAAATAATGATTTAGCTGGCTCATTATAGGACACCGGATATAGCCAATCGCGCCTGCTTTCATCATAAATGCCAGCAGTCCAGGCCCTAGGCGACGGATCTATTTCATACTGGTATCCATGCACCCTGCCATTTAAATATTCTGGCTTGCTTTCACTTCTAAATTGAATGCCAGAATTCATCATATCGTCTAATTTGAATTCTAGCTCTACAATAAAATCGCCATAGTTTTTGTCTGTTACCAAAAATGAATTGGGTTCTCCCAAAACCGTAGCACCCACAATTTCATTATTGATCACTTCATATTTTGCCTTACCATTTAATTGTTTCCAACCAGCTAGGTCTTTGCCATTAAAAAGCGGGGTCCAATTCCCTCCTTTTTTGGTTTGCGCCATACCGGTGGTTAAAAGAAAAGCATATAAAACAGATGTAAGGATGACAGATTTAAGTGTTTGCATAACAAGGTTTTAGGGTAAGATATATGAATGCATTCGCTAATTTATGGTTTTAGGCGGAAGCTGTCTAAAAAAAAATTGCGGTAAATACATTGGCCAAATAAGGGCCATAAATGGGGGATGGTTAACAAAAGTGCTAGCTTGTTCTGATATGCCTTTGAAGGTTTCAAAATGCAGGTTACTTATAGTAGATGATGACGAAGTAAACAGGGCTTTGCTTCACTTCTTGCTGCAATCTTTTGATTGTATCACCGCAGATGCTATTAATGGAGAGGAGGCTATAAGGCAATTGAACCTTGGTAAAAATATTCCAACCATTATATTACTTGACCTTAACATGCCCATTATGGATGGATACGAGGTAATCAAGGCCATCAAAAACAACAAAGAGGCATATCCGCTTACCCGGATCATTGTGATTAGTGCCACTAGTTACCAAAATTTTACAAAAAGAGAAGACCCTAGCCATATTTGTGGATATATCCAAAAGCCCATCGATAAAACAAAGCTGTTAGAACTTTTAACCAATACCGCAACTGAAGTGATACAGGTACAACAATCTAAAATCAAATAAAGATGGATGATCCTATGAATTTGATAAATGAATTACAAAAAGAAAACGACATTTTCAGGCAGTTGCTTTTTAATATCCCTGCAGATATTGCCATTTTTGATACCGATCATAAATATTTATACATCAATAAGCTAGCACTTTCTAGTAGAGACAATCGAGATTGGATTATTGGTAAAGACGATTTTGAATACTGTGCCGAATTTAAAAAGCCCATCGAGCTAGCCATCAATCGAAGATCTTATTTTACAGAAGCTTTGGCAGAAGGCATGCAAGTAGAATTTGAAGAAATGAACATAGATAAAAAAGGCAATGCCGTTTTTAATCTTCGCAAATTTTTTCCAGTCCGGGATCAACAAGGACATCACGATTTTGTAATTGGCTATGGCATCAATATTACCAATATTAGACACCGTGAAAAATTACAAAAAGAGCGTGAAAAGGACTTTAGGCAGTTAATAGATGCCATGGAGCAACTCGTTATCGTATGCACCCACGATGGTCAGTTAATCTATACCAATCCAATGTGGCGGCAAACAGCAGGCCCTAACCCAAAAAATGTTTTTGATAGTATAAAAAGTAGTGGTGGGTATTTTATAAAAAATTTTATATCCTATGCTAACACCGAGAAATATATCCACACCAATAAAGTAGCATGGTTGCTAGATACACAAAAAAATAAAATTCGGTTAAGTTATCATTTTACAAAATTCACCGACTACAATACCAACAAGCTTCATGTGGCTGTTTTTTTTACCAATATTACTGATATAATTAGAGCGGAGCAGGAACATAAAAAAGGAGAACGGGCTGCACGCAGGTTAAGTCAATTAAAATCAAATTTCATTAATCTTGTTTCTCACGAATTAAGAACGCCCTTATCGATTATTTTATCGAGTGCCGAAATTTTGGAAATGCAAGTTGCGAATCAGTTTCAAAAAACACCGATAACGGCTTCCAAATACTTGACCAGAATTACGCATCAAGTAGATAAAATGACCAAGCTACTCACCGACTTCTTACTCATCAGTAAAATTGAATCCGGGAACCTGGCTTTGCAATTAAGCAACTGCAATGTGGTATCCATTTTACATAAAGTAGCCGCAGAATCATTTATGCCCTTTAAAGACGGCAGAAATATAACTGTAACAACAAAAGGTGATCGAAAATTGCAAATCGCTGATAGCAATATGCTTCAAATGATTTTCGAAAATTTACTTTCAAACGCATGCAAATATTCGCCAGGAAAAGCAGCGCCGCAGGCGCAAATTCGATTTGAAAAAAACAAGTGGGCCCTGCTTGTAGTTGACGCCGGAATTGGCATGCCAGAAAAATATAAACGTGAAATTTTTACTGCTTTTGTTAGAGGCAGCAATGTGGGAAATATTGAAGGCACAGGACTAGGTCTGATGCTTGTGCATTACCTCGTGCAACAGCATCTTGGACAAATTCATATAAAAAGTAGTACCCATAAAGGAACAGCGATATTAATTAGTTTCCCCTACAATAAGTTTGAATGAAAAAAATATTAGTGATTGAGGATGAACAAGACATTAGAGATTCGATACAAGAAATTGTAGAAATGGCTGGCTATAAAGTAACCCCCATTGCAAATGGGGCAGCAGGTATAAAAGCGCTCATGCACAACTCCTTTGATTTAATTATCTGTGATATTATGATGCCCGAAATGGATGGTTTTTCATTACTTACAGCGCTCAAAAAAGACCCTAGCTTTGTTACCCCCTTTATTTTTTTAACGGCCAAAGTACAATCCAACGATTTAAGAACCGGTATGAATTTAGGGGCCGACGACTACTTGCACAAACCCTTTAAAAGCAAAGATTTGCTGAGTGCCATAGAAACCAGACTTTCCAAGCACGAAAAATTAAACCAACTACAAAGTCAAAAAGCAGCGATGTTGGAAAAAACAATTGAACTCATGGTAGGGCACGAATTTAAAAACCCCATGAATGGTATCATTAATTTTAATACCCTCATTGCCGAAAATGCCATAAGTCTGAACAATGAAAAATTACAAAGCCTATGTAGTTACTTACATATCAGTGCCGATCGTTTATTGACCACTTACGATAAAATAAACACCTATTACACACTTCAAAAAGCGGTACACTTACATGAAATTCCGGAATTGGGCGAACCTGATCCGCATCATATCATTGACGTAATCAAAAGTGTCTTGCACAAATATGATAGAGTTAAAGATCTCGATTACACGGAGCCAAAGCCATGCTTATTTTTTTCTAAACTGGTTCATACAGCAGTAAAAGAATTAATTGAAAATGCCTGCAAATTTT
>JBIISK010000076.1:0-19598 GCA_044341045.1 Sediminibacterium sp. | reverse complement strand
TTAAACCGTTTGTATGTGATGGACTATCCTAATGGTACACCAAAGCGTTTGACCAATCATAATTTTGTGGAGGCCATGCCAGCATGGAATCCCAATGGATCTTCGCTTGTTTTTGTAACCTGGAATGATAATGAGGGTGGAAGTTTATACACGGTTAATCTAGATGGTTCTAATGTAAAAAAGATCAGCACAGAAGCTGCTTATTATGCACAGCCTGCTTGGAGTTACAATAACAGAATTGCTTATTTTAAAGCCCCTAATAGAATATTTAAAGACGCTGAATCACCTTCTTACAATGGTTCAGAAGCATTGATTCATTGGATTGAACCCACAGGTGGTGTAGAGCATTTAATAGATAATGCAAATGGTAGAGGCAATATTCATTTTACCACCAATACAGAGCGTGTATTTTTAAATGGTGGTGGTGGAACCTTACTATCGATCAGATGGGATGGAACCGATAGTAAAACAATTGCGCGTGTTTCTGGTATTACAACGTATGGATCTGTGGCAGATACAGATCATGGTTATGTAATGGGTAAGTCTAGAACCAATTTAGAGCCCATTAATAATTGTATGCTTCCAGAATCTGCTGGTGAAAAAGAACCTCAACAAATGCCAAGCGCTGCAGATATTATTTTAATGGCACCAAAAGGGGATCTAGCCCTTGCGCAGGTAAACAACAACGTTTATGTTGTTACAATTCCAGAAGCAGGTAAAACACCTTCGATTTCTGTGGCGTCGCCACAAAATAGTAGTTTCCCTGCGCGTCAATTAACTGAAATCGGTGGTGAATTTCCAGCTTGGGAAGCAAACGGTAAAAAAGCACATTGGAGTTTAGGAAATGGCCACTGGGTATACGATGTTGAACGCGCTAAATTTGTAGAAGACTCTGTAAAAACGGCAAAAAAATCAGAAACAAAAAGAATCTCTGATAGTACAGCTGCATTAAAACTAGCGGGCCCTGCTGCAAAAAAATTAGCAGACTCACTAGCTACTATAGCAAAAGCAGATACTGTAAAAGTAAAAGCGGATAGTATTTACAACGCCGAGTTAAAGAAGAAAGAAAAATATGCACCACAGGAAACACAGGTAAAAGTGTACTTCCAAAAAGATATTCCTTCAGGAACTATTTTATTTAAAAACGCTCGAATTATTACTATGCGTGGAGATGAAGTAATTGAGCGTGGCGATATTTTAGTGGTGAACAACCGTATACAGTCGGTTGGTAAATCAGGAACGCTTAAAGTGCCTGCAGGAACTAAAACGATTGATTGTGCTGGTAAAACCATTACTCCAGGTTTTGTTGATACCCATTCACATATGTGGCCTTTTTGGGGTTTACATAAAAACAATGTTTGGTTGTATGCAGCCAACCTTGCCTATGGTGTTACTACTACGCGCGACCCTCAAACGGCTACTACAGACGTATTAACATACGGTGATATGGTGGATGCTGGTCAAATTCCTGGCCCAAGAATTTATAGCACAGGGCCTGGTGTAGGTTACTGGATGTATAATTTACAGAGCTACGATCAAACCAAAAAAGTTTTAGAGCAGTATAGTAAATACTACAAAACACAGTACATTAAAATGTACTTAACAGGCAATCGACAAGCACGTCAGTGGATTATTATGGCATCTAAGGAGCAAAAGTTAATGCCTACTTCAGAGGGTGGTCTTGATTTTAAAATTAACATGACGCATATGCTGGATGGTTATCCGGGCATGGAACATTCTTTACCTATTTATCCTTTATATAAAGACGTTACCAAATCTTTTGCTACTAGTAAAATCACACTCACGCCAACATTAATCGTAGCGTATGGTGGCCCATGGGCAGAAAACTTTTATTACACCACCGAAAGTCCATTACACGATCCTAAGCTTAACCGTTTTACACCTTACGAAGAGCTCAATCAAAAAGCGGCTAGAAGAGCGGGTAGTTTAGGTGGATGGTTTACACCAGAAGATCATGTGTTTCAAAAACACGCTGAAGGTTTAAAAAGCATTGTTGACCAAGGTGGTTTAGTAGGTGTGGGTAGTCATGGACAATTACAGGGTCTTGGTTACCACTGGGAGCTATGGAGCATTGCTAGTGGAGGTATGAAACCGCTCAATGTTCTTAAAACGGCTACTATACTTGGTGCAGAAGCCCTTGGACTAGATAAAGATTTAGGAAGTATTGAATCAGGTAAATTAGCCGATTTAGTAATTATGAATGATAATCCTTTAACCAATATCAGAAATACAAATAAGATCCAATACGTACTTAAAAATGGTCGTTTGTATGATGGTAACACACTAGATGAAGTGTATCCGAATGCTAAAAAATTAGACATCAGTTCTTGGACTAAAGCTGCTCCGGTTGTAAATACTCCAGTTAAGCAATAGTTGAACTGTTTTCAAATAAAAAAGCGGCATCCATATTGGTGCCGCTTTTTTTATGCTCTAAAAATTTCATTAAAATTTAGGATGGATACCTGTGTAATTATGAGGGGTTATCTTTTTTAATTCTGCTTTAATTGCTGCACTTACTTTAAGTTTAGAAATAAATGCATGAATCGATTTTTTATCGATGCTATTGTTCCCTCTGGTTAAATCTTTTAATGCTTCGTAAGGGTTAGGGTAGTTTTCCCTACGTAAAATGGTTTGAATAGCTTCTGCTACAACTGCCCAATTGTCTTCTAAATCTGATTTTAATTTAGCTTCATTCAACACCAATTTACCAAGCCCTTTTTCGATAGATTTAATGGCGATGGTCATATGCGCAACCGGCGTTCCAATGTTACGTAGTACCGTAGAATCTGTTAAATCTCTTTGTAGTCTACTCACCGGTAATTTTGCGGAAAGGTGCTCTAATATTGCATTTGCCATGCCTAAATTGCCTTCTGCATTTTCAAAATCGATGGGGTTTACTTTATGTGGCATGGCACTTGATCCTACTTCACCTTTTTTGGTTTTTTGCTTGAAATAGTCCATAGATATGTATGTCCAAATATCTCTAGACATATCAATCAAAATATTGTTGATGCGTTTTAAATTGTCAAAATGAGCTGCAAAATAATCGTAGTGCTCAATTTGAGTGGTAAACTGCATACGCTGAAGTCCGAGCCTATTCTCTACAAATTCGTTGCCTAGTTCTACCCAATTTCTCTTAGGAAATGCAATATGGTGCGCATTAAAATTACCAGTAGCGCCACCAAATTTAGCTGCATACGGAATATTTAAAAACAGTGCTACTTGGTTGTGTATACGCTCTACAAAAACCATAAACTCTTTACCTAATTTTGTAGGAGATGCTGGCTGACCGTGCGTTCTGGCAAGTAGCGGAATGTTTTTCCAGGTTATGGCTAGGTCTTGAATATGCTGCATTAAATTAATAAGGGCAGGCAAATAATCAAATTCCATGCTATTTTTCCAGCTTAATGGAATGGCTGTATTATTAATATCTTGAGAGGTTAAACCAAAATGAATCCATTCTTTTAATTCGCTACAATTGGCTTTGTCTAATTGAATCTTTAAAAAATATTCTACCGCCTTAACATCGTGGTTGGTTGTGGCTTCAATTTCTTTGATAGTTTGTGCATCTACTTCACTAAAGTTTTCTTTTAAATCCAATAAAAACGCTTTTGCTTTGGCTGGAAGCTTAAAAAACTTTTTATCTGCTAAAAAAACAAAATAATCGATTTCAACAATGACCCTGTATTTAATGAGTGCAAATTCAGAGAAATATTGGTCTAATTGTTGAACTTGTTTTCTGTAACGGCCATCAATTGGCGAAATAGCAGTTAATTGACTTAATTCCATAATTTGGTATCGATTAATGGGTAATTATTGTTTCTTTGCATGCAAATCTACTTCAATTGAGCAAAAAAATACGTGTTGGGGCTGTAAGTTATTTAAATACAAAGCCATTACTCTATGGTTTAAAGCATCATGCCATATCTGAAAGTATCGAATTAATTGAAGATTATCCAGCCAATTTAGCAAAAGCGCTAATAGAAAATACCATTGATATTGGACTCGTACCTGTTGCCATAATACCTGGTTTACCTGAAGCACATATCATTTCCGATTATTGTATTGGTGCTATTGGGCCTGTTGCGTCAGTGTGTGTTTTTAGTAAAGTTCCCATGGAGGAAATTAAAACAATGTATTTAGACTATCAAAGCAGAACCTCTATTAAATTAGCTCAAATTTTATTAAAAAATTACTGGAAAAGGGAGGTTTTGTTGTTAGAGGCCCCTGATAATTTTATAGATTTAATTGACGGTACTACAGCAGCTGTAATTATAGGAGATAGGGCTTTAGAAAAATACGAGAGTTTCCCATACAGATATGATTTGGCAGAAGCTTGGGTCAGTTACACAGGAAAGCCATTTGTATTTGCAACATGGGTTTCCAACAAAACACTTGATCATGATTTTATTCAATCATTTAATGAAGCTAATGCATATGGATTAAGTGATTTAGAGAAGGTGATTAAGCAGATTCCGCTTAGTAAGCATGTATATGATTTGAACAAGTACTTCACAAAAAATATTAGCTATTTTTTTACGAATGAAAAAAAAGATGGAATGGAGTTATTTTTAAAATCACTTATTGATTACTAAATAGACCTAGAATTCTCTTTTTAAAGAATGTTGAAAAATAGCTCAGAATCTCAGGTGCAGGATTTATCCAAATTAACAAACCTAAGAATCCAATAGCATAAAGAGTAGATCGAATTACAATATTTGTAAATATATTAATGCTATTGGGCATTTGATGTACTAGTATCATTAATGCAATACATACGACCACAAAAATGACGTGTCGCCAAGTATAAGGTTGTAATTTAAATTTCTTATATAAAAAGCCAAAACGTACACTGTTATACATTGTTAGTGCCATCAAATTTGAATAAGCTAGGCCTTCCAAGCCATAATTTTTTATTAGAAAGTAGTTTAAAGGCAATGAAAGAATAATGTAAAAAAGATTAGTAAAGAAATCAAATCTCCAAAAATTAGAAGTACCTATAATTTGACCATTAACTCCTGTAGCTAAATCAATTAATTTTGCTAACCCTAAAATAAAAACTAGTTGAACAATTTGATTGTAACCATTTGAATTATTATGGCTTTTACTGACCCAATTAAGGAAATTAACTAAATTCTCTATGTTCAACCAAATCAGTCCAAATAGTAAGAGCCCAACTGCTAATAGATTAGAAACACTTTTTTTATAAATATTTTCAATTTTTATATAGTCCCTGTTTTTCCAAGCCTCTGCTAATATTGGAATACTAATTGACGTTATACTTCTTTGAGGAATTTCTAAAATAGCAGAAACATACGTTGCGATAGCAAAAATAGCAGTATCGCTTAAGCCACGCAATCCAAATATTAAAAAAGTATCATTAGTTCTAGCCAACAAATTAAAAAATTGCCCTGCAAACACAAATAGAGCAAAGGTCAACATTTTTCCTTTTAATCTTTTTGTGACACTGCTTATTTTAAAATTTCTGAAATTCCAATCATTCGATGAATTCAGATTAATAAATAATATTAATACTGGAATCACATAAATACCACTAAATAAAAGTATGAATATGTCTAGATTGATTAAATTAAATCCAAAAAGTAAAATCAATATACTAGTTAAAATGCGAATTGAAGTTTCTTTTAAAAAATTCGTAATTACAGTTTTTTTTAATCCCCAAGCGAAACCTTCTAACCAATAAAATAGTAAGAGAAAAAATGTATAAGGATATACATAACTAAAATATTTAGCCAAACTGGGGGACTTACCTAGTTTTCTTATAATAAAATCTTGATGTTGCCAACCAATTATTAATAGAAGCCCAAAACCTATTAAATTAATTATTAATGTAATAAAAGGGAGTTCACTTTTTTTATTCCCTAAATAGTGATTGTAAAACGGATAGAATTTATATATAACTGGCAAAGTACCCAAAGTGCAAAAAACAGATAAAGTTGCACCAATATCAATTAAAGCCCTCACTAATCCTTGGTCATTTTTATCAAAAAATAAAGGGAATAATATTAGTAGGTTTATTGCACCAATAACAAAGCCAAGCATTATAAAAAATGATGATCGTATTCCTTGTTTTTGAATAATGCCCATATTCCAAATATATTGCAAAAAATGAAAAGCTTATAATACTTTATAGAAATGAGGCTTATTTAGGATAATAATGTATAAATGAGCCCATACTAATTTTACATTTCTTGCAAGTCCTATTGCTTTATTAAAATCTTTGAATGGATTCTCGAAATGAAAAAGATGATTTGTAAAGCTACCTATAAAGAAAAGGAGTGTTGCCAAGGTATAATTTAAAAGTTGAAAAAGGAACCATAAAATCCCATATTGTTTTCGAATACGTAGGTGATTGCTAAGTATTAGCTGCCCGCCTTTTTTATCAAATAAATTAGTGTATGATTTGTCATTTGAATTTGTAGAGGCCGTAATTGTTTCTCCAACTAAGTGTATAATATGTAAGTCGCCATAAATACAAAGAGTGCCATTACTTGCAAGTCGGCTGCACCATTCAATTTCCTCTGCATAAAGAAAAAAGTCTTCGTCCATTAAACCTGTTTGTTTTACTATTTGTTTCTTTACCATTAAATAGGCTCCACTGATCCAATCAACAAATTGTTCTCTACTAGCTTTTTCAATACTTGGTTTTTTTACATTTAACAGAGTGGATATTTGTTTAAGTATAAATCCATAATAAGGTAAAGGTAAAAGATGATTTAAGCCTCCTTTCATGAAATAGCTTCCAGAAATTTGATTGCTTAAATCCTTATTAAAAATCTGAACTCCACAAGCAATATGAGTAGATGGAATAAACTTATGTAGGCATTTGTTTATGGCGTCTTCAAGTATTATGGTATCTGGATTTAGTAATAAAAACACTTCACCCTTTGCAATCCGCATCCCCTCATTATTCGCTCTCGAAAATCCAGCATTGTATCCCATGTCAACCCAAATAACGTTAGGGAATTCAGTTGTAATAATTGATTTACTATTATCATTTGATTGATTATCAACTATTATCCATTCAAAATCAATAAATGATTCAAACCGCCGCGCGCTTTGTAAACATTCACTAATCAATTGTGCCGATTTGTAGTTTACTATGATTATAGAAAGTAACAATACTAAAAATTTGATTTAATTAAATTATACTTATAACTCAATATCATTAATAGTTTTGAGACAAAGCCAATTTTTAGAAATGAGTAAGTAAAGTTAGATTGAATCATTACCATGTTTAAGATGACTGTTGGCCAAGCTATCTGACCAAATGACTCAAGCTGTTCTTTGGATTTTATATTTGTATTTCTAAGTATTCTCCAATATGCATCAAAAACAAATATATTCATTAATGGCTTCGTTCCATATTTCGATAAAAGGATAAAAATTTCCGGAATTTCTACAGAAGGTATATTTAAACAACTATTGGTTACCTGGCTCTCGCTAATACCAACACATATAAGTGGCTCATTAATGACTATACAATCCTTTTCCTGATTTAATATCCTAATATAATATTCCATATCAACTCTCCATTTTAATCTTTCGTCATATTTATCGTTAATGCTTCTATGAAAAAGGGTTACACTTGGTGGTCCAATTATATTTTTAGCTAATAATAATAGAGGATTTTTTAGTATTCTGTTTTTTGATTTGGAGGGAAATAAAACTACCTCATTATTTTTTGAATCTTCATTGTTATTTGTGTAAGCGGAGATGATAAATTTACTATTTGTTTTGGTGAGATTTGCGAATTTCTCTAGGCTGTCAGTTTCTGCAAACCAATCGTCATCATGAATTATTTTAATCCATTCACCTCTTGCCTGTGAAATAGCATGGTTCCAATTAGCTGGAGTGCCTAATGGCTTTTCATTTTTGAAATAACAAATAGTAAATTTGTGGTTAAACTCCTGTATAAGCGCTTCAACTGAATTATCACCACTGTCGTCGGAAATAATGACTTCGAAGTTTGCAAATGACTGTATTTCGATGGAATTAAGAAGCCTTTTTAAGAAGTTAACTCTTTTATAAGCTGGAATACAAATTGAGATAAAAGGGCTCGTCATGGCAAAAAAATAATATTTATGTTAATGAAATTAGTATTTTTTTGGCATTTATATTACTTTCGCTATCATGAGTTGCTCAATATTAAATAAATTAGCTGGTGTAGTTATTTTATACAATCCGGAATCACATAAAACGCTTGAGAATATCCTAAGTTATTCTTCAGGTTTAAAGAAATTGTATATCTTGGATAATTCTGAAGATGAGCAAATCGAATGGGAACTTTTATCTAAACAAATAGGGAATCATGTCGAATATATAAAGTATGGATTGAATGAAGGGATATCAAAACGGCTAAATATTGCTGCACATAAAGCAATTGAAGAAGGCTATGATTTTTTATTAACTATGGACCAGGATTCCAGTTTTCCTGAAGGTGTATTTAAAAAGTATTTAAACGAAATTGAGAATTGTTCTATAGATAAAGTAGGACAATTTGGGGTTAATTTTCAACCTCAATTCTTGCCAATTCAAACTTCGGCAATAAAAGTGCGAAGTTTAATTACATCTGGATCAATAATCAGCTTAAACTATTTTCTTCAAGTAGGTGACTATAATGAAGACTTGTTCATTGATTTTGTGGATGCCGATTTTTCGTTTAGGGTTAATGCTAATGGATATAAAGTAGTGCAGTTTACAAATATTTTACTAAATCATCAAATAGGGGATAGGGTTTCAGGTAGGTCATTTAAAACTTTTAAAGTTACTGATAGAATAATTCATTCTCCAATAAGGGTTTATTACATTGTTCGAAATGGACTTTATATAATGTTTAAAGCTAAAAATATATCTAAAGATGCACGTTACGAAATATTGAGAGGAATGAAAATCTTAAAAAATAATTATATTTATCATCCGCAATTATTTAAAATTTATCAATTTACAATAGTTGGGATTATCGACTTTCTTAGAAATAAAATGGGTAAAAAATGAAAATTACAAGACAGGCACTTAAAATAATCTTATTTGTTTATATTTTAATAAGGTTTCGATCGGTAAAACTTGCTTATACATTATCTTTTTACAACATTTCATTAAGTAATCTTTCCTTGATTTCAAAAGAAGGGAATTTTGTAAAGTTTTTAAATACAAAAAATAAAGTTGCAATTAAATTATTATCAAATTTTAATTTCTCTATAAACCAACTTTTTTCAATCTTAGATAGTAATTTGGTCATAGTAAATGAATCTCATGAAAACTATTTTTTGGTTACTATTAACGGTATTCAATTAAAAGTAGCTTCACTTTCAAATATGGCAGTTGTATATGAAGTATTCATTCAAAGAATCTACGAAATATTTCTAACTACCGACAAATTCATTGTTATTGATATTGGAATGAATGTTGGAGTAGCATCCCTATATTTTGCCAATTTCAACTCTGTAGAGTGTGTTTATGGTTATGAACCTTTCCCGGATACTTTTAAAGAAACATTGTTTAATATTTCTTTAAATCCCAAACTATCAGAAAAAATAAAACCATTCAATCAAGGAGTAAGTGACATTAGTTGTGTAAGAAATATTTCACTTTTTGATAGTGGTCTACTTTCTGCTTCCACAGTAGAAACGATTGGAGAATATGGAAAAGTACCTAACAAAAAAATTGAAGTTCAGTTGGTTTCAATAATTGATTTGTTAAATAATATTACTTCTATTCATGCTAATAACAGAATACTACTTAAAATTGATTGTGAAGGCGAAGAATATGCAATTTTTGACTCAATTAAAAATACTAAATACTTAGATCAGGTTGATTGTATTTTACTTGAATGGCATGAAAAAGGTTTTGAACAACTTTCCTCTATTTTACAAGTTAATGGATTTCAATATTTTCATGTGCCTAATGAAAAGCTCAATAGCGGCATGTTATATGCTTTTCGAAAAAATTAATAGGATAGTCTTGCATTGGTTCGTTTTAAATAAGTTACTGTACTAGCATTCACTGGCTTTCTGGTTTCCATAAATGGAATAACGAATACCTTAGCCCATCCAATTACAAAACCCAGCAGGTTAAACTTCGATTTTATAAGGAAGAATACCGACCACATTATGGCCGTAGTGAAGAAGTAAACAACGGGTAAATACTTCCAAGCCACCTTGCTTTTATTCACCCACATACCTATTAATTTTTCCGATTTTGTTTGGCGACCCTTGGGAGATTCTTTATGTAACAGAATAACATCAGATGAGTATCGTATTGTATAACCTGCATCTAATATACGGTAGCTTAAATCATATTCTTCCATACCATAAAAAAAATCGTTAGGGAATGGGCCTGCTTTTTCAAAAGCTGTTCGTAAAATTATATTTCCACAACCAGCGAAATAATAAGTGTCAAACCCTTTTTGTATTTTTCTTTCTTCGAATGATTTATGCGGGAATGCTGTTTGTTGAATACTACCATTATGGTAATACAATACTTTCATAGCAATTACGCCAGCAGATGGGTTAAGGAATACAGCTTTCTGAATCCGACTTAACACATCCATATCCTTGAATTCAGCATCGTCATCAATTAAAACGAATATTGGGGCTTTGGATTGCTGAATCGCATAATTACGCCCTCTTGATACGCCGAGGTTCTCGGATGATTCAATGTATTTAAAGGGTATTTCAGGATGTGCTGCAATAAATTCAACTAATTCCTGATAGGATTCGGTAGATTTATTATTCACTATAATTACTTCTTCCAATAAATCATCCACGCCATTAAGTAATGAAATATTTTTAGCCAATTCCAGCATGTCAGCTGGTCGATTATAAGTAATTACTATAAGGGCTATTTTTTTCATTTACTTATTGATTACTGCTTTTTATTATTGCGCATTTTCTTGAATCCTAAAATTGCAATTATAGCAAGTAGTAGCCAAACAATGCTACTAGCTATACCAGCAGCAATTACTGAACTTTTAATTGAAGTTGGTTTAAACTCGAATTTAATAGCATGTTGTCCGGCTGGTACAACTAACCCTCGTAATACATAGTTAGCTTTAACAATTGGTGTTTCAACGCCGTCAACATAAGCTTTCCAACCTAAATTGTAATATATTTCACTAAACACTGCAAATTGCTTTTTGTTACTTTTTGCTTGATAATTTACCTCGTCATTGTAATTGGACACAAGTAAAATGGAAGCTAAGCTATCATATTGTAAATTTGATAAATTTTCAATCTTATCCTTTTCTTCAATAATGGCTGTACTTTTTGGATCAAAATTATCCAATTGCTTCATTACTTCAGCAGGCCCTTTTTCAAATTTAATTGTTTTCACAAACCAAGCATTACCTAATGCATCAGGGTTAGGAAGTGTATCTGTTGCCATGTTGCCAGTAATAACATACTTTGTATTCATCATGTTTACGGTAGGTAAACAATTGGGAAATTTATACCACTGATTTTCAATAAGGTCCTGATATATGCTAAGTTTTGCTGCATTATAGCCTCCAACTGTTTTATGGTGGTAGGCAATCAGCGCCCCTCCATTAAATGCATTTTGTATACCATAACGCATATCCAAAACCCTGTAATGCGATGTGTCACGTTTAATTGCCATATCAATTGCAGAAGGAGTAAATGCATTTTCGTTTTCAGCTGATTCTATAAAACTATCATGTTTTAAGTATTTTAGATCTAATTGAAATAAGTCAAAAATGGCTATGCAACCAATGCTTACTAATAAAATTGTTTGATTAATTACCTTTTTGAATGATAAGAATAATAAAGCAAAAACAATAAATATATATATTATAGCCTTAGTTAAATCTCCTTCAATTAAAGTTTGACGGTCTGTTGCAATAGCATTCACTAAATCATTAACTGGGAGTTCAAAAGCAGCTTTCTGATTTGGGTCAGTCATTTGAGCAATTTGTGAAATTAATTGCTTTTCGTTGTCACTTTTAAAATCACTACTAAAATAAATAAATAAAACCATTCCAAATACCAATCCTAAAATAACAAAACTTGGCTTGTAATTAGTCCAAATATCTTTTATACTTTTTTCCACGCTAATAGCGTCAAGTCCATACAATGCCATAATTCCTATTAAAAATGTAGGTACTACTAGTATCATACTTGGGGCTCTAAATTTATTGTAAAGTGGAAGTACTTTTAACATGAATACATTGAATGATTCTAAGTAGGATCCAGACGCAAGCATTAGCGTAAATAAAATAGTAGCAATAATCCACCATTTGTGCCCATTGTTTTTTGCTGAAAATCCCAAAATGGCTAGAAAGCAAATTACAATACCTACATAAGGAGGTCCTGATGTGTATCCAATACCACCCCAATAAAACTGAATAAAGGATTGAAGTTGTTGTGCAACTTGCGGCTGCATTTGTTGAAGCACTTCTATGGCTTTTGATTTTGTTGGATCAATTACATTTGGGTCGCTTGCACCACCATAAATATTGGGGAACATCATTACCAAAGCCTCAGATTTAAAAATGCTATAACTAAGTGCATAGTCCTTGTTTAGCCCAGTTGCAGTGGTCTTACTATCCTTTGTGATTAATGCACTTCCGCCTCTAATGGATTGTTTGCCATATTCATATGTGCTAACTAAAAGAGGAGCATTAGACGCCACACCAATTAAACCAGCAATAATTGCTAAAAAAGCGGTTTGATAAATACGTTTAAATTCTTTCGCTTTAATACAAACAATTAAATAATAGACACTCATGAATACAGCTATAATTAATCCGTAATAGTTTATCTGAACATGGTTTCCTTGTACAAAAAGTGCTGTTGCTAAGGCTGTCAAAGTCGTACCAATTAGATATTTCCTTTGGAATAGTAACATAAGTGATCCAATAAAAAACGGCAAATATGCTAAAGAATGCATTTTGGTAATATGGCCTACCATTACAATAATAGGGTTATATGTTGCGTAGCTATAAGCGAGTGCGCCAATTATACTTATGATGACATTAAATCCTAAAACTTGTGCAAGAAAATAAAAACAAATACTTGCCAAGAAGAACAAGCCAATTGGTTCGGGGAAACCTAATGTGAATATGGTATCGAATATGCCAATTGAATATTCAAACCCAGGCACACCTGTAATTTGATATCCGGGCATTCCCCCAAACATACTATTACTCCAAAGTGGGAAATTTCCATATTTTTCTTTGAATAAAAACGCATCCTGTGCCATGCCTTTCCACTGGGTAATATCAGTTTGTTGCAGCACTTTGCCTTCCAATGCAGGTTTTGCATAAATAATTGCAACAATGGCAAATATGGCAACTGCAATAAGATGTGGAATTATTGATTTTAGGTTCAACTGCTTCATATATGGTGTTTTTATCAGGTGCTACAAACCTAACAAAATTTTACTTCAAAATATCCTTTCAACCATTCAAAATAAACAACTTACATGTATTTTTATAGTATTATTCAAAACATGAAGAAATATCATTTTTACTCAAAAATTACATTTATTTGTAATATATTGTTTTGTATTTGTTTATATGTCAGAAGTGTAAAAATGGGAACAGGATCTAACGATATGATAATGCCTGTTGGTTCAGCAATTATTATTTTGGGATGGTTTGTTGCGCCCGTCCTCACCTTTGCCGAAAACATTTACTTGTTTTGGTTATTTATACGAAAACATGATTCGGGATTGCCTGCTTGGCGAATAGTGGCAACCGTAATCTTTTTAACTGCTCAAATATTTGTTCATCTTATAATGCCTGCATGATTCATTCAATTTTAAAAGACAAACCCACCAAACTATTTGTAAGTATTGCTGCTTTTTTTGTAGCCAATGCGCTCATTGCAGAATGTATTGGAGGTAAAATATTTTCTCTAGAAAAAGTGTTTGGTATGTCGCCCTCTAATTTTAACATTTTTGGGCAATCTGGTTTAGCCTTTAATTTAACTTGTGGGGTATTACTTTGGCCACTTGAATTTATTGTTACAGATATTGTAAACGAATATTACGGCCCAAAAGCAGTTAAACGAATAAGCTATACAGCTGTGGTGCTTATCATTTACGCATTTATAATGTTTTATGGCGCTATACAAGTTGCGCCCGCCGATTTTTGGATTGGTTCTAAACAAACGGAAGGAATTGATAATATGCAAACCGCTTTTGGCGGCATATTTGGTCAAGGTATGTGGATTATTTTGGGAAGCATTACGGCCTTTTTAGTAAGCCAACTTATTGATGTTACCGTCTTTCATAAAATAAAAAAAATGACGGGGGAGAAGTGGGTATGGCTCAGGGCTACAGGTTCCACAGTGGTCTCGCAGCTGGTAGATAGTTTTATCGTTTTGTTTATTGCTTTTAAAATTGGAAATGGCTGGACTTGGCAACTAGTACTTGCCATTTGTCTTGTAAATTATACCTATAAATTTACCATGGCAATTGTGCTGACGCCTTTAATATATATTATCGAAAAACAAATTGATAATTACTTAGGGCAAGAGACTGCACAAAAAATGAAACGTGCTGCCATGGGTATCGAAAACGAATAATTTTACACAGTTTTCAAAAGTATAGCAACAACAATTTTATCGATAGGAAGGCTCATGTCGCTTTCGGATAAGGCATTGAGCGGGATCCATCTCGTATGTTCTGCCTGGCCATTTATATCCGAGATTTCATCTGGTCTAAAATCAAAAGCTGTAGCCCTTGTTTGAAGGGGTTCCAAGCTAATTGGATATACAAAATAGTAGATAGACAAGATTTGATCTCCGACTCTAAATGCAGAGGGCTGGTAAAAGTCAGTCGTATAAATATGGTCGCCAACTGAAACATCTAGCCCGGTTTCCTCTTTAAACTCCCTAATCAGACAATCACGGGTACCTTCTCCAAATTCGAGACCACCACCAGGTAGTTTGGTAAAAAAATCCCCTCTAATAAATTCGTCACTAACCAAAAGCCCATGAACTGGATCTAATAAAACACCATAAACGCGAACAGTTATGTATGGCATGTTAAAACCATTTCTTTTTCATAAAATACCAGCTAATCACCCCTGCAATTGCTAAAGACAATCCAATTGGAATATAAAAAGAGTAGGGGTTATGGGCGCCTGGAATATGATCTACGTTCATCCCATAAATACTTGCTACCATTACTGGAAGTGACAAAATAATGGTAATAGACGTTAGACGTTTCATTACATTATTTAAATTATTACTGATAATGCTAGCAAAAGCATCTAATGTACTGGTTAATATATTGGTATAAATATTTGCCATCTCAAGGGCCTGGCTAGTATCAACAACAAGGTCATTTAAAAATTCTCTTTCCTCTTCGTTTAACCCTAAAAAATTAGTGCGTTCTAATTTCATCATGAGCATTTCATTGCTGCGAAGTGCTGTTACAAAATAAACTAAGCTTTTTTGAATACGCATTAAATTCAATAAATCAACGTTGCTGTTACTCTGATATAAGCTAGATTCATATTGGTTTCTTCTGATATTAATTTCCTTCAAAAATTCCATAAAGTTTTGAACTACTTTTTCAAAAACCTTAAGGATCATCATATTTTTTTTGTCAGGATGTCTTTTTTGGAATGAATTTAAAAACTTATTAATAGCGCCATTATCAAATGAGTTAACAGTAATGATTTGCGTGTGCGTTAAAATGATACAAATAGGAATGGTGATGTAAAAAGCATCACTATCATTAAACGAATTATTTTCTGTAGGCGTTTTGATAACGACAAATTTTACATTGTTTTCAATTTCATAACGCGGTCTTTCATCTATGTCCAAAGAGTCTCTTAAAAATTCGATAGGAATATCTAAGGTTTCACTTAACTCAATAAATTCCTCTTCTTTAAAAGGCGGAACTAGGTTAACCCAAGCGCCTGTATCAGGCTTGTCAATTTCAACCGTTTGTCCTTCTATATTCTTAAAATATTGAATCATGATAGCACCGTTAATAATTAAATTGATATTTGGCCCGCATAAACAAAAGATGCAGGGCCACAAAGCCACACATTGTTATAATGCTGTGCATCTACTTTATTAAATTTTATCAGAAGGCTTCCTCCAAGTGTTCTAATTTTTGTTTGATGTGCGCCAATAGAATCAGCACTCATGGCTATTGCAGCAGCTGTTACACCAGTGCCACAACTAAAAGTTTCATTTTCTACACCACGCTCATATGTTCTAACAAAAAGTTCGCTTTCATTCCATTCTACGAAATTCACATTGATGCCAACTTTTTTATAGGTCTCGTTATAGCGTATTTTTTTACCTTCTGTAAAAACGTCATAATTTGAAAGGTCAGAAACAGGCTTAATATAATGAGGTGATCCGGTATTTAAAATAGTTGCTTCTTGTGCATGTAATACTTCTTTTACATCAATCATTTTTAGATGTATCCATCCATTTTCGTCAATAACTGCCTGATGTTCACCATCAGAAGCGATAAAATTATATGAACTTACTTGTATGCCTTTATAAAATGCAAATTTTATTAAACACCTGCCTCCATTGCCACACATAGTTCCTGGCGCGCCATCGGCATTATAGTAAACCATTTCAAAATCATAGCTTTCATGCTTGTTTAAAAGCATGAGTCCGTCTGCGCCAATACCAAAATGCCGATCGCACAATAGCGCAACTTGTTCCTTTGATAATTGAATATTTCCTTCTCTGTTATCTAGAATAACAAAATCGTTTCCAGTACCTTGATATTTGTAAAATTGTAACAACATAATTAAATTGTTGAAATAATCTCTAATGATTGTTTGATCAAATTTTCTACAGCCGCATTACCATCTTTGCTAAATGTTTGCGAAACTCTATTGGCTACAATTGCACTTAAACTTAAACATTGGTGTCCTTGTAATTTCCCCAATCCATAAATAGCACTTGTTTCCATTTCAAAATTGGTGATATTGTGAGGGCCGTAATTAAAAGTTGTTAATTGATCTATGAGCTCCGTGTGCATGAGTGGTAACCTTAGTACCCTGCCTTGTGGACCATAAAATCCAGGACAAGTTACTGTTATTCCCTGATGATAGCCTGTTACGAAATGTTTAAGTAATTTAACACTGGCCCCAGTGATATACGGCCCAGAAAATGATTTGTTCAATGTAATCTGATCTTCAAAAGCTTTTAATATTTGAGCTTCTTCACCATTATTTTCGTGTTTGTAAAAATGGAGTAAGTTATCAATACCAAGTCCGTGCGTACTAGCCACAAAACTATCTACTGGAATATTTGCTTGCAAAGAACCGGATGTGCCAAGTCTAATTATTTGCAGGGTGGTTAATGTGTTTTTTATATTTCTTGTATCAAAATCAATATTCACAAGTGCATCTAGTTCATTTAATACAATATCAATATTATCAGGGCCAATACCAGTAGAAACCACAGAAATTCGTTTGCTCCCTATAAAGCCCGTATGGGTAATAAACTCCCTATGTTGGCTTTTATGCTCAATATGGTCAAAGTATTTGCTTACTTCAGAAACCCTGTCTGGATCTCCAACAGTCAACACAGTAGTGCCTAATTCTTCTGGGCGCAGGTCTAAATGATAAACGGCACCTCTATTATTGATGATAAGTTCACTTTCTGCGATTCTTTGCATTTGAGCTAATTTTGAGCAAATTTCGGGTATTCAGATTTAGAATTTTGATTTTCCTTTCTTTGCTTTATTTTCGCAGTCCGATAATTGGTCCTGTGGCCGAGTGGCTAGGCAGAGCTCTGCAAAAGCTTCCACAGCGGTTCGAATCCGCTCGGGACCTCTAAACCCTTTAAAATAGCTCCTTTTGGAGCTATTTTTACTTAAATTTAAGCGAATTAAGCCATGAAATACACGCAAACTATTGGAATTATCGCCTCACTGATTGTGCTAATTTGTTCTTTTTTGCCATGGAGTATTGTGGTTTCGGAGCAAATTACCATCTCTGGATTTGAAACTGAGGGTACAAGATTTGGAAAACCAGGGCTTTTCTTGAACTTTTTTACCATTATTGCGATCGTCTTGTTTTTGATACCCGCTATTTGGGCTAAACGTACCAATATTTTTATTGGAGCCATTGTTTTCACTTGGAGTCTTAGAAATTATATTTTAGTTTCAACCTGTTTAATGGGAGAGTGTCCAGTAAAGCAACCCGCGTTGTATACATTAGTGATTGCAAGTGGATTGGTGATGGTAATGACATTACTTCCTAAATTAAATACGCTAAAAAAGTAAACATTGTCTAGTAGTTCCGTAGCCATCGTTATTTTAAATTATAATGGGAAAAAGCATTTAGAAACTTTTTTACCATTCGTAATGAATACGAGTTATGTTAACGCAAAAGTGATCATTGCAGACAATGGTTCTACGGATGATTCTGTTACGTTTTTAGCTGCAAATTATCCGGCTATTACTTGTTTACAAAGAAATACCAATGAAGGCTTTGCGGGTGGATATAATTGGGCATTATCGCTTGTAGATGCCGATTATTATGTGCTTTTAAATTCTGATGTTGAGGTTACCCCCAATTGGTTAGAACCCATGGTATCACTACTTGACAATGATAAGAACATTGCTGCATGTCAACCCAAAATTCGATCCTATCATCATAAAGAAAGTTTCGAATACGCAGGTGCAGCTGGAGGATGGATTGATTCACTAGGTTATCCTTTTTCGAGAGGTAGAATATTTGATGTTTGTGAAATCGACAATGGTCAATATGATCATTGCGAACCCATTTTTTGGGCAACAGGCGCATCCTTGTTTATTCGAGCAAGTGCTTATAAACAAGTAGGTGGGTTGGATGAAAGTTTTTTTGCCCATCAAGAAGAAATTGATATGTGTTGGAGACTGCAAAGAGCTGGTTATTCTATCATGAGCTGCCCGTCATCTGTGGTATATCATGTAGGAGGAGGGACTCTTCCAAGAGGCGGCAGAAAAGTATTTTTAAATTTTAGGAATAACCTTTTAATGCTTGGTAAAAACCTGCCAGTAGCGGAGCTCATTTGGAAAATCCCTACACGATTTTGCTTAGATGCTATTTCGGCATGGAAAGGCGTTCTTCAAGGGGATATTTCATTCTTTTATGCTATAGTAAAAGCCCATATGTCTGTGATGTCTATATGGACAATGCGTTTACTCAAAGGGGGGGTGTTAAGGACTTCAATCCCTAAAAAGCCAATGAAAGCCTTAACTGGCGTGTTTAATGGGTCAATTATTTGGTGCTATTTTGTTAAAAAACAAACCAAATTTTCTGAAATTATTTTATCAAAGACGACGTAAATAATCATTGTTACCTTATTTTTGCAATTCCAAAACATTACTATGTCTGAGCAAACAAATAATATCCCGGAAAAAGATTTAGCCAGCAACTGGGTATCTTCTTCTAAATTCTTATTTTATTTACATGTTTTTTGTATCCTAGCATTTGTTTTAGGCGGTTGTTACCGTTTATATGACCAAGGTTATAAAGGTAAACCGGACGTTGAAGTGCAAGGAAGTAGTCAATACAAGCCTGATTACAAATAATTTTATTGAAATTTTCAATAAAAAATTTTGTC
>JBIISK010000041.1:0-19800 GCA_044341045.1 Sediminibacterium sp. | reverse complement strand
TTGTAGGCATTCTAAACCGTTTAAAATTTCGGACGGCAAAGGTAATGGCTGGAACTGAAAAATCAAAAAGTTTTAAAAAGTTTTCTCAAACTAGACGTAAAATACTGGTTTTCAGTACAAATACGAGCGCCTAAAAGGAGTAAATACTTGATTTAAGAGGCAAATAAAAGAAAGCTATCTGATTGATTTAGATTGTTTAGCCAAAAATAAGGGCCTTTATTATGCTTATTTCCATTTTTCGCTTGTTTCGGTTGCTACAATATTTTGCGCTGGCTTTTACAGTTGCTTTTCTACTAATCAGCACCTCAAATGATGTTTTTGCGCAAATTTCAACCACCCCAATTAGTTACCCCTACCCGGCCATCAACTTTGTTTATACCCAAAATTTTTCCAATTTACCAGCGGCTAACGGTTTTGTTAGCGGCATAACTGGCAAGGGACCCTTCTTTTTAGGGAGTTTACATGCGGGTCTAAGCGGATTATTTATCGCACAAACAAGTGGTATGAATGCTGTGCTTAATTTTACCACCAGTGCCGGAACAAACGCGGTAACGGGCATATTTAGTTATGGACCTGCAAATGGAGCCACAAACGCTGCTACCAGAGGGCTTGGCAGCCTTGCAAGTAGCGCCGGAAGTTATATTTTTGGCATGGTTTTTACCAATAATAGCCATACAATTATTGAACAGTTTGAAATTGAATTAACGGCTGGTCAGTGGCGCAAAGGCGGCAGCGGTAAAGCGGGTGTTTGGAACTTTTCCTACACAATATCCGCTACAAATAATGTATTAGACACTGTTACAAAAAAAGATACTGCACTGAGTTTTTATTCGGTCCAAACAAGCACTGGAACAGCAGCCCTCAACGGACTTTTACCCATCAATCAGCAACAAAAAAAGGACACATTATTTAATTTAAATTGGAAACCTGGTGAACAACTTATTTTAACATGGCAAGACAAAGATGATATTGGAAATGATGACGGTATGGCGCTGCAACAATTAATTTGCAAAGCACTTACTTTGCCTGACAACACTGCCCCCACTGTGTTTGAGGTCATACCACCTATAGCAAAAACATACACAACTGGCGATACACTGATTGCTAAAATAATTTTTTCGGAACCTTGCATTTTAAATAACAATGCTTTTACACCTTACATAGTAGCTACTATTTCGGACAGTACAAAAAACCTTGTATACACCAAAGGATCGGGCAGCAACGAATGGCATTTTTTATACGTCGTTACAAAAGGAGACCTCGTAAAAAATGGATTCAATATATACCCGAAAATCAATTGCGATACCAGTGCCATTAGAGACGCCGCATTCAATTATTGCAACGGAGTTATAAGCGGCAACACCCGTTTTTTACAAGTAAAAATTGACGCAGTGGCACCGGAATTTATAGACACAAGCTCACTACGCCTTAATAGCTGTAAACGCCCGGTAGACATAGTTCCTGCAGCATTAGGTGTGGTTCAAACAGATAGTAGCGAAACCATATTTTGGAAGCTACAGTTAGCACCAAAGCAGGGGCAAATTTTGGGCTTACCGTTTTCTTCGAAAACGGTAAGCGATAGCTCTTATCCAAGAACCCTAACGTTTATTCCAAGCAATGCAAATGCTGGAATGGATAGTGCTATTATCGAAATATCGGACGGTATCAATAGTAGCTTCAAAAAAGTATTATTTCAATTAGATAGTGGAATTGTAAACAATACAATTTTAGGAGATCAAATTATATGCAGCGGTTTTGCACCCACATTATTTAACGGCTATAACCTAGTAAACACAAGCTATCATTGGCTTTACAAAGAAGATACTGCGGCTATATTTAAACCGGCTACAGGAAATAACAATGGGTACAATTACCAATCTAGCAGTTTGCAAAGCAGTACTTTATTTAAAAGAATTGCCACTCGTTTTTCATGTACCGACACGAGTAATTTGATACTTGTTCAGGTAAAAAATAATGGCTTGTGGATAGGTACCAGTAATGCATTCTGGCAACTGGGAAGCAATTGGTGTGGCGGTATCGTACCAGATAGCAGTACCCATATTATTGTGCAACAAGGAAGTCCAATTATTATTAGTAATGCATTTCCAAATCAAACCAATACTGCTAAAACGATAACGCTAAATTCAAATGCCAGCATTATTGTAAACGGCTTATTGCATTGGCCTAATGCATTGTTAGGTACAGGGACCATCGATGCAACAAATGGAAGTATTTACATAGAAAAAGACAGTACAATCATGAATCCGTATGTATTTAAAAACAAACTCATTTATAATTTACAAATAGATACAAAAAATAAAATTCAATTTTTAGATTCACTTATTATTAAAAATAGCATCACCCTTTTTAATGGCAGCTTACAAACAAAACATCTAACACTACTAGCGCCTGCGCAAATTAATAGTTCGGGTAATAACACGAAAATTATTGGGCCTGCTACCGTTCATAAACAGTACCATTTATTGGGAGGTCAAACAAAACTTTTAGCACTACCCTTTTCTAATGCATCAAGTTTACAAAGTTTCAAAAATAGTATTGCCATAACGGGTAATAGTGGACCTGGTAATGGTTTTGATACCGCTTTACATGAACATCCATCTGTTTATTTTTTGGATAGTACATCCAATAATATCACGCAATTAATATACAAGCCCTTCACAAAAATGGACAGCAGTTATCTCGAATCAAACAGGGCCATTAAAATTTGGTTGTACCCCAAAGATTCTAGCGATCATTCTAGCATTATAAACGAAGTGCCTTTTGTAAAAACAATGAAACAGGATTCATGGGTGGATGTAATTGTGGGAGGCACACCTCAACATGGACCACTCGAAATTGACTTCCCGGCTCATCCATTAACGCGCTATTATTTAACCGGCAATCCATACCCTGCTAAAATAGATATCAGTAAAATATCAAGTAGTAGCGGCATTGGAAAGTACTATTGGCAATGGGATGCGGGCCTTGGCGCTAATGGCAATTATACTGCTAGGGCATTTAGACATCCAAGCGTTATTCAAAAACTAGAAGGTTATATCATTAAAAATACAGCAGGCACTGCGGGTTATATATTTTATGAAGAACGAAGTAAGGTGAATATAGATGAAACACCTGATACCAACCGCTACAAAAATGAATACGCACATATAAGTCTTGCACTCATGCAAGAAAATACCCTACTGGACAGACTGGAGATTATGGGGATTGATAGCGCTAGTAGCCGGTTTGAAAAATGGGACGCAGAAAAAATAAACGATAATAAAATATCGCTTTATTCCATTTCGAGAGATAGTATGGCGCTTTGCATAGATGCAAGACCCTTTATCAATAGCCTTTTTGTTCCACTAGGTATACAGTCCAACAAAACTGGAAAATACAGATTGTTATGTACAGCTTTTGTTATTGCAACTGATATGGTTGCCTACCTGCATGACAAACTATTAAACAGGTATCAAAAAATTATACAGGATAGCAGTTATATTTTTGAAATTGGCACAGACAGTACAACGGCTGGAGAAAAGCGGTTTGAAATTACAGGACCACCGCCACCACCAAGGCAAGAAGACCCTATTATAGCAATTGTTACACCCAATCCGGTGCAAAATCAGTTAGGCATTCGTTATTCATTTAGAGAGACGCTAGTTTACCAAATATCCATACATAGTATCGATGGCACACAATTACAAACTAAAATATTTACCGCAAGTAAAAACGGAATTGCAAGTATAGAAGTACCACACTTAAAAGCAGGCGCTTATGTTGCAGTGATTAAAGCAGGAAAAAACTATTTACTCAAACAGTTTATTAAACTTTAAATAACCAGTGGTGGGTATCTGGTGCAGTTGCATACCTGATGGCAGTGAGTCTATCTTTTAATTCTTTGGCAACGCCTGCCTTATCTGTATCAAAATGCATGCTATAATCTTTATAGCGTAGTTCTTTAATTTTTGAAATGGTAGCAGCCGTTCCGGTGCCAAACACTTCATGTAAAAGGCCCTGTTTTTGAGAAGCGATTAATTCATCAATGGTTATTTTTGTCTCTTGCACTTCCATGCCCATCTCTTTCAAAACCGTGATGGCACTGTCTCTTGTTACACCTTCCAAAATAGTTCCTTCTGTAAGTTCAGGCGTTACTACTTTGTTACCTACCACAAAAAATACATTCATGGTACCTACTTCTTGCAAATACTTATGTTCAAAAGCATCGGTCCATAATACTTGATCGTAACCTGCCTCTTTTGCTTTTTGTGTCGCAAGCATACTTGCCGCATAATTTCCTGCATTTTTTGCAAAACCAACGCCACCCGGAGCAGCTCTAGTGTAGGTTTCTTCTACATAAATTTTCATAGGGGTGCTATAGTAAGGCCCTGTAGGACTTAACAAAATCATGAACTTATAATTATCAGAAGGTTTTACGCCAATAACTGGATCGGTCGCAAACATAAAGGGTCTGATATATAATGAGTGATCCGCCATTGCAGGAACCCAATCCCTATCCATATCAATGAGAAGGCGCATACCCTCCATAAATATCGCTTCTGGTACTTCAGGCATGCACATACGCGCTGCAGAAATATTGAATCTTCTAAAATTATCTTGAGGTCTAAAAATATGAACCTCACCAGCATTACTTTTATAGGCTTTAACACCTTCAAAAATGGATTGCCCGTAATGTAGCGCAGCCAAAGAAGGATCAAATTGCAGTGCTTGATAAGGCCTAATCACCACATTCGTCCAAACACCATCAATATAGTCAGCCTCAAACATATGATCTGTAAAAACACGACCAAAAGGAATATTTTCGAGCGTTGTATTTGCTAACCTACTGTGCTGAACTTTTTCAATCTTTACGTCAAGTGCTGCTGCCATAGTTTTATATTTGGTGCAAAGAAACAAAAAAAATGAAAACTAACAATCGTTAATATTGTAAAACTGCCATGAATTCTGAAAATAATTTGCTTCCTCCCTTTGTTATAGCCTCTTTGTATAAAAATGAGCTTGTTTTAGTAGACACTAAAGAGAGCATTGGCAAACGCAAGATTGAGCCTGTAACACAAAAGAGCGCAGCTATTGCTCCTGCCTTTGAGGAGGTGCTAACAATAAAACCAATTGGGTTTTTAGGTAACAATCAAAAAAAGATAACCATCTTATTAAAAGATAGTTCGGCCGTTCACCTTGCAGATGAATCCTTACAATTTTTAACAGCCATACTCGCCGCGTGCAAACTAAATATGGGCGATGTTGCCATTGTTAACACAGCCAATCAGGCGGTTAAATACGCGCAAATAAAAACAGAACTTCAACCTACTACTTTACTCATATTTGATATCAACGCTGCAAGCATTGCACTTCCTTTTGAAGTACCGCAGTATCAAGTACAGCAATATGACAATTGCACCCTTTTATTTTCTGCACCATTACAATCAATGCTCGTTAAAACAGAAGCAGCTAAACTAGAAAAAGGAAAACTTTGGAATGCACTTAAAAAAACGTTTAATATTCAGTAGTAGATGAAAATAATTTTTGCAACCAATAATAAAAACAAGGTAGAGGAAATAAAACAACTTAGCCATCAAAAATTTGAGATTTTTACTTTGCAAGAAGTGGGCATTGATATTGACATTCCAGAACCACATGACACACTAGAAGCCAATGCCACAGAAAAATCTGCTACCATTTATAAGCTCACAAATCAAGCTGTATTTAGCGAAGATACTGGGTTAGAAGTGGAGGCCCTAGGTGGCGCTCCCGGTGTGAAATCGGCGAGGTATGCAGGAGAAGGCCGGAACATGCAGGACAATATTGATAAATTATTAGCGGAACTAAAAGAGAAGCCTTCAAGAGCTGCAAGGTTTAGAACTGTCGTTTCACTCATTATCAATGGTAAAGAATATCAGTTTGAAGGAATTTGTCAAGGACACATTACTCACGCACAAGATGGTGCAAATGGATTTGGCTACGATCCTGTTTTTATTCCAGTAGGAAGTGATATCACTTTTGCAAATATGGATATTTCAGAAAAAAATAAATTTAGCCACAGAAAAAAAGCAGTACAACAACTCATAGATTTCTTAAACGACTACCAAGCTTAATTATGAACACAAAAATTTTCGCTACACGCAAAATATTTTTCAGTATCGCATGCACAATATTTATACAATGTATTACTACATCAACAACTATTGCGCAAACCATTCCATTATATAAAAATAGTAGAGCACCCATCAACGAAAGAGTCAAAGATTTACTGGATAGAATGACGCCTACCGAAAAGTTTTGGCAGTTATTTATGATACCTGGAGACATCAAACCAGGAGATGCCCCAAAATACAAGGATGGACTTTTTGGATTTCAAGTAAGTGCTGCATCTGCAGGTACAGAAGGCGCACAACAAATGCTTCAATACAATGCAACAGAAACTGCTGTAAGCCTTGCTAAAAAAGTGAACGCCATACAGCGGTTTTTTATGGACAGCACTAGACTTGGTATTCCAATGCTCCCATTTGACGAAGCACTACACGGCTTGGTAAGACAGGGCTCCACCATATTCCCTCAAAGCATTGGCCTCGCTGCTACCTTCAATACAAGCACCATGGAGGCTGTTGCTGGCGCCATTGCAAAAGAATCAAAAATTAGAGGTATTAGACAAATACTTTCTCCGGTTATTAATATTGCAACAGACGTTAGATGGGGGCGTACCGAAGAAACCTATGGAGAAGACCCTTTTTTGAGTAGCAAAATGGGTGTGGCTTACATGAAAACTTTAGAGGACGAAAATATTATTGCTACACCAAAACATTTTGTGGCCAATGTAGGCGATGGCGGAAGAGACAGCTACCCTATTGATATGAACGAAAGATATTTATCTGAAATCCACTACCCTCCTTTTAAAGATGCGGTGCAAAAAGCCGGCGCAAGATCTATCATGACGTCCTACAATTCTGTAAACGGAAGCCCTGCAACCGCCAATGATTATTTATTAAACAATCTATTAAAAAAACAATGGGGCTTTAACGGATTTGTAATTTCTGATGCTGGCGCCGTGGGCGGCGCCAATGTTTTACACTATACAGCAAAAGATTATCCAGATGCAGGCAAAAACGCCGTTAACAATGGCTTAGATGTATTATTTCAAACTGCACAAGAACATTATAAATTATTTATTCCACCATTTTTAAATGGACAAATCAATCAAGAACGACTCGACGATGCAGTAAGTCGTGTACTTAGAGCAAAGTTTGAACTGGGTTTATTTGAAACACCATACCTAGATATCAAAGCAACTGAATCTGCAAATTATGAAGCAGCACATAAAAAAATTGCACATCAAGCAGCGCTAGAATCGATTGTTTTATTGCAAAATAAAAATGGACTATTGCCCCTTTCAACTGCTACAGAAAGTATTGCGCTGATTGGTACTGATGCCACCGAAGCAAGACTGGGTGGGTATAGTGGACCGGGCACCAAAAAAGTAAGCATATTAGAAGGTATGCTAAAAAAATATGGCGCCAATAAAATTATTACCGCAGCTGGCCCGGGGCGTGATAGTAAAAACTGGAACATTATACCAAGTAAATATTTGTGGACGACGCAAAACAATCAAACACATGAAGGACTTGCTGCAGCATATTTTAATGGTATAGAATTTGGAAACAATCCTACCCTACAAAGAATTGACAAAACCATTAATTTTCATTGGACCATTTCTACGCCTGACCCATCGATAACACCAGAATTTTTCTGTGCAAAATGGACGGGGAATATCAAAGCACCTAAAACAGGTACTTACAAAATTGGCTTATCTGGAAACGACGGCTTTAAATTATACATTAACAATCAACTCATCATTAACAATTGGGATAAGCAAAGCTTTCATACGAGCCTAGTTGATTACAACTTTACTGCAGGAAACAATTATCCGATTCGAGTTGAATTTAAAGAACCAAATGGTAATTCAACCATCAAATTAATTTGGAACGTAGATGTCGTAAATACAATTGAAGAAAAAATAAATGAAGCAGTTGCTATTGTACAAAAATCAAAAGTAGCAGTGGTAGTAGTAGGACTTGAGGAAGGCGAATTTAGAGATAGAGCCTCTTTACAATTACCAGGCGAACAAGAACAGCTCATTCAAAGAGTTGCCGCTACTGGAACGCCAACGGTTGTTGTGATTGTTGGCGGAAGCGCCGTAACCATGGGCAATTGGATAGATAAAGTAAATAGTATTGTAGATGTTTGGTATCCGGGCGAAGAAGGCGGACATGCTGTGGCAGCAGTACTTTCAGGAGCCTATAACCCGGGTGCAAAGCTACCAATCACATTTCCTGTAAGCGAAGCGCAACTCCCACTTGTATACAACCATAAACCAACAGGGCGTGGCGATGATTACGAAAACCTGACAGGACTTCCTTTATTTCCATTTGGATATGGACTTAGCTATACCACTTTTGAATACAGTAATTTAATGATCGACAATCCAATCGCAAAAAAAGGAGATAAAATTACCGTTTCTTTTGTTATTACAAATACTGGTAAATTTGCTGGCGACGAAGTAGCTCAATTGTACCTAAGGGATCAAATTGCTTCTGTAGCAAGACCCGTTCAAGCATTAAAAGGATTTGAGAGAATTCATTTAGCAGTAGGTGAATCAAAAACCATAAAAATTACACTTCTTCCTGAAGACTTTGAAATGCTAAACGAAAAAATGGAGACTGTAATTGAGCCCGGAGATTTCACCATTATGATAGGAAGTTCTTCACGTGATATTAGGCTTAAAAAAACAGTGACACTTCATTAATATCAACTGTTCCAAATGCGCCAAGATTGTTCGGCCTGTTCAACAAACATTTGTTGACCATTTTGTATGGTGGCACCCATTTGTTCTCCTTTTGCTAAAAATGTAGACGCTGCTGGGTTGTACGTTAAATCAAACAAGTGATGCGCAGGCGTTAATAATTCGTAAGGAATGTCCGGACAGGCCTCGATATTTGGGAACATACCAAGTGGGGTGGTATTTATGATTAGCGTATACGCTGCCATAACAGAGGCATCTAAATGATCATACGCAAACTGATCACCAGTAGCTGTGCGCGAAACATACTTAAAATCAATCCCTAGTTTTTGAAGCACAAACACAATGGCAAGTGCAGCGCCACCCGTTCCTAAAACGAGTGCCTGATTATGGGTAGGCTTTAAAAAAGGAACCAATGAATTTTCAAATCCAATAACATCGGTATTGTATCCAATTAATTTTCCATCCTCAATTTTAACACAATTGCAAGCCCCTACTTCTTCAACAGCCTTAGAACGTTCTGTTAAAAAAGCTAGCACTTCTTTTTTATAAGGAATGGTAATATTAAACCCACACAAATCTGGATGGGTATTTAAAATAACATGTAAATCATCAATAGAAGGAATCGAAAACCTTTCGTATATACAATCTTCAATCCCTTCTTCAATAAACTTATTGGTAAAGTATTGCCCGGACAATGAATGCGTTAAAGGAAAACCAATGAGTCCATAACGTTTCATAACGCAATTACTTATTTAAGTATAGTTCAAAAGTATCGCCTCTTAATCCAATACGCATGGCTTCTAGGGCGATGATCTCATGAGGTGGAATATTTCCAAGATTAACATTGCAACCGATCAGCTCAAGGAAATACAATTGTTGTGCTTTTTGAGGTGCTTCCCAGATTATTTTTTCTTCAGGAATTTGTGTTAAAATTTCTTGAACAAGTCCTTCGCGCACTTCTCCACTTCCCCTGTAAATACCAACATTACCTGCCTCACGCGCTTCTGCAATAACATAGGTAGCGCCAGCTTCAAGCTCTGCACGCATGAGTTCAATCCATTTGTAAGGTGGAATAATATGTGCGGCATCTTTACTTCCCACTTCACTTAAAATGGTAAAGTGCTTTGCTAATTTTTCTATATAACCACATTTTTCAGTGTGTGGAATACTGATGGATCCATCACTCACTTCCATATATGTAATCCCGTAATCTTTACAGATACTAACGTAATCGTCAAATTGATTGCGCACTAAAAAAGCTTCAAACAAAGTACCTCCAAAATAAAGAGGAATATTATAAGATTGATACGCTTCTATTTTTTGCTTGAGATTTGGCGTTACAAAAGAGGTTCCAAATCCCAATTTAATAACATCAGAATGTGGGCCTCCTACACTCATAAAATTATGCACTTCATTAATACTTAAACCCTTATCCATAATCATGGTTAACCCCGAAGTTCTTGGCTGCGCGGTTCGCACTGGAATCTGTGATAAATTAAAATTCATGTTTCTAATTTTAACTGAAATGCAAAAATAAGTTAAACAAATGACTTTTTAAGGCTGATTATAGGAGCAAGGTCTTGATTATCCTATATTTTTCTGCGACGTTTAAACCTAGCGATTATATCCACTACTTGTGTATTCTGAAGAATGGAAGGCCTAATATCAATAAACTTTTTTAATAGTTTGGGCGCAGCCAACATAGCTTGCTCTAATAAGATTAACCCATCCTTTGATTTACCAATTATAAATAAAATGGCACTGTGATAGAATAAAAAAACGGGTTTATGATCGGTAGCGACAAGTGCATTTTTACTTTGCAGAAGTGCTTCATCAAAATATTCTGCAGATAGCAAACAATTAATCAATGCTTCCCACCCAGAAACATTTTTAGGCTTGTGCTTAACAACAACTCCAAAATAATGCACTGCTTCTTTGAATTGCCCAAGATTTGCTTTGCACTCGCCCATTGCCAAATTATATTCTGTTATAG
Source organism: Sediminibacterium sp. (assembly GCA_044341045.1). Taxonomy (GTDB): domain Bacteria; phylum Bacteroidota; class Bacteroidia; order Chitinophagales; family Chitinophagaceae; genus Sediminibacterium. The sequence goes on along the minus strand of JBIISK010000041.1, from coordinate 8,992 downwards.
CACGGTGCATACGCATTGCATTTTCAAGTTGTCTAACAGCTGGCTGCCACTGCTTCTCTAACATATATGTCACTGCAATTTTATAATAAAGCTTACTGTCATCGGGATTTAAATGCACTGCTTTTTTATAAAAAAATCTTGCTTGTGCGATCTTTCCCATTTTATGATAACAATGGCCAATAGCCTCGTAAATGACATCTTCAGGTCTTGTTAATGCAACTACTCTCTCAAGTACTTCAACGGCTTCTTTGTATTTACGAAGGCGTAAATACGCATCACCCATATTACGGTATGCATAATCAAATTTATCATCAATTGCAACTGCATATTGATAGGCATCAATCGATTTTTCGTAGAGCTTTAACCCTTGATAAGCTGCAGCTAAATTAAACCAAGCTAGCTCACTGTATGGAAGCTGATCAATTATTTTTTGATGCAACTTGATACTCTCTTCATTACGCCCAGTATAGTCTGTCCAAAAACAAATTTTATACAATGCCTCTTCATTGGCGGGCTCTTGTTCTAAAATAAGTACTAAACAATCAAAAACTTTTTCAAAAGATTCATAATCATCGTATACATCCGCTAACTCAAAAAGAAGATCTACTTTTTCATCACCCTCAAATTTATCTATAGCTGCCTCCAAAAGCGCTGCAGCTTTTTCTGGTTGATCTAGTGCCAAGTAGGCATCTGTTTTTAAAATGTATAAGTCGATATCCGAATTGTCATAGAGTTCTGAAGTTTCCAGTATTTCTAGTGCATCGAGATAACGCTTATCGACAATGAGTAAATCGGCCTTTTTAATCATTAAAGCAGAGGCAAAGGGGAATTGAGATAAGCCAATTTCGACAGCTTCTAAGGCCTCTTTTACATTGTCTTTTTCGTCGAAATAGTCAATAATGCGTAAAAAAGCATCTTCCTCCAAAAATCGGTGCTGACGACCTAGCTTGAGATTCCGGTACTGCTGGAGCAGCTCTTTGAGGGATTCCCGGTCTTCTTGGTATCTATTTTGGCTCATTTTCGAAAGGAATTATCCTAAAATAGACCAAAAATCAAGTTTTTCCAACATTCCAGGCAACAATTTATGAACATATCTGTTATATTAATGATTTGGTAATTGTGAAATAATTAAGAATCCATACCTTTACAATAATGAAACGCAGTAAATTTATACTTACTTTAATCCTAGCTGTTACCCTCTTTATAGGGGTTCAAACAGGCTATGCTGCGTTTACTTTAAGCGGTGTAACCACAGAAAAGAGAGGTAAGCAATCAAAATTTACCCTCAAAAATTTAAACTTATTCAATACTAAAAGCTTATCCTATAGCTCCCTTAGGTCAACAATGCAATACAAAAGCATTCAAACTTTAGGCCTTCAATTAAAAGGAAATAACATTACAGAAATGAACTCAATGCTTCGTTTTGATAACGGAAACAGTTCTTTTGTATTCCCTTATAAGTTTAAGGTAAAAGTGCCCAAGTTTAAGACACCTACTCCATCTTCCAACTAATTGTTGGCCCCTTACAATTTTTATCACCTACTTTTTTTTATATACTAATCTACCGTGATTATTCTATAACCTTTTTTGGGTATATCAAACTTTGAAGCGGATACTGGATTGTATAAATTAATTTGCGACGCTTTAAAAATTGTTTTTATACCTGTGGCGTCCTTCATTTCATACCCTAGTACAAATCCAGGTATATCTTTAAACATATATTCATACTCCCTTACTGAAGGTATAATAGCAGCAGTAAAATAAACAGTTACAAGGGTCCCATCTTTTAATTGTAAAATGGCTTGTTTACATGTATAATCTAAAATGCTTGCTGAATCCTCAGTAAATTTTATTTGAATACTATCAAGCACCGCATTTACGCTTCGCCACTGTTTAGTATTTAAAGAAGTCATGTATTTGTCTTCCCCAAAAGAACGTAGAACTGTAGCAGTAGCAGTTGTCTTATTATATATTATCGATTGAGAATAGCTTGGTGCAACAAGATCTATACGGGCATTGTTACTTTTAATAAATACCGTTTTAGTTGCTTTCTGAAGCATACTTTCATCAGAGCCTTCTTGTGATACTACTTTATACACCACTGTACACTCCGCAACTATACGCTGCTGCGCAGTGGCCAAATGAAAAGCCAAGAAAAAAAATAATATGGATATAAATGCTTTCAAATAATGCGCGTTAAAAAAAGCCCTACTCAATACAGCAGGGCTTTTTATTTATTTTTTCTTTGGCGTTTTATCTTTTAAGTCTTGTAATTTTTTTTGACTCTGCTGCATTTGTTCAAAACGTGTTTGCCATTTACTTTTTGCTTTTGGCATTTTACGTTTTTCGTCCATTTGTGCTAAAATTTTATCATGGTTGATGATATAATTTTGAATCACAAATTGTAACCCAAGCGTTACAATGTTTGATACTGTATAATACCATGTTAATGCAGATGGTAATCTGTTAAAGATAAACAATAGCATGAACGGAAAAATATAAGGCATATACTTGAGCGCTGGATTATCCTGCGTTGGCGTCATGCTCATATTGTAAATAGAAATTAAAAAGCTTGTCAACACCGCAGTAATGGTAAACAAACTGATATGATCTCCAAAACCTAATGGAATACTAAACGGAAGCGTTGCAATCACGTCATAGCTTGATAAATCTTTACTCCATAAAAATGCCTGACCCCTTAGTGCAATATGGGAATTAAAGAAACTATAGAGGGCAAAGAAAATAGGAATTTGCAGAAGCGCTGGAATACAACCCCCCAGTGGATTTACACCGGCTTCTCTAAACAATTTCATTTGCTCCATCGCAAACCCTTGCTGATCATCACCAAATTTCTTCTTGATAGTGTCAAGCTCTGGCTTTAACACTTTCATTTTAGCACCACTTAAATAGCTGCTATAGGTTAAAGGAGAAGTAACAAGTCTAATAAATAAAGTAAGCAACAATACTACCCAACCATAATTTGAAACAAAGCCAGCAAAGAAATCAAAAACTGGCATGATAATATACTTGTTAATAGGACGAACAAAAGAATACATGTCTCTACCCAAATTAACAATGCGCTCCATTTCTGGCGCTTGCTTTTTTAGAATTTCAAAATCGGAAGGACCTGCAAATAACTGAAGCGCCACTTTACTATTTGCCGCTTGTGGCAGTTTGATCTGTAAATTTGTTTCCGTTTTAGCAAGCTTACTAGAACTATCAGTATAGCGAGACCACTTTACATCACCTGAATTAAAACCATTTTTTGCAATGAGGGTCGTATTAAAAAACTGCTGCACAACACTTACCCATTGTACCGGCTTTTCAAAGGTTTTTTCGTTATTCGCAGATATATAATCAAACTCATTTCCTTCAGAAAAACAAATATTGGACATCTGTCTTTCATATTCGGCAGTTCTTTCAAGTTGATTGGTTTCAGATAACCACTTAAAATTAAGTACACCCGCGGTTAATAATTGATTTGCACCAACTAACTCGACATCCCAATCTAAGTTATATGAATTTGGATGAAGCGTATAGGTATGAATAATGGAAGTGCCAGTAGCCGATGCAATAATAAATTTGATGGAAGAAGATCCATCCGATGTTTTAGTAATTATAGATGGAGAGAAATATAAATCAGAAGTTAGTGCTGTTTTATTATCTGCAGTGTTCACCGCATAACCCATTTGATTTTGTTGAACAAGCTTTACAGCAGCAGTGTCCGAAATTGTATATTTTTTTAAGGTTACGCTTTTTACCTGACCTCCCTTATTGCTTAATACGACACTGATTAATTCATTTTCGATTGTTACCGTTGTGTCTTTACCAAGTGCTGCCTCTGCAAAATTTCCTGCAGTAGCAATTTTAGCAATCGAATCTCTTTGCAAAGAATCAATTTTAGCAGCTACAACATCTTGCGGCTTTACAAGTTTTGCTTGCACTTTAGCAATAGAATCTTCTTGTTGCTTTTTGAAGGCAACCAAAGCAGTTTGTTGTTGACTGGTATACCAGAAATAGGAAAAAAACAAGATACCTAACAAAACAAATCCTATGAGCGAATTCTTATCAGACTTCATACGTGTATTTATTGAAGGGCAAAGGTACTAGTTGAAACCTAGAATCATTGACCCGCCCGTTAAAAATTAAGGTTATTTAACCGCTTTTGAGGCTTGATAGCGCTTTGCAGCAGCTAAAAAGCTAACAAAAAGTGGCGCAGGTACTTCAGCAGTGCTCTTGAGCTCTGGATGGTACTGTACCCCAATAAAGAATGGATGATTGGGAAGCTCCACAATTTCCACCAAACCAGTTTCAGGATTCTTGCCACTTGCAACAAGTCCGGCCTTTATAATTGCATCGTAATAATCATTGTTAAATTCATAACGGTGGCGGTGACGCTCTGTGATGGAAGTTGTACCGTATATTTTATGTGCCAAAGTTCCAGGTGTAATATCACATGGGTAAGCACCTAAACGCATCGTCCCTCCCTTCATTTTAATTTTCTTTTGCTCTTCCATCATATTAATGACTGGATTAGTAGTAGTCGCATTCATTTCGGTAGAATGCGCATCCGCTAATCCAAGCACATTTCTTGCATATTCGATTACAGACATTTGCATACCTAAACAAATACCAAAAAATGGCATATTATTTTCACGCGCATATTTTACCGCATGAATTTTTCCTTCAATACCTCTGTTACCAAAACCAGGTGCAACCAATAAACCATCGAGACCTTCTAATTTTTCTGCAACATTTTCTTCTGTGATATGCTCACTGTGCACATTCACCACTTTTACTTTTACCTCATTAGGTGCACCTGCATGAATAAAGCTTTCTAAAATAGATTTGTAAGCATCTTGTAGTTCAATATATTTTCCAATCAAACCAATACGCACTTCAGATTTTGGATTTTTTAGTTTTTGTAAAAAACCATTCCACTTATCTAAATTAGGCGCCCCATATCCGTTGATATTTAATTTTTTCAAACAAATTAAATCGAGTTTTTCACGAAGCATTAAAAGTGGCACTTCGTATATAGTGGAAGCGTCCATCGCCTCAATAACAGAGCCTTGCTTTACGTTACAGAACAGTGCAATTTTTTTCTTTATTTCATCATTTAATGGCTGCTCTGTTCTACAAACAATAATATCCGGATGAACCCCTGTTTCACTCAGCATTTTTACACTGTGTTGCGTAGGCTTTGTTTTTAATTCTTTAGCAGCACGTAAATAAGGAATAAGTGTAAGGTGCACTACCATTACATCTTCTTCAGGAAGCTCCCACTGTAATTGACGTACCGCTTCAATAAAGGGTAAACTTTCAATGTCACCAACAGTGCCACCAATTTCGGTTAAAATAATATCATACTTTCCAGTTTCACCAATCAGCTTCATGCGGTGTTTGATTTCATCGGTAATATGCGGTACTACTTGCACTGTTTTACCTAAAAAATCTCCTGCTCTTTCTTTATTAATTACAGTCTGATATATGCGGCCCGTTGTTACGTTATTAGCCTGTGTGGTATGTATATTTAAAAAACGTTCGTAGTGACCTAAATCCAAATCTGTTTCTGCACCATCTTCAGTTACATAACACTCTCCATGCTCGTAGGGATTTAGTGTACCCGGATCCACGTTGATGTATGGATCAAACTTTTGAATGGTTACTGTGAGTCCTCTAGACTGCAATAATTTTGCGAGCGATGCTGCAATAATTCCTTTTCCTAAGCTACTTGTAACGCCGCCCGTAACAAAAATGTACTTTGCCATAAATTAAATTCATCTAGTTATAAAAATAAAATGCACGCAATAGTGAACTATTGTGCACTCCATTTTTACATGGTTAACATTGATTTGACCTGATTAAAAAAGGGAAATTTATTAGAGGTCATACAAACCTACATTAATTAACAAGACCCGCAAAGGGTTTGCGTCTTGAATCGAAAAAATAAATGAAAATGTGAATAAACAGGTTAATAAATAAGCCCTTTTTGAAGGTAATGGACCACATAATCCTGTACTCCATCTTCGAGACTCGTAAAGTCTGTTTTATAGCCCGCCAACTTTAGTTTTTCCATGTTGGCCTCTGTAAAATACTGGTAGGTATCTCTAATATCAAGTGGCATATCAATAAAATGGATATTGGGCTCCAATGATAGTCCTGCAAAAGTGGCCCTTACAAGATCAATAAAACTCCTAGCCTCTCCTGTTCCTAAATTGTAGAGCCCATTATTTGTAGAGATCCATTTCTTATCCTGCATGGTTTCTAGCATCCATCCAATAACATTTACCACGTCTTTGACATAAATAAAATCACGGAGCTGTTCACCATCTTTGTAATCCGGCTTATGACTTTTAAATAGCTGAACTTTACCTGTCTGCTTAATTTGATTAAAGGCATGAAAAATAACAGATGCCATTCGGCCCTTGTGGTATTCGCCGGGACCGTATACGTTAAAAAATTTTAAGCCCGTCCAATTATCAGAACCCGCTGATTGAGCTAGCGCCCACTTATCAAATTCATTTTTACTAACGCCATAAGGGTTTAATGGCTTAAGCGCTGCAACGCCTTCATGTGCATCGTTGTAGCCATTTTCACCAGCACCATAGGTTGCTGCTGATGACGCATAAATAAGTGGAATATTTTTTGCAGTACAGTACTGCCAAATTTGTTTTGAATATTCGAGATTGAGCGCTTCATGCACTGCATAATCAAACTCGGTGGTATCCGTTCTGGCACCTAAATGAATGCAAGCATCAATGTTAGTTTCTGTTCTTGTCAGCCACTCAAACAAAGAAGACCGTTCTACAATATGATCGTAAATTTTTCCTACCCAGTTTATTCTTTTTGCTTCTACACCAAAATCATCTACTAAAATTAAGTGATGATAACCTAGTGTATTTAAATAGCCCGCCATACATGATCCAATAAATCCTGCAGCGCCTGTTACGATTATTGTTGAAGGATGTATTGTCATTGCGCTTACTCTACAATTAAATTATTAGATCAAATTATTTGATTAAATTTTCGATAGCGGTATCATATTTGTTTTTCCAAGAAGCAATGGTTCCCCAGTTTTCTGGACCAACTTTTACCGCACCACTTGTTACTTTTCCTAGAACAGAAAAAGCAACACCCGCCGCTGCCGCGGCTTGTTCAACCAAAGCTACCTGTCCGGCTTCACAACTCACCACCACGCGGCTTTGCGCCTCACCAAACCAGTAGGCATCGGTTCTAAAACCTGCAGGCGCAGCGCCTACTTCAAAACCCAAATTACTTGTAAAACCAGATTCTAAAAGTGTAATTGCAAGACCACCTTCACTAATATCATGTGCACTTACAATGTTTTTATTTTTGATGAGAGATGCCACCAATTGTTGTACGTTATACTCAGTATCTAAATCAAAATAAGGTGCTGGAGAATATTCTACTTTTTTTAATTTATGTAAATATTCTGAAGACCCAATCTCATTTTGCGGAGCACCTAATAAAACAATAACGTCGCCTTCTTTTTTAAAGTTAAGTGTCATGGTTACAGTCATATCTTCTACAATACCTACCATACCAATGGTTGGCGTAGGATACACGGGACCTTCTGGACTTTGATTGTAAAAACTCACGTTACCACCTGTAACCGGCGTATTAAATTTACGACAAGCATCACCCATACCGGTTACTGCTTTTACAAATTGATAATACACTTCTGGATCGTATGGATTACCAAAGTTCAAACAGTTGGTTACACCTATTGGCTCACCACCACTACAAACAATATTTCTAGCTGCTTCTGCAACGGCAATCATGCCTCCTTTGTACGGATCTGCAAAAACATATTTACTGTTACAATCCACGGTCATGGCAAGGCCTTTACCCGTTCCTTTTGCAAGTACAATTGACGCATCACTTGGCGCATTGGTAGAAGCATTTGCTGCACCCACCATACTATCGTACTGTGTGTATATCCAGCGCTTTGATGCAATGTTTGGAAGCGTTGCAAGTGCTTCAGCAGTTTCCTGCACACTTGTAACATCAGCAACACTATTTATATCAAACGCTTCAATTTTTGTAAAATAAGCAGGCGCTGTATATTCTCTAGTGTACTGCGGAGCACCTCCACCTAACACGAGTTCGTGTGCAGGTAACGAAGCTTCGTGCACGCCGTTCATATAAAAATTTAACATGCCGTCGCCTGTAACTTCTCCAATATTACTTGCAGATAAATCCCACTTCTCAAATATTTCTAAAACCGATGCTTCTTTTCCTTTTTCAACTACAATTAACATGCGCTCTTGACTCTCACTTAAAAGTAGTTCCCAAGCCTTCATATTTTTTTGACGTGTAGGCACTTTTTCTAAATCGATGCGCATACCAACGCCACCTTTAGCACTCATCTCTGCCGTAGAACAAATAATACCTGCAGCACCCATGTCTTGCATACCCACAATTGCGCCGGTATGAATGAGTTCTAGACAAGCTTCTAACAATTTTTTCTCTTGGAATGGATCTCCAACTTGCACTGCTGGTAATTCTTCTACACTATCAGCAGTAATATCTGCAGATGCAAAACTTGCACCACCAATACCATCTTTACCCGTTGCACTTCCTACAAAAAATACGGGGTTACCAATACCTTCGGCAGTTGCAGAAATCATATCACCTGCTTTCATGATACCAACACTCATCGCATTTACAAGTGGGTTGGTATGGTAGCAATCTTCAAAATAAACTTCACCACCCACAGTTGGTACACCAAAACAATTACCGTAATGTCCAATGCCATGCACGACACCTTTTAACAAGCGCTGTGTTTTTGTATCATTTAAATTTCCAAAACGCAAACTATTGAGTGACGCAATAGGACGCGCACCCATGGTAAAAATATCACGCTGAATACCACCTACGCCTGTAGCTGCACCCTGAAAAGGTTCTAATGCACTTGGGTGGTTATGACTTTCAATTTTAAATACCACACCAAAGCCGCCGCCCATGT
>JBIISK010000040.1:0-20296 GCA_044341045.1 Sediminibacterium sp. | reverse complement strand
TTTCTGCATCTGGTAAAGCATATTTACTACAAACCATTAAGGTATTAATGGCGCGTCAAATGTTTAGGACAGAAGGTTATTATCAAATACTCAATACCACAGATTCTGCAATTGCAAAAGCGCTACAGCAATTAAAATAAATGACATGAAAAAAATTATTGTAACCATTGCCTCTTTTTGTATGCTACAACAAATGAATGCTCAGGACACAAAAATAATTGCACATAGAGGTGCATGGAAGGAGTTTAACTTACCAGAAAATTCGATAGCAGCGCTTCAAAAAGCTATTGAAATTAAAGCATTTGGTAGTGAGTTTGATGTGCGCCGGACCCTCGATGGTAAACTAGTGGTAAATCATGACCCTACACATTTTGGAGATACCATTGAGCTTAAAACCTATGCAGCGCTCAATGCCAAAAAATTAAGCAATGGTGAAGATTTACCACTGCTTCAAGATTATTTTAAAAAAGGCACTGCTTCAAGTCATCAAACACTCCTCATTTGTGAAATTAAGGCGGCGCTATTAAGTAATACTACTAGTCAGCTAACGGCAACAGAAACTGTTGAGCTTGCCAAACAATTAGATATCGAAGAAAAAATTATTTATATCAGTTTTGATTTTGATGTACTGCAAACCATTAAAACATTAAGACCTAGTGCTACGGTATTGTATTTAGAAAACAACAAGACTTTAGAACAAATAATGGCTGCAAAATTTAATGGCATTAATTTTAATTATGCGCAGTTTTTAGGGAATCCTTCGATTGCAGCGAATGCTAAAAAGCTACATTTAATGTTAGGTAGTTGGACCGTAAATAAGGATGAAGATTTTAATCAATTGTTAGCACAAGGGATACAGTATATAACTACTAATTATCCGGAACGTTATTTGATGCAGATAGATCATAAACATTAATCGAAATATTTAACCATAAAAAAAGCCCGCCGATTTATCGGAGGGCTTTTTAATATCATCTAATTAGAAAATTAGAAGTTAGAAGCTGCGCCAGTATCCCACCATAAGCGAGTAGATATGTCGTTTTTAGTAGCTCCCATTTTTGAAAGCGCATCTGTTACAGCAGCAGCATTACCGGTTACCTCACCAGCTACAAAAGGCCATCTTTTAATGAACTGACCAGCAGGGATAACACCCCACTCATCACCAGAATCGTTTCTAGCAGCAGAAGGAATTTTAGGATATCCTGTTCTTCTGTGGTCTACCCATGCTTCCAAAGTATTGGTAAATGTTGCAAGGTATTTTTGTGTCATGATTTTTTCAAGCTTTAATTCTCTAGCATCAGCTTCGTTCCAAGCAACAGTAATAGTTGATGGAGCTGTAAAGTTATTGCGAGAATCAATTGGATCAACATAGTTGATAGGCTTGCTTGTAGCGTCTGCTAAGTATGCATCTACACCACTAGCTCCCCAATCAGCAAATGATAATCTAACACCATTTTCGTAGTTGGTTTTAGCATCTCCAGCGCCAGTCCAACCTCTTAAAGCTGCTTCTGCTCTTAAGAAGTGTACTTCAGAAGCAGTAAAGTGTCTTCTAGTTTGTACGCTATTAAAATCAGTAGAAACTTTCGAGAAAGGCACACGTTGAGATTTAGCATCAAGAAAAGCTCCATTTCTAATTCCTTTGTAAGGAGATGTAGGATGGTCGGCATATAAACTAGCATTATCAGCAGGAGAGAAGTACTTCCCAATTCTTCCATCTTTTAAACCCACCATGAATGATTCGATCGGACCACCCATACGAGTGTCATCCCACTGGAAGCAAATCATAGCAACTGGCATAATGTTACCAAGTAATGAGATATTAAAGTTGTCTGCATTTGTAGCAATTAAACCATTTGCATCAGCCATTGCTTTTTCACCTTGTGATTTAGCAAGTGTAGGGTTAACTTTTGAAATACGCATTGCAAGTCTTAAACGAAGTGAGTTTACCACTTTTTGCCAAGCAGGAATACTACCCTTGTAGCTAGGGTCAAATTTAACGAAACCAGCATAGGCTTTGTTTGCATTAAATTCTGACTGGATGGTATCCAATTGTGCAAAAAACGTATTGTATAAATCTGACTCTTTATCATAGAGTACAGAAGCCGCTGTAGAGCCGTAATTTGAATAAATTACTGGACCATGGATAGCAGATAATCTAGACATTGAAAGGATTCTGATGAGTTTTGCCCATGTAGCAAATAATGGTAAACCATTTTCTTGTGCTAAACGGATAACTTGTCTTGCAGGAGACATAACGTTACCATATTGACGACCCCAATAAGAGTTCCAACGAACATAATAAGTTGTGTTATTTACATTAGCAGTAAATGGATTAGTTGGGTTCATATATCCCATCCATGAATCGTAACATAGGTCTTCTTGGGTTTGACTACCCTGATTGCCATGCAGCTCATACAACATACCTGCAAAAGGCGAACCTACTAGGTTGAAGTCTTGCTTAAGCATCTCATCAGAAATTTGATTGGGATCCTGATTGGTTTTTTGGAAATCTTTTGTACAAGATCCAAAGGCAATTAGGATGATTGATGCAATAAATAATTGTTTCATACTTAATTGTATTTAAAAATTTTATTAGAAAGTAAACTTAACATTAATACCATAAGATCTTGTTGCAGGTAAACCAAATACGTCGTTAGACTGCATACCGTTACCAGTACTCATGGCTTGTTCTGGATCAAATGGAGCTTCTTTAAATAAGAAGAATAAGTTACGACCCACTAATGAGAAGTTAGCTTCTTTAATTAATGCGTTTGGATTATTAGATTTTAAGTTGTAGCCAAATACTAACTGACCTACTCTCACGTTTGTTCTAGAGAATAAGTATGGTTCCATGATACCATTTCTGTCACCAACAGTAGAGAAAAACACAGCAGGATCAATTGAGGTAACAGGTGTACCGTTTCTTACAGCATCGATTGGCATACCACCTTTATCTCTAAATTCGCCAGTTCTTGCACTCGTACCATAAGAATCTAAGAAAGCTTCTGTTTTAGAGAATGCAACGCCACCAAATTTACCTTGTACTAATAAAGAGGCAAACCAGTTCTTATAAGTGAAGTTGTTATTCCAACCTAATAAGAAATCAGGGTTAACGTTACCTACTTTTTCTTGTAATGCACCTTGTGTTGGAGCACCGGTAGTTGGGTTTAAAATGATACGGCCTTGTGCGTCTCTAGCAAATTTGTGGATCCACAAATCGTTAAAAGAACCACCTGCTCTAATTACTGAAGCAAAACCTTCATCGTTAACACCAACTTGGTAGTTTGGATTAGAAGCGATTAACTCAACAATTTTGTTGGTGTTACGAGAAATGTTTACGGATGATTTCCAAGAGAAGTTACTTGTGCTTAAAACTTGTGCATCTAAGGTTAATTCAAAACCTTGGTTTTCAATTCTACCAGCGTTTACAAAATAAGATGTAAAGCCTGAACCTGATGGAGCAGCAAGCGATAAGAACTGATTGGTACTAACATCTTTGTAAACAGTGAAGTCTAAACCAATTTTATTTTTAAACATTTTCATTTCTATACCAAATTCAGTACCCTCAATAATTTCAGGCTTTAAGTTGGTGAAAGGAACTTGTGTATTTCTTCCAATACCACCGATACCCGTAGGGCCACCAGCAGCATTGATTCTGTTCCATGGGTTAACCACGTTAAATGGAACTTCATTACCAGTTTGAGAATAAGAACCTCTTACTTTCATGAAAGAGATAACTTCTGGTAAGTCAACCATTTGGCTCACGATACCAGACAATCCAAATGCAGGATATAGGTATGATTGATTACCAGTAAGTGCAAGGGTAGAAGCCCAGTCGTTACGTGCAGAAACATCCACAAATAACATGTCTTTGTAACCAAATTGTAAATTCGCAAAAGCACCTTGTTTGATGGTTCTGTTAATTGTTTGGTTGAAAATAACGTTGAAAGGAAGGTTAGCAAACGTAAAGTAGTTAGGGTACATCAAAGCGATAGTACCATTTCCAACGTTCATACCATTGTTGAATGTATTTTTTTGATAGCTCGCACCTGCTAAAGCAGTTAAAGATAAGTCACCAAAATTATTATTGTACGTTAAGATACCGTCGGCGTATAAAGCCTGATCGTTGTATTTGGTATAAGACCAAGTACCATTAGGGCTCACACTTGTAGAATTACCACCTGCTGCCCAACGGTTGTCGCGAAGCATATTGTTGTAATCAATATTTGCTCTTGTTTCAAACTTTAAGTTTTTAGCAATATCGTAAGAAAGTTTAACGTTTGCTATAACACGGTGGGAAGTTTGAAGTTTAGAGTTTTGATTTAATTCCCAATAAGGATTGTTTTGTCTTTCATCGCTAGCATACCAGTTCATTCTATATAGGTTTCTCGCAGCATCAAAAGTTTGATAATTTGTCTTGTATGCATTGAAATCTCTTTCCCGTGCAAATAAATATAAACCAGTTAATGGGTTGTTGTAGTAACCAGCACCCGGACGATTTTTTGTTTCTTCATAAGCGAAAATCACATTAGAGCTAACCGTTACTTTATTGTCAAATAATTTAGTTGATTGGTTTAATGTGATATTGTGCTTTGCATAAGTATTTGTTGGTACAATACCTCTAACACTCATATTTGCATAAGAAAAGAAAGCGGTTGTTTTATCATTACCACCACTAACAGAAATTGAGTTTGTAACGTTTACGCCTCTTTGAAAAAATTCATTAACGTAATTGTTTTGATAGTAGTTCGATTTTGTTTTAGACCAGTTTCTATCTCCGCCATTGATGGCACCATAAGAAAATTGAAAGTCAGGTAATTCAGAAACCTCGTCAACAACAGTACTGTGGTTAAAATCTACTTGAGTTTTACCAGCTTTACCTTTTTTAGTTGTGATAACGATTACACCGTTAGCACCTTGGCTACCGTAAAGGATAGATGCGTTAGCACCTCTTAAAACGTTTACGGTTTCAATGTCTGCAGGGTTAATAGAAGATAAACCATCACCACCATCGTTACCACCATAAGAACCAGGCTGACCGCCTTTGTTGTTTACCATTGGGATACCATCAATAACGTATAAAGCTTCTGATGTTCCGATAAGTGATTTAGCACCTCTTAATACTGCTTTGGTAGAACCACCAGCACCTGAGCTACTAATTTTAATGTCAAGACCAGCTGCTTTACCACTTAAGGCGTCCATAAAGTTAAAGTTGGCAGCTTTTCTTAATTCGTCACCGCTTACTTGTTGAGAAGCATAGCCTAAAGCTTTTTTCTCACGCTTGATACCAAGTGCAGTAACTACTACATCACCTAAATCAGAAGATGCAGTTGATAAAGAAACTGATACTTTACTTTGTGAACCAGAGACTGAAACTTCTTTGGTTGCAAAGCCTAGAGATGAAATCTCTAATGTAACATTACCTGCTGGCGCATTTAAGCTAAATGTACCATCAGCCTTAGTTGAAGTTGCTGTACTACTACCTTTGATTTTAACGGTAGCAGAAGCAACTGCTTTGTTGTCTGGCCCTGTTACGGTACCAGAAACTTGTCGTGTTTGTGCGAATGTCGCTGACATCATGCACAGCACAGAACAAAAAATTAAAAGCAAACTTTTCATAAGATTTTGTTTGGTCTGTTTAATAATGAATTAATAAGCGAATTTGGGCAAGCAAATTCATGATAATGTTAATTATAATTGATAAAAGTGCCAAAATTTTCAGCGAATCTGAGTAGTTATACACCGAAAAATGGTAAAAAAAGGGTAATTGGGGATAAGATATTGTCAAAATGTGCATAACACATGGCAATTATCTTTCAAGTGTAGAGCCAATAGGAATGCATGTTTACATAGGACTAATTGATGAATACAACTGTAATATATTAACAAGTTAGTTGCTTCTATTTTTAACTAATTTTGAACCTTATTAAGCAGCAATGAATAAAGCGTTACAAAATTTAGCAGATACACTGCGAGGGGATTTGTTTTTTGACAATACCATGCGCACTTTGTATGCTACAGACGCTTCTAGTTATAGGGAGATGCCGCTTGCGGTAGCGATACCTAAAACCAAAGCAGATATTGCTACTTTAATTTCATTTGCTACCGCTAATAATACATCGCTTATTCCCCGAACGGCAGGAACATCACTTGCAGGTCAGGTGGTTGGTAATGGGATAGTGGTTGATGTGTCAAAATATTTTACTAAAATTATTGAGCTCAATGCAAAGGAAGGATGGGTAAGGGTAGAACCTGGTGTTATAAGAGATGAACTCAATTTATTTTTAAAACCGCATGGCTTATTTTTTGGCCCCGAAACCTCTACAGCCAATAGAGCCATGATGGGTGGCATGGTGGGCAATAATTCTTGCGGTTCCAATTCTGTTATTTATAAAAGTACGCGTGAGCATTTATTGGAAGTCACTGCTTTTTTAAGTGATGGATCTGAAGTTGTTTTTAATACCATTAGCAATGATGATTTTCATGCTAAATGTGAATTAAAAACACTTGAAGGAAATATTTACAAATCGCTAAGATCTATGCTTAGCAATTACGATAACCAACAAGAAATACGAAAAGAATTTCCTAAAAAATCAATTGTAAGGCGTAATACTGGCTATGCTATTGATGTGCTTGTGGATGCAAGCCCTTTTACTGCGGGTGGCCCAGCATTTAATTTTTGTAATTTAATTGCAGGCTCAGAAGGAACACTTGCTTTTATTACCGAAATTAAATTACAAGTAGTTCCAGCGCCTGCCAAAGAAACAGGACTTTTATGTGTTCATTTTAATACCATCGATGAATCATTACATGCTAATTTAATTGGCCTTAAATACAACCCAAGTGCGAGTGAATTAATTGATCATTATATTTTAGAGTGCACCAAAGAAAATAAGGAGCAAAGTAAAAATCGTTTTTTTGTTGAAGGAGATCCGGGAGCTATTTTGGTGATTGAATTTGTAAGAGAAACCAGAGAAGAAATTTTGGCTTTAACAAACGCAGTAGAAGCAGATATGCGCGCTGCGGGGCTTGGTTATCATTTTCCTGTTTTATTTGGTGCCGATACCAAAAAAATATGGACGCTCCGTAAAGCAGGACTTGGCTTACTAAGTAATTTACCTGGCGACGAAAAAGCAGTGCCCGTTATTGAAGATACTGCTGTGGATGTAAACGATTTACCAGCTTATATTAAAGACTTTAATGCGATTTTAGAAAAGCATGGATTATATGCAGTACATTATGCGCATGCTGGTTCTGGTGAAATTCATTTAAGACCTATTATTAATTTAAAAACGGCAGAGGGTAATCAGCTATTTCGAACCATTGCCGAAGAAGTAGCAACACTTGTAAAAAAATATGATGGGTCGTTGAGTGGTGAGCACGGAGATGGCCGTTTGCGTGGTGAATTTATCAAACAAATGGTAGGCGAAAAAAATTATAAATTACTTAAAGAGGTCAAATATACTTGGGATCCAAAAGGGATATTTAACCCCAACAAAATTGTGGACACACCTTCCATGAATAGCATGCTCAGGTATGAGCCAGGGCAAGTTACGCCAGCATTTGAAACCATTTTTAGATTTCACAAACAAGATATTTTACAACACGCCGAGCAGTGCAATGGATCAGGTGATTGTAGAAAAACGCATTTGTCGGGTGGCACCATGTGCCCTTCGTATATGGCAACACGCGACGAAAAAGATACCACCAGAGCAAGGGCTAATATTTTACGTGAATTTTTAACGCATTCTACACAGCAAAACCGCTTTAACCATAAAGAAATTTATGATGTTATGAGCCTTTGCCTAAGTTGCAAGGCTTGTAAGAGTGAATGTCCTTCCAATGTGGACATGGCTAAATTAAAGGCAGAGTTTTTGCAACATTATTATGACGCCAATGGTGTTCCGTTTAGGTCAAAACTCATTGCCAATTTTACGGCTTCTGCTAAACTTGGTTCGATAGCGCCTGGTGTCTATAATTTTGTGATGCAAAATAGTTTTCTAGGTGGCATAATAAAAAAAGCAGTAGGCTTTGCGGTGGAGCGGTCTATGCCAGCAATTTCTAAGCAAACCTTAATGGCATGGTACCGTAAAAACTATGTGGTACCGCAGCATCCAATAAAGCGTGTGTATTTATTTTGCGACGAGTTTACCAATTACAACGATGCACATATTGGAATCAAAGCAGTACAATTATTAACAGCGTTAGGTTATGATGTGGTGATCCCGGTTCACGAAGAGAGTGGGCGAACATGGTTATCAAAGGGGCTTGTTAGAAAAGCAAAAATTATTGCCAATAAAAATATTGAATTGTTAAGCGCAGTGGTTTCAGATAAGAGTCCATTAATAGGTATTGAACCTTCTGCTATTTTAACTTTTAGAGATGAATATCCCGATTTGGCTAGCGATGAAAATTTAGTTGCTGCTGACAATTTAGCGCACAATAGTTTTTATATCGATGAATTTATTGCCAAGGAAATAACTGCTGGAAATATCAAAAAAGAAGTGTTTACTACAAATGCAAAAAGCATTGTATTGCACGGACATTGCCAGCAAAAAGCCGTTAGTTCACTCGCTGATTCTGTTACAGTATTATCGCTTCCTACTAACTACACAGTACAAACCATTCCTTCTGGCTGTTGCGGTATGGCAGGATCCTTTGGTTACGAGAAGGAACATTATGATGTTTCTATGAAAATAGGAGAGTTGGTACTCTTCCCAAGTGTTAGAAAAAATGCATCTACTTGCACAGTTGCTGCCCCTGGAACCAGTTGCAGGCATCAAATTAAGGATGGAACGGGTGAAAAGGCCCTTCATCCTGTAGAAATTTTATTTGATGCGCTTTTGTAATTTTCCTAAATCATTGTAAATCAACTTCTTTCAATTTATTTGGTTGGTATTGAATTTTTTATCAACTTTGTAATTCAAAGTACTTTTAAATATTTATTATGAGTCAGGAAAAAGAGCATTTACAGGCCATTCAGGATATTAAAACTATGATGGAACGTTCTACCAAGTTTTCATCCATTAGTGGTAAAGCTGGAATAGTAGTTGGTATGCTAGCTGTTATTGTATTTGCTGGCATCAAGTGGTATGATGTAACAAGTGTTTCATCCTTGTTTGTAGTTATGGTAGGTACATTAATGGTTGCTTTATTTATTGGACTTTACTTATCCATTGCTAAAGCAAACAAGGAGGGAGCTGCAATTTTTGATACAACTGCTAAACGTTTTTTGGTTCAGTTTTTTATACCCTTGTTTGTTGGTGGAATGTTGTGCTTGATTTTTGCTTGTCAAAACCAAATAGAATATATACCCGCAATGATGCTTATATTTTATGGGTTTGCTTTAGTGCATGCCAGTAAGTTTTCGTTAGATACCATTAAAAATTTAGGCTATTTAGAAATTATTGCAGGTCTTGTTGCCACTGCATTTACCCAATATGGAATGTGGTGTTGGGTAATTGGCTTTGGTGTACTTCATATCATTTACGGCTTTATCATTTACACTAAATACGAGAAGTGAAAAATTTTATAGACACTTTGAATAAGGCTTTTGAGAGTAGGATTCGGCTTGGTATAATGTCTATACTCATGGTAAATGATCAGGTAGATTTTACCATGCTTAAAGAACTGTTACAAATTACCGATGGAAACATTGCGAGTCATATTAGTGGACTTGAAAAGCTTGGTTATGTATCCGTTACCAAACAATTTTTCGGGAAAAAACCTAACACATCTTATGCTGCTACTATATCTGGTAAAGATGCTTTTGCAAAACACATTCATGCCCTCGAGCAATTAATACAAACAAAAAAATAGATATGAAAAATAGCATTATAGATCATATTAATAATCCAGGATTTTTAGAAACAGCATATCGTAAAGATGGTGCTGCATTTAAACAAGGATTTGCAGAAGCGTATCCAATTGTTAAAGACGAATTGTTAGCAAAAGCCTGGTATGTGCGACTTAATTACAAACAATCAGATATAAGTTGGGGCCTTAAAAACGAATGGAAAGTTGTAGCGATACTTGCTGCAATAGTTGCTGTTGTTGCAATACTTCCAAATTTTATTATTGTTGAGCAAGATGTTTTTTATGCTAAAAATATTGGCTTTATTGTGTTCCCTACACTGATGGTTTATTTTGTTTGGAAACAGCAGCAGCCAAAAAAAAGATTAATTGCGCCCCTTATTATTTCACTTATATCTATAGTGTATATCAATTTACTACCCGTACTTGCAAATAGTGATTCGGTAAGTCAGGCCTTTTTTCATATGCCCTTATTTTTATGGGTAATATTTGGATATATATTTATTGGCGGAGACTTAAGTTCAACCGGTAAAAAAATAAACTTTTTAAGGTTTAATGGAGACTTGTTGGTTCTTTGTGGACTCATGCTAATTGCAGGAGGTATATTTACAGCAATCACCATCAATTTATTTGAGGTCTTAAAAGTAAATATTGAAAATATATTTCTCAATTACATCATGGCGGCAGGGTTATCAATTGTCCCTCTGTTTGCAACTTATTTAATCCAAAATAATGGACATCTCGTTCATAAAGTGTCACCAGTTATTGCACGCATATTTACCCCACTCGTTACCATCACTTTATTCATTTATTTAGTAACCATATTTTTTACGGGTACGTATCCAACTGCCAATCGTGATTATCTTTTATTGTTTAATGTGCTTCTTATTGCAGTTATGGCACTCATTTTGTTTTCATTGTCTGAAGTAACAAAACACACACAGCAAAAGTCCAATCAAGTTATTTTGTGGGTACTGTCGGTTCTTGCAATTATTGTAAATGGAATAGCGCTAGGTTCTATTTTGTTTCGAATTAATGACTTTGGTTTCACGCCCAATAGGTTGGCTGTTTTAGGTGGTGATATTTTGATACTAGTGAATTTGTTACTCGTTTCTTTTAACTTGTATAAGATTGTAAAAGGGCAAATCGATGTTGAAAAAGTAGAGTCTAGTATGGCACTTTTTTTACCACTTTACTTTGTTTGGTCTGCGTTTGTAGTATTTGGGTTTCCGATTTTGTTTCAGTATAATTGAGTAAAAACAAAAAAAGCCATGCACGATTTAACATACATGGCTTTTTGAAATAAATAGGCGGAGGGATTAATTTATATCCCACCATAAACGTTGTGTCAAATCAGCAATATTTGGTGTTTTGTTATTGCGTAATCTTTCACTTGAAGGGTAATCCAATCTTCTAATGGGTGTAGTAAGAATTGCATTTTGTGGTAATTGGAAACCTTGGTAGGCCCAATTAAATCTTCTAGCATCATCAAATGTTACAGGCGATAAAAACAAAGCTTTGTATTTTTCTTCCATAATTCTTGATTGATTTAATGCACCACTTCCAACGCCAACAGTTGTTCTAGCTATATAGCTATCTCTATCTGCGGCAGCAACGCCAACCTTGTTCATATTGGCTCTAATTCCTTCAAGGTATGCATTGTATGCTCTGGTTGTATTGCCTGCGCGTAGTGCAGCTTCTGCTTCAATGAATTTCATTTCTTCAAAAGTGCAAACAAATAAAGGAGACGCATCACCACTATAAAAACCTGTTAATACTAGGTAAGATTCATCATTGGTTGTACCTGTACCCGTACGTCCAACTCCGTTACGTGTTCCTCTATAATTACCAGCGCGCGTTAAATTTGTTAATCTTGGTAAACGTGGATCTTGCGTTGTTGTATTTCCACTCATTGAATTGCTAACAAAATGTTGGCTAAGCCATCCATCAAGTACAAGTGCTGCTTGGTTTCTTGCCACAGTAGCCCATGGGTTGCGTAAAGTGAAAATAGTAACCCTCGCTTCCATAGTGTTATTTGTGTAGGCACTGTCAATAGCAGATAAAACAGCATTGGCATTATACGAACCTGTTTTTGAAAGTTGTTGCAATAGGCGCGCTTTTAAAGCAAAGGCTGTTCTAATCCACCATATACGGTTTGTGCTATTCCAAACAGTAACATTCGCTGCAGTATTACCATGCATAAAATCTGCGGCTGGTACCACTGCTATGGTAGGTGTTTTACGAAGCTCAGCAATACCCTCATCAATTAGAGTTATACATTGAGCGTGTAATTGTCTTGCGCTATCAAATTTAGGTGTAAGGTTGTTTCCTTTAAATGCTTCTGAATAAGGAACATCACCCCATAAATTAGTTGTTAAACTCAAGTTTTGCGCCATCATTACTTTAGCCATTCCAAGGTGCGCCGAACTATTTTGTTTGGTTGCGAGTTCTTGTAAATCATACAAGTCTGTCATATTATCGTAAAGACTTCTCCATAACGAACTAAAATCTAAGCGATCATAAATGTCTGTAGGGCTAGATACGTTGGGTGAAGCAAAATATTGAACATAATAATTAGGGCCCGCATTGGCTGCACGAAAAATATTTAATCCTGTGTTTTGTGTTGTTGCAGCAAGCAAGCCATTAATAGGCGCTTCGGTAGGTCTATTGGGATCGTTATTAATATCTAAGTATTTTTTGCAACTTGTATTTAACAATGATCCTGCAAAAAGAGCTATTAAAATATATTTTTTCATAATCTTCATCTTTAGGAATTAGAAATTAACATTCAATGAAATAAAATAGCTACGAACTCCCGGATATGTAAATCCAGAAAATCCGTCTGCATTACTGTCTGCACTTGTAGAGCTGCTTTCTGGATCAAATCCTGAAAACTTAGTCCAGAGTAATAGATTATTTCCTGAAGCAGTAACGGAAGCATCTTTTATGAAAGATGATTTTTTAAAGATCGATGACGGTAATTGGTAAGTTAAGCTAAGTGTGCGTAAACGTGTCCATCCTGCATCTTCAATAAAGTTTTCTGTAATACCTCTATGAATGTTTCTGTAAAAACCATCACCGTAATTTCTTCCATCCGGACCTACTTGCTGACCTAGCCATACATTTTGTGTATTAGCAGCACCGCCTGCAATAACTCCAGGGAATACTTTTGATGTGTTTCGGTCTTCTGTATATTTAGCAATACCAAAGGCACTCATATAGTTGCCCAACTGATTGAATCGTTGGAATCCGCTCCTCATATCAAATAAAACTGATAAGGTAAAGCTCTTGTAAGTGAATGTGTTGTTAATACCCCAAATTGCTCGAGGCTGAGAGTTACCTATTAATCGCTGATTGGTAACATCACGAATTGGGAATCCTGCTCCGCTTCCAGTTGTAGCAATGAGCATTGGCAAATCTCTTCTAAGTGTAATACGGTCATCCGTATTTGTGCCATAAAAACGTTGGTGTGTAATCCCGTAAAGTCCACCAACTGGTTGACCAACAACCCATCTTTGTGTTGCACCACTATTTAAATATCCAGACTGGCTTCCAATAACGATATCGTTAAGGCCAGGAGCAAGGCTAATAACTTTATTTCTGTTACTTGTAAAGTTCACGCTCGCATCCCAAGTAAACTTATTTGTTTTAATAGGAGTGGCATTAACAACTAATTCAATACCCTTGTTTTCAATTTCACCAGAATTTAAAATGAATGAATTAAATCCTGTAGTATTTGGCACTAGTACTGGATTAACTACATCCTTACTATTAATTTGATAGTAACTAAAATCAAAACCAATACGGTTGTTTAAAAACTGCATTTCTAAACCTACTTCTCTGTTATCTGTAAATTCAGGTTTTAATTCAGTAGCGCCTCTTACATCATCTCTCGTCCATCCAATAACATTGTTTACTGGTTGTCCAAATGCATTGTTATAGTATGTATTTGTTAAGTATGGTGTAACAGGAGCAATACCAATTTTTGCAAATGAAGCCCTTATTTTACCATAGCTAATCCAGGTAGGTAACTTTAAATGCTGACTAAATATGTAGCTTAAGCTAGTACTTGGATAAAAAAAGCTTTGATTGCCACTAGCTACTGAGCTAGCCCAGTCATTTCTGCCCGTTACTGATAAATACAAATAACTTTTGAAACTAACTGTTGCGTCACCAAAAATACCCATAGTTCTTAATGCAGTTCTTCTGCTATTTTGAGTAACAAACTTTGCATTATTTAAAGATAGTAGGGTAGGTACATCCAATTCTCTGCCTTCTGTTTGTTGAAAATTATAACTTTGATCAACTAAATCATGACCAGCACGAACTGTTAATCCAAAGTCATCATTCAAGTTAAATTTACCTGTAACTAAAAGGTTGCTGTTTAAGATTTTATTTAGTACTCTATATTCTCCAACAAATCCTAAAGCATTGTCGGCGAAATTAATAATACCTGTTCTAGCAACTTGTGCAGGTGCAGTTGCTCTTCTGCTATCAGAAGTAAAATCATAACCCACTCTATAGCTTACGTCTAGCCATTTAAGTGGTGTATAATTAACAGCAACGTTTGATATTACACGGTCAACATCGTCATTAAATAAGTTGTAATAAGCGCCAAAAATTGGATTGTTATTACCGTATGTTTTGTGTGTACCGTCTTCGTTTTTATAATCACGTACATCCCATCTAGGGCTCCAATAGGTAAGACCCTCATTAAATCTATCTGCGTTATATCGTAATCCACCACTACTTACATAGTTTACTGATGGATTAATTTTTAACTTATCGCTTAATTTTAATGTAGCATTAATACGTGCATTAAAATTTGAATAATCTGTATTTGGTAAAACGCCTGAATGCTTAAAATAACCAAATGAAGAATTGATTAAAGCTTTTTCAGTTCCACCACTAATATTTATTGTATTTCTAAACTGATAACCTGTATTATACGCATTGGCATAATGATTAAATAACTGGTTAGGATGCGTTGGGTCTAATAGTTTTGCAGCATCAACTGTTGGCCCAAACGAAGGAAAGAAATCATTTCTATTATACGTGTTATTGTATCCTTGTGTATACGTGGTTTGAACATCAGGAAATTTATTTACTTCTTCTGTCCCTGCTGTAGCATTATAACTAACTCTCATTTTGCCAGTTTTGGCGCTCTTTGTTGTTATAACAATAACACCATTACTACCTCTAAATCCATACAAAGCTGTTGCAGCTCCACCTCTTAAAATAGACATGCTCTCAACATCATCTGGATTGATATCAGATATACGATTACTCATGCCTCTCAATGCAGCATTACCGCCTTCTACTACAGTACTATTGTCTACAATTACCCCATCCACAACAAATAGTGGCTGGTTACTGCCTAATGAACTTTTAGGACCTCTAATTACTATTCTAGCTCCTTGACCAGGGCCTCCACCACTAGAATTGATTTGAACACCGGCAACTCTACCTTGAATGGCATTAATTAGATTGGATTGTTTACTAATCATCAAATCTTTGTTGCCAATTTCAGTAGCTGCGTAACCGAGTGCTTTCTTTTGTTGTTTCACTCCAAAGGCGGTAACAACTACCTCACTCATTGATGTGCCGCTTTTTAATGTAACGGAAAGATTATTGTTTGTACCGACTTCTAATTCTTTATCCTCAAACCCAACAGCCTTAAATTGAAGAACTGCTTTTGATGATGGAATAGCAATGCTAAATACACCATCTTCATTTGACGATGTTCCAGACTTAGATCCTTTAATTAGGATTGAGGCGAATGAAACTGGTACTCCTTTTTCATCGAGAACTTTACCAGTAATTGTTCTATTTTGGGCATATCCCATCGAACTAATTAATAAGAAACACCAACATAAAATGTGGGGTAACATTTTTTTCATAATCATTAATTTTTATAATGTAAATTTATTGTTATGTTTTGCTAATCTTCAAATTGTAATAAGTTAATAATCCATAATTTTTTAACATATTAACATTTGAAAATCATAGTTTAAGTATGGTTACATATATTAAGTATTATTTAATATATGTGATGCTGTCAAAATAATATGCTCTTATTGGTAAGATTTTAAAGGATTAAATTAGATGAAACATAAAGTACTTTATAAATATAAAAATGATTAATAATTTATTAAAATCAGCATTGGGAAGACTACGAATCGTAGCATTTTTAGAAGGTTGTTCTTTTTTACTTTTAGGTTTTACAATGATTTTGAAATATAAATATGCGATGCCACAGCCCAATTACGTGGTTGGTTTGGCCCATGGAATTCTATTTGTTTTGTATGTTGTTTTAGTGGTTCAAGTTTCATTTTTACATAAGTGGAACTTGATTAAAATGTTTTGGGCATTTTTGGCTTCGTTAATTCCTTTTGGAACTTTTTATGCAGACAAGATTCTTTTTAGACAATCAGATAAATAAAATGACAGTGGTAAATTTATTCTCTTTCAACAAGGCTAGGATTATTCAATTAGTATTAGTTCTTTTTGTTTTTGTTGCTTCATGTTCAAAAAAGAATGATTCTGTACCTGCACCATTAACCGGTACACCTGAAATTAAAATAACTACGCTGCTAAGCAATCAGGGAATTATTTGGGGATTTGATTTTTTGCCCAATGGCAACATTTTGTTTACACAAAAAACAGGAACAATGCGGTTGTTAGACACAACAACACTAAGCAATACATTGATTTCTGGTTTGCCTACAAATATTTCTGCTGCAGGGCAGGGTGGATTGTTGGATGTAACTATTTCGCCAGATTATGCTTCAAGCAAAAGTGTATATGTAACCTATAGCATTACGGGTGGTTTTTTATCACTAGCAAAGTTTACATTAAATGGAAATGCAGCTAGTAATTGGCAGGTGTTGCATACTACCGAGTCGGCATCTACTTGGAATGGACATTTTGGAAGTCGTATTTCCTTTGGACCTGATGGTAAATTGTATTGGGGTGTGGGAGAAGGTGGAGGTGGAAGTCTTGGTGGTGCAACAAGTCCACATCAAAATGGACAAAAGCTAAACACCATGTGGGGTAAAATACATCGAATGAATCTTGATGGCACAATACCATCTGATAACCCTTTGTTACCCGGCCAAGTTGCTCGATCCACTATATTTAGTTATGGCCATCGCAATCCGCAAGGCATGGCTTTTGAACCTAAAGTGAACAGACTATTTGTTAATGAACATGGACCAAGTGGTGGCTGTGAACTTAACCGCGTTCAAGCAGCAGAAAATTTTGGTTGGCCTTTGTATAGTAATGGTATTAACTATAATGGAACTAATATTAGTAACGGACACAATGCTACGGGAATTGTTGCGCCACTTAAAAGTTGGACACCCGCATTTGCACCATCAGGTTTAACCTTTATCAATCATCCTTCGTTTAGAGATTGGAATGGTAATTTACTTATGGGTAGCCTTGTTCGCAGACATTTACTAATGATAAAGATGACGAATGGTGTACCTGGAAATGAAACTATTTTGCTCGAAAATAATGGTCGCATACGAAATGTAAAAATGGGACCTGGTGGTAAAATTTATGTGAGTGTGGAAGATGGAGGAAGGTTGCTTGTGTTGAGTGCTAAGTAGCTGCCTTTCGGCACTATTTAAGTCTGGGATTGTCGGCTCCGTTTCACTTCGCCGACGTCCCTTCCGCATTGAGCTAGCGCAAAGCTTTTTAACGCAACCCATGGGTTGCGTTAAGTTTTTTTATGCTTCATCCGCTAATTCAAGCAAGCTTGATTCGCGTCTTCACATAAAAAAAGCTCCAACTTTCGTTGAAGCTTTGTGATCCCGCTGGGACTCGAACCCAGGGCCCATACATTAAAAGTGTATTGCTCTACCAACTGAGCTACGGAATCTTCACCCTTAACAATCAATCACTTGTTTGATTCAGGAGTGCAAAAATAGGCGAAATAAAAAAATAGCCAAATAATTAGCCTTCTTTTTTACTTGATTTACCCACATTTCCTAAATAACACCCTTTTACTTGCTTATTTTTGAACATAATTTATAATAATGGATCAAATACAAGGAAAAGTTGTAGTCATCACCGGAGGTTCTGACGGAATAGGAAAGGCACTTGTAGAATTATATTTAAACAAAGGTGCTAAGGTGGCTACTTGTGCCCGAAATTATGAAAAGCTGTATCAGCTTCAATCCGCACACACGGGTAAGCCATTATTTATACATGCCACAGATGTTAGTAAAGAAACTGATTGTAGGGGCTTTATGGATGCAGTAATTAAAGAGTTTGGCACCATCGATATATTAATAAACAACGCAGGTGTTTCCATGCGTGCTTTGGTGCAAGATGTAGACCTAGATACCATTAGACGTGTCATGGATATTAACTTTTGGGGAACTGTATACTGTACCAAATTTGCGCTCGAATATATTGTACAAAATAAGGGCACTATTGTAGGCGTTTCTTCTATTGCGGGATATAGAGGACTTCCGGGCCGAAGCGGTTATTCTGCTTCAAAATACGCGGTTAACGGCTGGTTAGAAGCGCTTCGTACCGAATTATTGGAATCTGGCACCAATGTGATGTGGGTTTGCCCTGGTTTTACAAGTTCAAACATTAGAAATGCTGCTTTAAATAGTAAGGGGGAATCGCAAGGAGAGTCGCCAATGGATGAAGGTGCAATGATGAGTTCTGATGAATGTGCTATTCATATTGCACATGCTATTGAAAAGCGCAAACGCACACTTGTGCTAACTTTTACAGGTAAGCGCGCAGTATTTATGAATAAGTTTTTTCCTTCCTTAGCCGACAAATTGGTTCGTAAGTTTTTCTTCAAAAATAATGAGCTAGTGAAATAATTAACAAGTAATTACGTTAACAATTAGGCATGCCCATTGTAACGCTTTCTACAGATATTGGCCAACGTGACTTTTTAGTTGGTGCTATAAAAGGTCAGTTTTTACAACTTGATCCTACTACAAATTTATGTGACATCTCGCATTATTTACCACAAACAAACTTTCCGCAGGCTGCTTATGTTTGTGGAAACGCAATAAAGCATTTTCCAGGTGGAAGTTTTCATTGTATTTTGGTGAACTTGTTTGAAGGACCAGCCCAGCATGTGCTTATGGCTAAATTTAACCAGCAGTACATTGTCTGTCCCGATAATGGTCTTTTAACCATGATTACGGGTCAGAAGCCTTCTGATCTTGTAGCCATTCCATTAAATGATAAGCATACTTTACTTGAGATAACCGCTGTAATCGCAATGGCAATCAACAAAGTAAGTAAAACGGGTAATTTGTTAGATGGCGGTGTGACTATACCTGCAATCAACGAAATTTACCCATTAAGGCCAACTGTTGGGCCTGATTGGATAGAAGGACAAATCCTATTTATTGACCAATTCGAAAACGTAGTCATCAATATCACAGCTTCCGAATTTGCGGCGCAAGCTAATGGCCGCTCCTTTAAAATTGTTTTTAAACGTAACGAAGTAATTGATTCCATCAGCGCTAATTATACATCTGTAGCCGAAACCGATAAATTAGCCTGGTTTAACTCGGCGGGTTACCTCGAAATTGCCCTTCGAAATGGTAATATGGCAGGACTCTTTGGACTTCAAGGTTTTAATGAACAAATGCAAAACAAAGGTGGCGGTTCGGATACCAATTGGTTTTATCAAACGGTTCGTGTGTTTTTTGAATAATTTGCCCAATTTTAGTTTAATTTTGCAACGCAAACAGGCCAATTGGCCCTTAATAATCAAGTAATTTAGTTTTATGGCATATGATGTAATTGTTATTGGAAGTGGACCTGGTGGATATCCAGCAGCTATCCGAGCTTCTCAATTAGGTTTTAAAGTAGCTGTTATTGAAAAAGAAAGCCTTGGTGGCGTTTGTTTGAACTGGGGTTGTATTCCAACCAAAGCGCTTTTAAAAAGTGCCCAAGTTTATGAATATGTAAAGCATAGTGCCGATTACGGTATCAACGCAACTGGTACCCACGATTTTGGTGGCGTAATCAAGCGTAGCCGTGGTGTTGCCGATAAAATGAGTAAGGGTGTTCAATTCTTAATGAAGAAGAACAAGATTGATGTGATTATGGGCTATGGTAAAGTTTTATCAAAAGGTAAAGTAGAAATTACTGCCGCTGATGGAACCAAGCAAATTCAAGAAGCTAAATATATTGTTATTGCAACTGGTGGAAGATCAAGAGAATTACCAAACTTAAAACAAGATGGTAAAAAAGTACTTGGCTACCGCGAAGCGATGGTTTTAACTGAGCAACCAAAATCAATGATCATTGTAGGTAGTGGTGCGATAGGTGTTGAGTTTGCATATGTTTACAATAGCATGGGAACTAAAGTAACCATTGTTGAATTTATGCCTCGCATTGTTCCTGTAGAAGATGAAGACATTTCTAAAGAATTAGAAAAGCAATATAAAAAACAAGGCATCGAAATTATGACCAACGCTTCTGTAGAATCTTT
>JBIISK010000066.1:0-6255 GCA_044341045.1 Sediminibacterium sp. | reverse complement strand
CGTTATGCTTTATTTAGTATCGTCTATAATTTTTCAAAAAATGGTAAGCCTGTTTCTATGGGCTGGTAATTTTACAATATCCTTAATTTGATTTTATGAGAATTCTTTATATCGTTATTTTATCTTTTTTTGTTAGCGCAAGTACCGCTCAGGTAAATTTTGTACAAGCTGGGTCCATTTCGTATGAGCGCCGTATCAGCCAGTTTGCTGCGCTTGGTAATTCGGAAGACGATTCCAATATGTGGATGGAAGAGCTTAAAAAGCAGTTTCCAAAAGTGGTAGCTGATAATTTTACGTTACAGTTTAATAGTAAAGAAAGCTTTTATTATTTAACCAAAGAAAATTCGGATAACAAGTATATTAATATGTTTTTTAAACCTTCCGAAACAAATTACGTCAACCAAAAGCACGAATCAGGTACGGTCACAAGTGCTGCGACCATTTTTGAAAATAAGTATTTAGTAAATGACAGTCTAGTCAAATACGAATGGAAAATTACTGGTGAGGTTAGAGATATCGCAGGTTTTGAATGTAAAAAAGCGATCACTAAAATTTGTGACTCGGTGGTGGTAGTGGCTTTTTACACCGATCAAATTCCGGTCCAAGCAGGTCCCGAAAATTTTAACGGGTTACCTGGTATGATACTAGGTATTGCAGTGCCCCGTTTAGGTACCACTATTTTTGCAACGAGTATTTCTTTGCAAGCTGCACCCAATTATGTTTTGCCAACACTTAGCAAACCTAAAAAATCAACCATTAAGCAATTAGATGCCGATCTTGTAAAAACCACCAAAGACTGGGGAAAAGAAGCGGCTGCTATTTTGTGGTTCTTAAAACTCTAACCTAGCCCGCCTTTCCCTCTATACAGTTTAACCGGTTTATCTAGGGTTACTTTTAATACGGTGATATACTTGTCTAATGTAGTAGCTGGAACATCTATGTAAACAAGCCCCGGTACAGGACTCCACGAAATCTTTCCTACAACTTTTGATTTTAATTTTGCACCGTTTCCTAGTACTTCTATCGATTTGATTTTATTGTCTAGGCCCTTTACCATAACGGGACCACTTGTTTTACCATGTAAGAATAAATACAGCGTGGTAGAATCTTTGGATAAAGTAGTAGGCCCATAAAAATGGCCTTGTGGAATACCACCAATGGTATTAAAAATAGCAGTTCCATTTCTTTTATTCCATGCACCTAGTTCCTTTAAAATGTTTACCTGCTCGTCCGGAATGGTACCATCTGCTTTTGGTCCAATATCTAATAATAAGTTACCGCCATTTGAAACGGCGTCTACGAAAATTGAAATCACTTCGTAAGGTGTTTTCCAATGGGTATCTGATTTTCTGTAACCCCAATTATCATTGGTTGTCATACAAAGCTCCCACCATTTAAAACTAGGTCTAGTTACTGGAAAATTTTGTTCTGGTGTTTCATAATCGCCATAGCCTTGTAAACGGCCGTTGATAATGGATGCAGGGTTGCGCGCTAGTAAATTAGCCCTTACTTTACTGCTTTCCCATTCTTCGGCACTATGTTCCCAATCACCATCAAACCACCATAAATCTGGGTTGAATTTTGTAGATAGTTCCGATAATTGATTTTGAAAAAATCCTTGAAATTTTTTCCAACGTGCTGGTTCATCGGCTACTTTATACCTGCTGCTATCTTTTAAAAATCCTGGATAATCTGGGTGGCTCCAATCTATGAGAGAAAAATAAGCACCTACTTTAATATTGTTTTTACGAAGTGCATTAACGAGTGGATCAATCAAATCTTTTTTTGCAGGCGTATTTCTGATAACATCATAATGTTTTTCTTTGGTGTCCCATAATGCAACACCATCATGGTGTTTGGTGGTGATAACGGTGTAACGTGCACCTGCTTCTTTAAATAGGTTGGCCCAAGCAGTAGGATCATATTTGCTAGCCGTAAATCCACTTAACTGACTCATGTATGCGGGCCAGGTTACTTGTTTGTTGTGAAAACTCCAACTCTCTGAAACGTCATTCACTGCATAAATTCCGTAGTGAATAAAAATGCCAAGTTTAGCATCTTCAAACCAACCCATTTTTTGCTGAATACTGTCTTGGTTAATTTTACTTTGTGCATTGGTGTTAGTTGTAACAAGTGTTACAAAAAGTAAAACTGCAAAATAGGTTACTAAGTTTTTGTAAAAACGTTTCATAGATGATTGTTTGTAGGATTAAAAATCGACTATTTTTAATCGCCACCTCACTTTATTTGAAAAAATATTTTTATCTTCTCATCTGATAATCAATTTGAATCTATTTGAATTGTTCCTGCTATTATTTTAACCCAATCTAGTGATATGCCTCGTTTTACTGTTGTCCTTACCGCTTTATTTTTGTTCATAGCAAATTGCTTGAGTGCTCAATTACAAAAAAGCAACCTTCAATTTTTAAGTTTACCTACTAGATGGGACGAGTCACTACCACTAGGTAATGGCATGCTTGGTGCGATGGTATGGCAAAAAGAAAATCAATTGCGTTTTTCGTTAGACTGTGCTGCACTCTGGGACGAAAGGCCTATGAAAGATTTGCACCGAAATGAATTTAGTTTTAAATGGGTAGAAGAGCAGTATCAAAAAAATAATTACGCAGCGGTTCAAAAACTTTTTGATGCGCCCTACGATAGAGAACCGGCACCTAGTAAAATACCTGGCGCGGCCTTACAATTTGATACACGTAATTTAGGTAATGTTACTAGCGCTGAATTAGATATTTCAAAAGCTTTGTGCACCGTTAAGTGGACATCGGGGGCTGAGCTACAAACATTTGTAGATGCAAACAGGCAACTTGGGTGGTTTTCATTTTCAAATATCTCAGATAGCATTGCGCTACAATTAATAGCACCAGCCTATGGCGGTAAAGCAACTGCTGGTGGCGATGTGGTAGGTGGTGATGACCTATCGAGGCTTGGTTATGCGCAAGGTACTGTCGCGCGTACACCGCATGAAATGGTATACAAGCAAAAAGGTTGGGGTGGTTTTTATTACACCGTTAAAGTGAAGTGGTGGTATACGGGTAAAAAATCTCTTACAGGCGTATGGACTATTATTGCAAAAGGTGAGGATAATAAAGCTTACCGCGAGGCAAATTCTAATTCCTATGCAGTTCAGTTAAACGCGCACACAGGTTGGTGGAAAGCATACTGGTCTAAATCTAGTATACAACTGCCTGATACCTTACTTAATAAGCAGTGGTATCTCGAACAATATAAATTTGGTGCTGCATCACGCAAAGGTGGCCCACCTATTTCTTTGCAGGCAATTTGGACCGCAGACAATGGAAGGCTTCCACCTTGGAAAGGAGATTTTCATCATGACCTTAACACTCAAATGAGTTACTGGCCAGGCTACACGGCCAATCATTTGGTTGAATCCAGTGTTTTTACAGACTATTTAGATGCGCATAAAATGAGTTACCAGCGCTACACTGAAATGTATTTCAACACAAAGGGACTCAATGTGCCGGGTGTTACCACGCTTGAAGGAACTGAAATGGGTGGATGGATACAATACGCATTATCACCTACGGTAAGTGCATGGCTTTCGCAACATTTTTACTGGCAGTGGAAATATAGTATGGACGCTCATTTTTTAAAAACAAAAGCCTATCCATGGTTTACAGCAGTGGCTACTTATCTAGAAAGTATTACCCGTGTAAATGCATCTGGCAAAAGAGTACTTCCTTTAAGTTCGAGTCCAGAAATTCATGACAATAGTAAGGATGCATGGTTTACAACCAATACCAATTACGATTTATCATTGATGAAATATGTTTTTGAAAAAGCTGCTGAAATGGCTACTGCTTTAGGTATGCACGGGGAGGCTGCTCAGTACAAAAAAATATTAGGTCAGTTTGAACCGTTTATTATTTCTTCAAAAAATGAATTGATGTTTGCAAAAGACCATGCGTATACCAGTTCGCACCGTCACTTTTCACATACCATGGCAATTTTTCCGCTAGGATTGTACCAGTGGAAAAACGCATCAGATAAGCCTGTAATGAAGGCTACCATTGACTTATTAGATAAGGTAGGACCATCCAATTGGTGTGGTTATTCGTATGCATGGTTTGGTAATTTAAAAGCGCGTATTGCAGATGGCGAAGGTGCACAAAAAGCACTCCAAATATTTGCTAAAGCATTTTGTGCGGGTAATAGTTTTCATTTAAATGGTGATCAAACCAAAGAAGGCTATTCTAGTTTTACCTACCGCCCTTTTACCCTCGAAGGAAATTTTGCTTTTGCTTCTGGGGTTCAAGAAATGCTTCTGCAATCGTATCAGGGTTTTGTAGAAATATTTCCTGCGGTTCCGGGCAGTTGGACAACGGTTTCTTTTGATCAGCTAAGAACAGAAGGCGCTTTTTTAGTGAGTGCTTCAAAACAAAATGGACAAGTAAAAACGGTTACCATTAAGGCAGAAAAAGACGGCATATTGCTGTTAAAAAATCCATTTAACGCAACCGAAAAATATAGCGTTATGGTAACAGGGGCCAAACAAAAAAATCCAGACCAGAATGGCATGCTTTGTTTTGATTGTAAAAAGGGGGCCACCATCAAATTAAAAATACCCTAACCTTTTGTAACAATAAAGGCTCCCATTGGGAGCCTTTATTGTTTTGGTGCGGATGGAGGGGGTCGAACCCACACGCCTCGCGGCGCTAGATCCTAAGTCTAGTGCGTCTGCCAATTTCGCCACATCCGCATCCGAAGCCCAGTAAATTTTACAATTTGCTGGGCTGCAAAAGTAGGGTTTCTATTGATTTTTAGGCAAGTTTAGCCCATTTTTTTTCTAGTCTAGCTTTCTCTTCTAGATCTGCCGGCCGGAGCCGTCGAATGACGCCTTGGGTCGCCACCTCTAAATGAGCGTCTTTCCCCGCTATTATTGCCGTTTCGTCGGTCTCTAAAGCCTCCGCCACCTCCTTTAACAGAGCCTGAGTTTTGCTTTGATGCTTTTTCTTCGGCAAATGTGAGTACCCAAGGATGCTCTTTAACTTCTGGTATGCTTTGTGCAATTAGTTTTTGAATGTCTTTTAAGTAAGCTTTTTCCTCTCCATCACAAAAAGAGATAGCAATGCCGGATGCGCCCGCTCTTCCTGTTCTACCAATTCGGTGCACATAGGTTTCGGCAATATTTGGAAGCTCGTAATTGAAAACGTGTGATAATTGATCCACGTCAATACCTCTTGCCGCAATATCTGTGGCTACTAATATTCTTAAAGCGCCAGACTTAAAATCGGTGAGGGCTTTTTGTCTCGCATTTTGTGATTTATTACCATGGATAGCGGCAGCTTTTTCGCCAAGTTTTAATAGGTCTTTTACTACTTTATCGGCACCATGTTTTGTTCTTGTAAATACAAGGGCTGTTTTAATACCAGCGTCTTGTAATAAGTGCGCCAGTAATAATTTTTTATTGCCTTTGTCTACATAATATACAGACTGGTCAATTTTTTCTGCTGTAGAAGACACTGGTGTAATTTCTACTTTAACCGGGTTGTTTAAAATACTATTTGCCAATTGTCCAATTTCTGGGGGCATGGTAGCAGAGAAAAATAAGGTTTGTCTTTTAGCGGGAAGTTTTGCAATTACTTTTTTTACGTCATGGATAAAACCCATGTCTAGCATACGGTCTGCCTCATCTAATACAAATATTTCTAGCTGGTTTAATTTAATATAACCTTGTTGCATTAGGTCTAATAACCTACCGGGTGTTGCAATTAAAATATCAACACCACGTCTTAGCATAGATACCTGTGGCACTTGTGAAACACCACCAAAAATTACGCTATGGCTTAGGTCTGTTTTTTTGCCATAGGCTTCAAAACTTTCATCGATTTGAATAGCTAACTCACGCGTTGGTGTAAGGATCAATGATTTGATGCCGTTATGACTACTTTTTTTATTGTACAATAATTGTAAAATTGGAATAGCAAAAGCGGCTGTTTTACCGGTACCTGTTTGTGCGCAACCAAGCAAATCTTTTCCTTCTAATAAAACGGGGATAGACTGTTCTTGAATGGGGGTAGGATTCGTGTACCCTTCTGCTTTAACGGCCTCTAAAATAGGCTCAATTAAGTTTAATTGTTCGAATGATAACATAGTATTATTTAAATATAAAAACACGGGGCATTGGCCGGGTGCTATACAAACTTTCTGTTAAGGACTTGAATTACTTTGTCACTGAAGTGTGATCTAGTCTGATAGGGAGAGAACGTATATGAATAC
>JBIISK010000039.1:0-20806 GCA_044341045.1 Sediminibacterium sp. | reverse complement strand
GTCCATATCTTTTAATTTTTGCGGACGGCAAAGGTAGGGGTAAAAATCGAAAATCGGAAGTGATTTGCAATTTTTTTTACCTAGCTACGTTTACTGCCCTTTTCTCTCTAATTACGGTTACTTTAATCTGTCCTGGATAGGTCATCTCGGTTTGGATTTTTTGAGCAATCTCGAAGCTCAATTTATCACTATCACCATCCGTAACCTTCTCAGCCTCAACGATTACGCGAAGTTCTCGGCCCGCCTGAATGGCATAGGCCTTTTCTACTCCTTGATACGCTAAAGCCAGGTTTTCCAGGTCTTTAATACGTTGTAAATATTGTTGCATGATTTCCCTACGTGCACCCGGACGAGCGCCAGAAATGGCGTCACAAGCCTGAATAATAGGAGAAATCACGTATTGCATTTCCATTTCATCGTGGTGGGCTCCAATAGCGTTTACAACTGCCGGATTCTCGCCATATTTTTCTGCGAGTTTAGCACCTAGTAATGCGTGGCTCAATTCTGTTTCTTCGTCAGGAACCTTACCTATATCGTGTAATAGACCGGCTCTTTTTGCTAGTTTAGGGTTCATACCTAACTCAGAAGCCATGATTCCACACAAATTGGCCGTTTCTCTACTATGCATGAGTAGGTTTTGACCATATGAAGATCTAAAGCGCATTTTACCTACAATACGAATCAGCTCTTTGTGAAGGCCATGAATACCCATTTCTATAACGGTACGCTCTCCAATTTCCATTACCTGCTCTTCTAATTGTCTGCGTGTTTTTTCAACCACTTCTTCAATACGCGCTGGGTGAATACGACCATCAGAAACTAGGCGTTGTAAACTTAAGCGTGCAATCTCACGGCGTAGTGGATCGAAAGAAGATAAGATGATTGCTTCCGGTGTATCGTCGACAATTAAGTCTACGCCCGTTGCAGCTTCGATCGCTCTAATATTACGACCTTCTCTACCAATAATTTGACCTTTAATTTCGTCGGTTTCAAGGTTAAATACAGTAACTGTATTTTCGATGGTTTGCTCTGCTGCCGTACGTTGTATGGTTTGAATAACAATTTTACGCGCTTCTTTATTTGCCTTTTGTTTGGCATCTTCAATGATGTCTTGTTGCATGGATAAAGCACGTGTTTGTGCTTCATTTTTAAGGCTTTCGATGAGTTGCTCACGCGCATCATCGGCACTTAAATTGGCAATTTTTTCTAGGCGGCGAATATGTTCTTCTTGGTGTTTTTCAAGCTCTGTACGCTTGGCGTTTACCACATCAATTTGTCTGTTTAAGTTTTCTTTGATGGCTTCGTTTTCTTTGACTTGTTTGTCTAGCGAAGTTTCTTTTTGGTTAACGGTAATTTCTTTTTGCTTGAGTCTGTTTTCTACGTCTACCACTTTGCGGTTGCGCTCCAACACTTCTCTTTCATGCTCAGATTTAAGCTGAACAAATCTTTCCTTAGCCTCAAGTTGCTTTTCTTTTTTAACAGTTTCAGCCCTTAATTCTGCTTCTTTTAAGATGTTAGCGGCTTGGGTGTTGGCTTCTTCAATTTGTTTTTTAGTATTTTTTGCGAAGAAAACCCTTCCCGCAACAACCCCTACTACTAGTGAGGTGGCGGCAAGTATTATAGAGACAATCGTCTGGTCCATTTTTAGCTTTTTTTAAGTTGTTCACAATCATTCTTTCACGCATACACATGAAGATTTACTTTAATAAGTAAACGGATAGGAACGAAGATACTTAAATCAGCGCTTTATCAATGAGTTTTTCGAGAGAGTTTATCTTTTCAGCTGCTTCTTTCCACTTTAGTTCGTGGATGGTGCTGGTATTTTGCTCGGTGGCAAACCATAAAAGCACCATGGCTACATAATCCTGCATGTCTTTTCCAGCCAAATTTTGACGGTATTCGGCTATTTTGTCGTTGATGAGACTGGCTGTTTTGCGCACCATTTCCTCCTCAGCGGGTTCAATTCGGATGCGGTAACTCCGATCTGCAATAACAATATTGATAGGAATAAGCTCTGACATGCTATTTATTTAAGAAGCGTTAAACAGTGGTCAATTTCTTTGAGGTAGGTGTTGATGCGCTTTTCTAGGGCTGCTTTTTCCTGATCCGAATAGCCACTAGCAGAACTTACACCGAGTCCATCAAGCTGTTGCTGAAGACTTCGCAGTATCTCCTCTTTCTGTTGCACCATACCGGTTGCTTTTTCTAAATCGGCGGTTAGGCGCTGATTTTCGCGAAGCAGCTGCTGCTGATTTTTGAGGAGCAGCTGCAACTTTTCTTGTAAAGATTTAATATGTGTTTCGAATTCAACCATGTAAATATGCGTATAAATATAAGTGCTTATTTTCTGATTTCAGCACATAATTCTTTTTCAAAAGCCCCAATTAATTTTGATACCATGCTATCAGTTTCTGTGTCTGTCAAGGTTTTTTCTTCGTCCACAAATGTAAAACTAAGTGCCATCGACTTTTTGTTAACGCCTAATTTATCACTTTCAAATACATCAAATAAACGAATGCCTTTTAGCTTAGGAAGTTTTACTGTACCTACCGCAAGCTCAATAGCAGCATAGGTTACAGCGCGGTCCACTACAAGTGCCAAATCCCTTTGTACGGCTGGGAACTTAGACACTTCGGTGTAAACAATTTTTTGTTTTTCTGCAGCAGTAACGAGTGCAGCCACATCAATATCTACAAAAACAACCCCTTGTTTGATATCAAATTGTTGACGCTTTTTGGGTGATACTTCTAGTAAAGTAGCAATTTTAATGCTACCCACTGTTGCAGCAACACAGGTGCTTGCGGCATCCTTAGCAGTGTCGTCTAATGACCAGCTAATAGGAGGTATTCCAGTTAGCGTAGCAACCGCCTGCAAAATTCCCTTGGCCATTAAAAGGTCCTGCTCTTTGGACTTCACACGCCAGCCTTCTTCGGTATCTAAACCACTCAAATAAATACACAAATGCTCCGTTTCTGAGTACTGTCCAGAACCAGTGGTAGCATAGGTTTTACCAAATTCAAACAAACGCAAATTATGATTACGTCTATTGCAATTGTAGGCGATGGTTTCAAGTCCGGTCTCAAGCATCGAGGGACGAAGCACGTCTAAATCGGCACTTAAATTATTCATCATTTTAACAGCAGTTTCTAAAACAGCTGGCGTAAAATATTGGCTGTTGGTAATAGAGTTAGTAAAGATTTCTACAAAACCCTTGCCTACTAAAAACTGTGTTGTTTTTTCTTTGATCACTTCTTTAGCACTGGCCACTTCTACAGCAGGGCTAATGGTAATAGTGGTCGGAATTTCAATATTATCGAGTCCGTCAATTCGCAAAATTTCTTCAACTAAATCGGCAGGAATACTAATGTCTGGTTTGCTGTAAGGCACAGCAACACGGAGTTCATCAATACCCTCTTGAATCACTTCAAAACCTAGTGCAGTCAAGATTTTTTTAACGGCTTCGGGATGGTAATTTTTACCACTTAATTTTTTGATGTAATGGTATTTAACAGCAACTTCAGTTTTAGGCGTCACCACCGGATAGATGTCTGTAATTTCAGAACTGATGCTACCTCCAGCTACTTCTTTAATAAGTAATGCCGCTCTTTTTAATACTTGAACCGTAGAAGCAATATCAACCCCTTTTTCAAATCTAGTAGCAGCATCTGTGCGCAGTCCATGGTGTAAAGATGTTTTACGAATGGTAGTTGGATGAAACCAAGCACTCTCTAAAAATATGGAAGTAGTGCCTGCATGTACGCCACTTGCAGCGCCGCCAAACACACCCGCAATGCACATAGGATCTGTGGCATTACAAATGAGTAAATCTGAATCTTGTAGTTTTCGTTCTTTGGTATCAAGGGTTGTAAAAGAGGTACCCGCAGCTACATTTTTTACAATCACTTTGCCACCCGTAACAGCAGCTGCATCAAAAGCATGCAGTGGTTGGCCGGTTTCGTGTAAAATATAATTGGTAACGTCTACGATGTTATTGATTGGTCTTACACCAATGGCGGTTAATCTATTTTTTAACCAACTTGGAGAATCAGAAACATTTACGCCGGTTAATTCGATACCCGCATAACGCTTACACGCTGTTTCGTTTTCGATGCTAACTGAAATGGTTTTATTATTTTTATCTGGGTTAAATGACGATGGAAATGGAGCCACTGGTTTTGCTTCTTTTTCGTGGTGCGTTAAATGAGCGCACACGTCTTTAGCAACACCGTAATGACTCATCGCATCCATTCGGTTAGGGGTTAAACCAATTTCATACACCCAGTCTTGATAAGGCTCAAACAGCGTAGCAGCGGGGGTTCCAACAACAGTGTCCGATGCTAAAATCATAATGCCGTCATGACTGTTACCGAGTCCTATTTCATCTTCGGCGCAAATCATTCCAAAACTTTCTTCACCTCTAATTTTTGCAACACGCATGGTTAAAGGATCGCCGCTACTTGGATAAATAGTAGTGCCAATAGTAGCTACAATTACTTTTTGTCCTACTGCAACATTGGATGCACCACATACAATTTGTAGTGGGGCTTCGGCACCAATATGCACAGTTGTGATTTTTAATTTATCGGCATTGGGATGTTGCGCAACAGTAAGCACTTCTCCAACAGTTAAGCCGGCAAGTCCCCCTTTTACATTTTCATAAAACGTTAAACTTTCAACTTCTAAACCAATAGACGTTAAAATTTTAGACAATTTTTCGGGTTCAATGCTCCAAGGCAGGTATTCAGATAGCCAGTTATAACTTATAGTCATGATTGCTTATACGTGTTTAAGGGCCTCAAAAATAAGTTTTTATAGCCGTAAATGCTACGCTTTCGTGAGAACAAAACGCAGATTCGCCCAATACTTCTTTCTGCACAAGATTTGTTAATAATGAGCTTTTTTAGTGGAATAAGTTTTGATATTGGTGGATAACAGTAGTAAATTGTGTGAATAGCGCAGTAAAAACCTGCGTGGAACGGTTAGTTCCGTGTGGACGAAAAATAGCGAAGAAATACTTGAAAAAGCGCAAATCTTGGCGCATATTCGCTCTGTTCTGTTTGTGGGAAGCACCACAAACAAAAGACTAAAGCAACGCAAAATGGACGTAAAAATTACCAATACAAACCGCAAAACTAGAAAGCCTTCTATAGACATGAGCAGCATGCTTTATGGTAAAGTACCCCCGCAGGCTAAAGAACTGGAGGAAGCAGTGTTGGGCGCCATCATGCTGGAAAAAAGTGCTTTTGATACGGTTTCAGAAATCATTAAACCAGAATGCTTTTATGTAGAAGCGCATCAAATCATTTTTAAAGTGATGCAGCAACTACAAAATGACAGTGTGCCTATCGATATTTTAACGGTTGTAGAAGGTTTAAAATCGAAAGGAGAATTGGATCTAGTGGGTGGACCTTATCAAATAACCAAGCTAACCAACTCGGTGGTTTCTGCTGCTAACATTGATGCACACGCAAGAATAATTTTACAAAAATTTATTCAGCGCGAACTGATCAGAATTAGTGGTGAAATTATTGGTGACGCATACGAAGACAGCACCGACGTTTTTGATTTACTAGATGAAAGTGAAACAAAAATGTTTAACATCACCAACAATTATTTAAAAAAGAATTTTGAAGAAATAGGTCAAGTACTTGCAAAAACCATCAACCGTATAGATGAACTGCGTACCAAAACTGAAGATATTTCTGGAGTACCAAGTGGATTTGCAACGCTAGACCGTATCACTTTTGGATGGCAACCAACCGATTTAATTATCCTTGCGGCAAGACCGTCTGTGGGTAAAACAGCCTTTGCATTAAATCTAGCACGAAACGCAGCGCTACACCCTACAAAGCCTATCCCTGTTGGGTTTTTCTCATTAGAGATGAGTGCACCACAGCTCGTGCAACGTATTTTAAGTGCAGAGAGTGAAATTAAAATGGAAAAAATTTCTAGGGGTAAACTAGAAGATTATGAATACCAACAACTACACGCAAAGGGGTTGAAAAAATTAGAGCGCGCGCCGTTGTATATTGATGATACTGCCGCTTTAAACATCTTTGAATTTAGAGCCAAGGCCCGCCGACTTGTAAACAAACACAAAGTTGGTATTATCATTATTGACTACCTGCAATTAATGAGCGGCAGCGGCGACAGAAACAATAACCGTGAACAAGAAATTTCAAATATCTCTCGAAGCTTAAAAGCACTTGCCAAAGAATTAAACATTCCAATTGTAGCACTTTCGCAGTTAAGTCGTGCGGTAGAAACCAGAAAGGAAAGTAAAATGCCGCAGCTCAGTGACCTTCGTGAATCAGGTGCGATTGAACAAGACGCGGATATGGTTATGTTTATTTACCGTCCAGAATACTACGAAGTAATGAGTAACGATATGGGCGAAAGCACACACGGAGAAACGCATATAAGAATTGCAAAGCATAGAAATGGTCAACTAGATACCATTAAACTTAGGGCCAAATTAGACATTCAAAAATTTGAAGAATGGGATGGCGATGGTTCAGGATTTGGAACCAGCAATTGGAAGCCAGTAGCCCCTGGAAGTACATCAGGCGGCACAGGACAAGACAACGCCAAACTTTTTATTCAAAAAGAAAGCAAAATGAATGAAGGTGATTTTGATGAAGGATTTGATAACGAGACACCTTTTTAAACATAGTATTTTTACGTTTTACCATGTCGGCACTGCCCTATTTTTTTGAACCTACTATTCAGCAAACAAGCACGCACTTTGAATTAAGTGAAGTGACTTCAAAACATTGTGTTCAAGTGCTGCGCATGCGTACTGGCGAAAGCCTACACCTCACAGATGGTGTGGGAAACCTATATACAGCAAGTATTGTAGCGCCTGACAAAAAAAAGACAGTCGTAAAAATTGAATCGGTAGTCCATACCCCTGCTCCACTAAAAAAAGTTTGTATTGCCATTGGACTTTTAAAAAATACAAGCCGGTTTGAATGGTTTTTAGAGAAGGCGACAGAAATGGGCGTGACAAAAATTGTCCCGTTAATTTGCGAGCGAAGCGAGCGTTCTAACCTCAAACAAGAACGCATGCAAGGCGTACTTGTTGCAGCGCTCATTCAGAGCAAACAAACATGGTTGCCTATTTTAACCGAACCATTATCTGTTGCTGCTTTTATAAAAGAACATCCTGCAGCTCAACAAATCATTGCACATTGTGAAGAAGGCAATAAAATAGAACTCAAAGACGCAACCAACAGCAACGATACCAGTATTTTGATTGGGCCAGAAGGTGATTTTACCGATTCAGAAATTGAAGCAGCACTGAGCGCCAATTACCTCCCTGTAAGCCTAGGCAACACAAGGCTTAGAACAGAAACAGCTGGTATGGTAGCAGCCGCATTACTTATATATAAAAATTAAATGTCCCAATCAAATTACTGCATGAAAGCAATCTATTTTAGCATACGCAGTCGTTTAATTTTTGCTTTTCTACTATTTATAATAACCACTACTTTCGCTTCGAGTAGTTGGGGCAATATTTACAATACGCAACAAAAAGACAGTATATCAGAATCATTAATTGATTCTTTTATTAGTAAAAACCAAGTAGATCAAAAATACATTACTGCCATTAAAGAATTTTATGCGTCCAACAAACACCAATATGTTTGGATACAATCAAAGGGCGTCAAGCAAATTACCAAAGATTTTATAGCGCACGTAAACAAGATTGCCCCTAATACAATTGATAGCAGTTTTATAATACAACTAACCAAACAAAATTTCTCTCAAAACAATACCGCAATAAATATAGAACTATCCTTAAGCCTTACATTTTTTAGATATGCAAACAAATGGCTAATGCCCAGTGGTATGGACCCAGCTGACGTAAATTGGCGTATTCCTAAAAAATCAATAACGCTGGCAAATCAATTAAAAAACTGGCTTAGCCCAGCGGCTAAAATGGGATTCAATACAGGTAGCCAAAACTTTAAACAACTACTCGAAAATTTCGCAAGCCTTTCTACGATTGCGGCAGTTGATACGGGCATTCATATCACACCTTCCAATATAAAAATAAAAAAAGGAGAAATGGTGCCGGTTATTAGGCAGGTAAAAAAGAAACTACATTTACTGGGCGACTTTAAAAGCACGGATACCACATCGTTATATAGTAATACGCTTGGCATTGCCATTCATAAATTTCAAGAAAGAATGGGGCTTGTTTCC
Organism: Sediminibacterium sp.; assembly: GCA_044341045.1. Classification (GTDB taxonomy): domain Bacteria; phylum Bacteroidota; class Bacteroidia; order Chitinophagales; family Chitinophagaceae; genus Sediminibacterium. The sequence continues at coordinate 12,598 of JBIISK010000039.1, read as the reverse complement.
ACGAGCATTATAGATAGGAATTTATTGAAAGCTATTAGCACACCCATTCAACACTATGTAAATACCATCGCCATTAACTTAGAGCGCTTACGTTGGATGCCCGCCATGCTAGACAGCAATTATATTGTTGTAAATATTCCAGCCTATCAACTTCTTGTATTTGATAGCAGCAAAATTCAGTTTAAAATGCCCGTTATTGTTGGATCAGAATCCAATAATACAGTCATATTTAGTAACAGAATGCGCTACATTGTTTTTAGCCCTTATTGGAATGTGCCACCAAGTATTGTAAAAGCAGAAATTTTACCTGGCATGAGAAAAAATAAAAATTATTTGGCTTCTAAAAATATGGAGATCACCATCCCAGGTGATGTGCCTACTGTTAGACAATTACCAGGTGTAGCAAATTCACTGGGTCTGGTAAAATTCTTATTTCCAAATGCGTATAATATTTACTTACATGACACGCCAGGCAAGCATCTTTTTGCAAAGCAAAATAGGAGCTTAAGCCATGGCTGTATTAGGTTAGGTGACGCCCGTAAAATGGCTGGCTACCTACTCAGAAATGATACCAGTTGGACAGCCATTAAAATAGATACTGCCATGCACCAGCAAAAAGAAAAATGGGTAACCCTTAAAAAAACAATACCCGTTTTTATGGCCTATTTTACAAGTTGGGTAGATGCTAACGGTGTATTACAGTTTAGAAAAGATATTTACGACCATGATGCAAAAATGGAACGTATTCTATTTAAAAAAGAAGAGCTCCAATTGTAACATCCAAATCCTAACTTTGAAGCAAAGAAATACGATGCATTTAATTGAAGTAACAAGCGCAGCAACCGCACAAGATTTTTTAGACGTGCAAGCGATTATCAATGCAGGCAACCCCAATTATATTAGACCCCTAAACAATGAGGTTAACGATGTTTTTGATATTGCTAAAAATAAAAATTTCAAATACGGAGAAGCGAAAAGGTGGATACTTCAAACAGATGACGGCTCGCTCGTAGGACGCATCGCAGCATTTACAAATTCAAAATATATAAATAAAGGAACCGAATTTAAAACAGGTGGCGTTGGTTTTTTTGATTGCATCAATGACCAGGCAGCTGCTAATTTATTATTTGATACCGCCAAAGATTGGCTTGCACAAAAAGGAATGGAAGCCATGGACGGACCCATCAATTTTGGAGACAGAGACAAGTGGTGGGGACTAATGGTAGAAGGTTTTGACAAGCCGCCTATGTATGGCATGTCTTATAATCCCGAATATTACGAAACACTATTTAGCAACTACGGATTTCAAAATTATTACAACCAGTACTATTATGCCATGAGTGTAAAAGAGGAACTACCTAGTAGATTTCCTGAAAGACACGCACGCTTTGCTGCAAAGCCAGACTATGTGGCCAAGCATGTTAAATTAAGTGAGCTTGAAAAATATGCGGGAGATTTTGCAACAGTATACAACGCCGCATGGGCGCAACATGGTGAAGCTAAAGAAATCACCAAAGAACAAGTGATCAAGCTGTTTAAAACCATGAAACCTATTATGGATGAACGCCTTGTTTGGTTTGCGTATTATAAAGCAGAGCCTATTGGAATGTTCATTAACATTCCGGACCTCAATCAATATTTCAAACACTTTAATGGTAAACTGGGCTGGTTCGAAAAACTTCGTTTATTGTACATGACAAAAACGGGCAAAAACAAACAATTAACCGGACTCGCTTTTGGAATTGTTCCTAAATATCAATCACTAGGTATTGACAGCTTCATGATTCAGGAATGCTCACTACTCATTAAAAACAAAGATTGGTATGACCGCTACGAAATGGGCTGGGCTGGAGATTGGAACCCAAAAATGCTCAATATTTATAAGAGCTTAGGGGCTAAGCCAAGTCGGAGGATGGTCACTTTCAGATGTCTTTTTGATGCCGCAAAGCCCTTTGAGCGTCACCCAGAAATGGTATACGGCTAAAATTATACCCATGTGCAAAAAAGGTGGGTTTTAGATAAGGGTAAGCCTACCGTTGTGCTTATATTGCAACCCTGTTATGAAAAATCATTTTGTTGTTTCGGCCCGTAAGTACAGACCCCAAAACTTTAATACTGTTGTTGGGCAATCGCATATTACGACAACCCTAAAAAACGCCATCAAAAACAATCAACTCGCACATGCGTTTTTGTTTTGTGGACCAAGAGGCGTTGGTAAAACAACATGTGCCAGAATTTTAGCCAAAACCATTAATTGCACAAGCCCTACACCAGATGGCGAAGCTTGTAACACCTGTAATAGTTGTGTATCTTTTGATGCGGGCACTTCATTAAATATTCATGAACTGGATGCGGCGAGTAACAACTCGGTGGATGATATTAGATCCCTTGTGGAACAGGTAAGATTTGCACCGCAGGCTGGTAAATACAAAGTATATATTGTAGATGAGGTACACATGCTCAGCGCTAGTGCCTTTAATGCATTTTTAAAAACATTAGAAGAGCCACCTTCTTATGCAATATTTATTTTAGCGACCACCGAAAAACATAAAATTCTTCCGACTATATTAAGTCGTTGTCAAATTTTTGATTTTAAAAGAATTACCAACAACGACACCGTAGAACATTTAGAAGAAATTGCTGGTAAAGAATCAATTAAAGCCGAGCGTGCAGCGCTACAAGTAATTGCACAAAAGAGCGAAGGCTGTATGCGTGATTCTCTGAGCATTTTAGATAAAATTGTAAGTTTTACGGGTGGTAGTTTAACCTATCAAAACACCCTAGAGCATTTAAATATTTTAGACGAAGACTATTTCTTTAAAATGCTAGAAAGCATGCAAGCAAAGGATTTGGCGGCATCTATGATCCTTTATGATGAAATCAATAGAAAGGGTTTTGAAGGCGATATGGTACTTAACGGCTTTGCCGAATTCATTCGTAATATTTTGGTTTGCAAGGATCCCAAATCAGCCCCTTTATTAGAAGTAGTTGAAGGCATGCAAGAAAAATATATTTCCGCTGCCGCCGCTATGGGTATGTCGTATTTGGTGAGTGCGCTTAATATTTTGAATGAAGCGGAGATTAATTATAAGATGGCGCGTAACAAAAGATTACATGTAGAACTCACGCTTATTAAACTTAATTTTTTACAAGAAGCAATAGAACTTGCTTCAGAAAATGGTTCGATTGTAAAAAAAAAACGGATTGACGGCCCAGTAGCCATTAAAACAAGAAGCATTCCTTCTATACAAGTTGTTACCCCTCCAAATAGTTCAACTACTAACAAACCAAGCCTTTTAATAGATACGGGTATATCGGTGAGCCTATCAACGCCTGCTGCATCGCAAACGCCAGCTGCCGCCCCTGCTCCAATGCCAGCTGCTGCACCTGCACAGCCACCTACAAAAGTAGCAACAACTTCGACGGCAGCAACTAGCACAGCAAGCGCACAAACCACGGGTCCAAAAAAGAACCTATTAACTGCCTTAAGGGAAAAATATGGTGATCAATATGCTATCGAAGAGGTTAAAGAAGCAGAATCTTTAAATTTAGAAAAGCTGAGGGCTTGCTGGGACGCTTATGGTGCAACACTTGAAGCACAACAAAAGCACTCCTCGTCTGGGACATTTAAAATGGCAGTGCTTGAAATAGAAAACGATATTCATTTTACGGTTCGTGTACCTGGTTTAACAGCTCAAAAATTTGTAGAACAGGAGCGTATGATGCTCATTGATCAAATATTTGCTACGTTTAATAACAGGTCTATAAAATTTAGTGTCATTGTTGACGCCACAGAAAAAGAAGATGTGCCTATTCACATGCGTTTAAATAGTAAACAAAAATTTGAACGTATCAGCGAGCAATATCCGCTACTTAAAGAATTGAAAGAAAAGCTGAAATTAGAGATTGACTACTAAAATTGTAATCATTAGATTTTTTTGGTAGCGCTATAACTATTTTTTAATAGCCACTGTAACACTTTATCGCGCTGATCTCCTTGTACAATAATTTCAGCATCTTTTACAGAACCTCCCGTACCACAAAAATTTTTTAGCTGTTTGCCTAATTTTTCTGCGTCGTCGCTTGTGCCAATAAATCCTGTAATAAGCGTAACAGCCTTACCAGCTCTATGTTTGGTGTCTAGCCTAATGCGTAGTGGTTGTTTTGCTGGCGGTAAGGTTTCCAATATTTCATCCTGCGCTGGCTCAAAGCTAAAATTTGGATCGGTGCTATAAATGAACCCCCTTGCGTCTGATTTATTTTTTTTACTCATCAAAATAAAATGGTCATTAATTAACACGAAGGGTTACAATATGATAAGGCGCTCCATTTTTTTTCATGAGCATGAGCGTAATATTATAATTTTTTGCGCCGCCTGAAATTTTCCCCGTCAAATACATCGTGTTTCCAATTTCTCTTTGGGCAGTACGTTCAAAACCCTTGATCTTATGTTCGGAATAAAAAGCGGCGAGTTTTTCGGCAGCTTTTTCGGTTGCTACAATTTTATCTTCCGGTGCATTCAGAAATTTAATGTCTACGACCACTGCAAAGTGTTTTGCAATTTCTGAAGCATTACCAGATTTTAAAGCAGCAATAACTTGATCGGCATCACCTTGAAAAGGCCCTTCAAATGCTGTCGATAACAGCAGAAGTGGGAACAGAAGGCCTAATAAATGCTTTTTCATGGTCTGGTTTTGATTGACTCACCCAAAAATAACTAAGATGCAGCAATTAATAAGCCTAAACCCTTTAAAATTGAGGTTTTACCTCAAAAATAAAGGTTGTAAATTTGTAGTATGAAGCGCAAAGTAATTCTCGTCATTATGGACGGATGGGGACTTGGTACAAAAAAAATGTCTGATGCCATCCAACAATCAAAAACGCCTTTTGTAAATAGTCTTTATACAAAATATGCAAATAGCACACTCGTTACTTGTGGCGAAGAGGTAGGCTTGCCGGAAGGACAAATGGGTAATTCAGAAGTGGGACACTTAAATATTGGTGCAGGCCGTATTGTATATCAAGAATTACAACGCATTAACGTTGCGATAAAAACGGGTGAACTTGCAAACAATCCTACCTTTTTAGAAGCAGTAGCATACGCGAAAACCAACAACAAACCACTTCACTTAATGGGACTTGTAAGTGATGGTGGCGTGCATGCACATATCAATCACTTAACCGCTATTTGCGATTACTGCAAAGCAAATGGACTTACCGAAGTTTACATTCATGCATTTACAGATGGTAGAGACACTGACCCTAAAAGTGGACTAGGTTTTATCACCACACTTACACAGCATTTACAAAATAGCGTAGGTAAAATTGCGACCATTAGTGGCCGTTATTACGCCATGGACCGTGATAAAAGATGGGAAAGAGTAAAGCTCGCTTATGATTGTTTGGTGCATAGTGCAGGGCCTCGTGCTACTAGCGCTGCCGCTGCTTTAGAAGCTGCATACGCTGCAGATACCACCGATGAGTTTTTACTACCTACTGTTATTGTAAATGACAATAACGAACCCGTTGCTGCAATCAAAGAGGGCGACGCGGTATTCTGTTTTAATTTCAGAACAGACCGTTGTAGAGAAATTACTGAAGTGTTAACGCAACAAGCATTCCCTGCATTTAATATGCAGCCATTACAGCTTCATTATACCACCATGACACAATACGATCAAACCTTTAAAGGCGTGCATGTGGTATTTGAAAATGATAATTTACAAAATACTTTAGGTGAAGTATTAGCTGCACATGGTAAAAAGCAAATTAGAATTGCGGAAACCGAAAAATATCCGCACGTAACTTTCTTTTTTAGCGGCGGAAGAGAAAAACCTTTTGAAGGAGAAAATAGAATTATGGTGGCTTCCCCAAAAGTTGCTACTTATGATTTACAACCAGCAATGAGTGCTGTTGAAATCACCGGCTTATTGGTACCAGAAATAGAAGCCGAATCTGCTGATTTTATATGTCTAAACTATGCAAACGCAGATATGGTAGGCCATACAGGCGTTTTTGAAGCAGCCATAAAAGCGGTAGAAACCGTAGACGCTTGTGTAAATAGAGTCGTTACAGCAGGCCTTGCGCACGGGTATACCCTACTTGTTACTGCAGACCATGGTAATGCTGATTTTATGATCAACGAAGACGGAAGTCCTAACACGGCACATACCTTAAATTTGGTACCTTTATTTCTAGTAGACAATGATTTAAAAGTAAACCTTAAAGCAGGTAAGCTGGGCGACATTGCACCTACTATTTTACAATTAATGGATATACCAATACCGGCAGAAATGACCGGTAATATTTTAATATAAAAATTACCCCCATGAGCTTACTAAAAAAAATTGGGCTTGCACTTGTTGTTGTCTTAGTGGTATTTCAAGTGTTTAGACCTGAAAAAAATATTTCAGATGACCATTCGAAAAATATTGCGACTCTATATCCTGTGTCAAAAGAAGTAGATGCTATTTTAGTAAAAGCTTGTAATGATTGTCATAGCAATAACTCAAAGTACCCATGGTATGCTAGTGTTCAGCCGCTTGCTTGGTGGATCAATGACCATATTGTAGATGGTAAAAAACATTTTAATTTGGATGATTTTGCCAATTATAAACTACGCAAGCAATACCATAAAATGGAAGAAGTAATAGAGCAGGTGAAAGAAGGTGAAATGCCGCTTGAGTCTTATCGCCTCATTCATTCCGAAGCAAAATTAACAGAAGAAGAAAGAGTTGTAATAACGAACTGGGCCCAGTCTGTACTCGACTCCATGAAAGCAACATACCCAATAGATAGTTTAATTAAAAAAAACAATTAATAGGCCTGAAACAACCTCTTTTATTAGCCCGCTTATTAAACTAAGCGGGCTTTTTGTTACCTTGCAGCATGGAAATTACAAAAGCCAGCTATTTGGTTTCAAGTCCTAGTTTTGACAAATGTCCAAAGCCTGATAGACCCGAATATGCATTTATTGGTCGAAGCAATGTGGGCAAATCTTCACTGATTAATATGATAACTGGTCAGAAGAGTTTAGCCAAAACATCTGGTACGCCCGGAAAAACACAACTCATTAACCATTTTGAAATAGAAAGCACTCAAAAAGCAAAAGCACCAAGAAGCAAGTGGTTTATTGTTGATTTGCCTGGCTATGGCTATGCAAAAAGGTCTCAAACAGACAGGAGACGCTGGGAACAAATGATTGAAGGTTATTTCAAAAAAAGAGAAAACCTAGTACAAGTTTTTGTGCTGATTGATAGTAGACATGGTCCTCAAAAAAACGATTTAGAATTTATTAGTCAATTAGATAGTTGGGGTATTGTTTTTACACTGGTGTTTACTAAAATTGATAAAGAAAAACCTGGCGTTGTTAAAAGAAATATAGATAGCTTTTTTGCTGTCCTCAAAGAAAGTTGGCAATTTTTACCCCGCCATTTTGTAACAAGCGCCGAATTAAAAACTGGACGCCCTGAAATGTTGGCGTTTATTGACACTTGCAATGAAGCTGCAGCAGCATCAGAATAATACTTTAGCATTATGAAATTACTCATTACTTATTTAAAGCCTTATAAAGGGCTGGTACTATTAGCGTTACTACTTGCAGGTATTAACCAAACCTTTTCATTGTTCGATCCCATGATTTTTGGTAAACTAATTGACCAGTTTGCCAATCATGCAAAAACCAATGCAGACGGAACTTTTAGAAGTGAAAATGAATTTATCAAAGGCATTATGGGTATGCTTTTTTTACTTGTAGGCACTGCGATGGTAAGTAGGCTAGCAAAGGCTTTTCAGGATTATGCCGTTAATGTTGTGATACAAAAATTTGGTGCTAAAATTTTTACAGATGGACTGCAACACTCCATGCGTTTACCCTATCAAGATTTTGAAGACCAACGAAGTGGTGAAACGCTTTCCATCTTAACAAAAGTAAGAGCCGACACCGAAAAGTTTATTGGATATGTCATTAATGTATTGTTTGGCATTATTGTTAGTGTAATATTTGTTTCAATTTATGCAACCAGACTACACTGGTCAATTGTACCTATTTATTTAGGTGGCGCTATACTTATTGGAGCCGTTACCAATTTACTCAGTAAAAAAATAAAAGTAATTCAAAAAGCAATTGTTGGAGAAACAACTGCACTTGCGGGTACCACCACAGAAAGCTTACGAAATATAGAACTTGTAAAAAGCTTAGGTTTAACAGACCAAGAAGTAAAAAGACTCAACACTAATACCTATAAAATTTTAGGGCTTGAGCTTAAAAAAGTAAAAAGTATTCGTTCGCTTAGTTTTATACAAGGGACCCTTGTTAATTTTTTAAGACAAGTGATCACTTTTACGCTCATGTGGCTTATCTATAGAGACGTTCTAACAGTTGGTCAATTGATATCACTTCAATTTTATAGCTTCTTTATTTTTGGTCCACTACAAGAAATTGGTAGCATTATTTTAAGTTATAGAGAAGCAGAAGCATCTCTTCAAAATTTTCACAAACTAATGAGTCGTGAAGTAGAAGGAAGGCCAGATCATCCAACCTCTGTTGGTGCAGTTCAAACCCTTGCCTTTTCTGGTGTTTCATTTCAGCACCAAAGCGCACAATTCAAGGCGCTTGACAATATCTCATTTGACGTTAAACTAGGAGAAACGATTGCTTTTGTGGGCCCTTCTGGTGCTGGTAAAAGCACCCTTGTTAAATTATTGGTGGGTCTTTACAGGCCTCAAAATGGACATATCGAATACAATGGCGCTAAAGAAAATGATATTGATTTTGAAGAACTAAGAAATCAAATTGGATTTGTTACGCAGGACACACAATTATTTGCAGGCACTATCAGAGAAAATTTAAGCTTCGTATTTCCAAATGCCACTGATCCCGAAATGATTGTAGCACTCGAAAAAGCAAGTTGCCATTCTATTTTATCCAAAGCACAACAAGGGCTAGATAGTATTATTGGTGAAGGCGGCTTAAAACTTAGTGGTGGGGAAAAACAAAGGTTGTCTATTGCACGTGCATTACTAAGACATCCACATTTACTTATTTTTGACGAAGCAACGTCATCACTCGATAGTATTACAGAAGAAGAAATTACAAGAACCATTCATGCTATTTCTGAAGAGCGTGAACAAATTACAGTGATGATTGCACATAGGCTGAGCACGATCATGCATGCGAACAGGATTTATGTATTAGAAAAAGGGCAGATTGTTGAAACCGGAACGCACGAAGCACTTCTAGCAGAGAAAGGACTTTATTACGCGATGTGGCGTCAGCAAATTGGAGAGAGAAAAGTAACGCGTTAAATTGCGGATTTTATTCTTTTCCGAATTTCTTTTTAAAGTATTCAATCACAGAAGGATCTTCGAGCCCTTCCATATCACTCAGTTCTAACTCAAGCGCTTTGGTACTTAATTGTATTTCTAAAAGTGAGAGTAGCAAAGAAGCAGAAAAAGACAACAAACTAATTGCAAATACAATGTTAGCAGCAAGCATGAACTGAACATAAATAAGGTACATGCAAAGTATGCAACCTAAAAATGTAACCACCCCTAATGCTTGCATGTTTTTAATGAGCTTTAAGCGGTAGCGAAGGTTTTTTATTTGACCGTGTATGATAAGTTTTTGTTCTTGGTTCTGGTATTTATCATGCAAATTTCTAACCCTGCTACTTAATGCTAAAAAACGGTTGGTGTATGCGAGCATAATTAAGCTAATAGCAGGAAAAAGAAGAGCTGGTGTATTAAAACTGATTTCCATCCTACAAAGTAAGCAAGAATTTTAACGCAAACCTATTTGACTTTTAACATTGTGTGAACCTGTTGTATAGACATGTTTTGAAGTCTCGCATAATACACGCCAGTAGGAAGGCTACCTGAATCAAATACAACCGTATACGTACCAGCAGCATAATCACGATCCGTTAAATTAGTAATCACACGACCTAACATATCCATCACCTGAATGAGGGTGTGACCACCAGCTGTTTTAAATGAAATCACTGTTTTACTCGTAAATGGATTGGGATAATTATGCACTAAATCCTCGCCCGACAAATTAACTGCTTTCTTACAAGCAGCTGCATTTACGAGTGGTAGTGTTTGAAAGTTTTTAAGCATAATTTGCTGGAGATCGGTATCAGAAACACAGAGCCAATTGGATAAAAGCGTTGCATACACACTTCTAAAATCAAATTCAAAAGGTACATTTTCTCCAACAGTTGCATTAGCACCAAATTTAGGCGTAGCTCCTAAAACACCAGGTATAACATTTTTTCCAAAAACAAATAATGGAGCAGCAGCGCCATGGTCGGTACCGGAACTACCATTGGATTTAACACGTCTTCCAAATTCAGAAAATGTCATACCCGCAACACGGTCGTCTACACCCAAAAATTTAAGATCTTTTTGAAAAGCCCTAATTGCATCACTCACTCTACCTAACAAGGTTGCGTGTGCACCCGTTGTTGTATCTGTGGCATTTACTTGAACCGCATGGGTATCAAAGCCACCAAAATTTACCATGTACACACGTGTCTTTAAGCCTCCTTTAATGAGTCTTGCAACAATTTTTAACTGATCTGCCAAAGAATTACTTGTCGGATACGTCACCTGTGTTGGAACTTTGGCAGCAGCATCTTTAATAACTGCTGCATATTGTTGCGTTTGTTGCGCCACCATGCGCACAAAATTGAGTTCCTTTCCGGCGGGTGTATTTGGCGCCGTATCACGAACGCCATTAATTAAATTATAAAAACTAGAAGTATTACTAATACTCATTCCCATACTTACTGCAGGGCCTTGAAATGTTAAAGAGGTTGCAGAACCAATTTGAATTGCCAACGGATCTGTCATGGTAGCATTAGGATAACCATTGGGGAAATTTGGAAATTCAGCATCCAAAAATCTTCCCGCCCAACCACTATTTACAACCGTATTGCTATCACTTGCACTCATCCAAATATCGGTAGCCCTAAAGTGCGAAAAATTAGGTTGCGGATAGCCCACAGATTGTACAATACTTAATTCGCCATCATCGTACATGGCTTGAAGACCAGTCATAGCAGGGTGTAGACCTGCTTTGGTAACACCTGATAATTTTAAAACTTTGTCTTCAGGAATATAAATATTAGAACGCGCATTAACATAATTTGAAAAATTTTCGAGCGGGATCACCGTATTTAATCCATCATTACCACCATTTAATTGAATGATAACAAGTACATGATCGTTTTCTATAGCAGCAGGCAGTAATAATGATTGCGCAATAGGATCTTCTGCACCAAATGCCTTAAATGAAAATCCACCCACTAATGATGGCATCACCACACCAACGGGGACTGTATTTTTTAAAAAATCTCTACGTTTCATTGGGGGATAATTTTAAACTAGTTGATACTCGGCTAGATTCATTAAATATTTTACGAGGTCGCGTATTTTAGTACGAACCGATGTAGTATTTGCGGTATTGGTAGGCGTTGATATATATAAATCCCAAGCCTGTGTCCAATAAATATCTAAGCTTTGGCCATTTAATAAAATATCTTTTTTTAGCTGCGCTTTTGATGCGGCAGAGATATCAAGCCCCAATAAGCGTTCTGTTAATTCTGCGATAAATGCATTTGGATCGCCGGGATTTGAAAATGTTCTTGCGTAAGCAAGTGGATCTAATTGGATTTTTTTACTATTAAAAGTATAGCCACTTACAACCATAGTATCAGTAAACTGATTGCGCTTTGGTAGCGTATCACTATTGATCCAAATCTCGTTGAATTGAGGTTCTTGGTAATATGCTTTCCATCCGCTTACATCGGGAGGATCGCCAATATTTTGTTGCATATTACTAAGCCAACTAACCATATAGTTGTAAAATCCATAATTGGTTACGTAATCAGTGTCAGGCTGAAAAACAATTTCCGATTCCCTACAAAATCCAATCACTAGTTCAGCCGGACTTTTAATAACACAACCTCTTGACAATACATCAAAAAAATGTTCACTTTTTAAAAGCATGTCTAGTACCGGTAATATCTCGTAATTACTTGTCCGAAATAAATTCGCTAGTGGCGTGATAATGTTTTGCTCTACTGTATCATCAATATCATAATACACAAACCACCTATAAAGCCTTCTACACATATATTTAGCCACTTCTTGGGTGGTAAATATCATGTTAATTAAATCATCTAATTCTTGTTCGCCAGCGGTTGCAGAGTTGCGACCAGTAATAACTTTATTATTATAAAAAGAGGAAAATGTTTTATTACCACTGTCATGTCTTGACGCAGTAAAATAAGAATTAAGGGTTGTGGCATTGTTACGCCACCCGGTTAATACTCTTGCTGCGGCTTTAACATCTGCCTCAGTATACAATGAGTCCGGCCCTTTACCACAACAAAAAAGTTCTTGAATTTCACGCGCATAGTTTTCATCAGGAGCTGTGAGGGTATTGTACTGCCCATTTAAATAAACGAGCATGCCCGGATCGAGGGTTATGTTTTTTGTAAGTGTTTTAAAATTTCCAAGTGCGCTAGTACGAAGTAAATCATGATGCTTATAAACAAATTGCGCATTACTAACATCATTGGTTTCCGTCGCA